>NZ_JAPPWA010000002.1:1540802-1848963 GCF_029815055.1 Ignatzschineria sp. RMDPL8A | reverse complement strand
ACACAGCTAACACAGCTAGAGGCTTTTTCTTTGCCTGCGGGAAATGAGAGTCTGGAAGCGATGGAGGGCAGATTTGAAGTTTATAATTTGTCTATTTATCTCTCATCTGCTCTCAAAATCAAGTTTTAATATATTAAAAAACAGAATATTTGATAAAATAATGTTTTGGTCTGATTAATTATAAAAATGAGATTTAGCACTATGAAAAAATTATTAATGTCGAGTCTGTTATTAGTGGCTTCTTGGGGTTTTGCAGCTGATGATATTGGTATGACGGCACAAGAGGTCTATGAGTTAAAGACAAAAAATGAAACGGCGGTTTTATTCATTGATGTCCGTGATCCTGTTGAAATCATGTTCGTTGGAAGCACCGATGTTGTCGATCTAAACATTCCCTTTATGACGGTTGATCGCAACAGTTGGAATGATGAAAAGGGCGTGTTTCAACTCAATAAAAATACCGATTTTGCAGAGCAAGTTGAAGAGGCGTTAACCGCTCGTGGTCTTTCAAAAGATACGATGGTTGTAACGATGTGCCGTTCAGGAAGTGAGCGCGGTAAGCCAAGTGCGGATGTGCTTCGCGAAGCAGGCTTTAACAATGCACACTACGTGATTAATGGTTTCCAAGGGGATGTGATTAAAGAGGGTGAGCAGAAGGGATTTCGCTTGCAAAATGGTTGGCAAAATTCCAACTTACCTTGGGGGCAGAAAATGAGTGGTGATAAGATTTATCGCACGGATAAATAATGGATAGAGATTAATCCTTAATTTAGAGAGCCTGCAACAACCGTTGGAGGCTTTTTTATTTTCTTGTAAAATAGGCTAATCCTCACATCTCACAAAGTTATCTTGTATAATCGTTCTATGAAACAGCAACCCATTATTTTAAATGCACTCGAGGCATCGCTTGAGGGCAATATATTGATTGAGGCGTCGGCAGGGACAGGAAAAACCTATACGATCACCTCACTTGTGCTTCGATTTTTACTTGGGCTGACCGAAAAAGAGCGTCCATTAAAGCTTGAAGAGCTACTGATTGTTACCTTCACGAATGCCGCTACGGCTGAATTAAAAGAGCGAATTTTTAAGCGTATTGTTGAGAGTAAAGAGTGTTTAATCTCGCAAGAAGTTGAGGCCTTTGATGAGACGCTCGTTACACTGCTTGAGCCTTTTCTTTTTGATGAAGCGGCCCGAAGAGAAGCGATTCTTCGTTTAATTGAAGCTGAGCGTACGATTGATCAGGCGGCAATTTTCACAATTCATGGATTTTGTCAGCGAATTTTAAGTCAAAGTGCCTTAGCGACAGGACTTGAGTTTGAATTTGAGCTAAATAGCGAGCTCAATGACCTGCTTGAAGAGAGTTGCCGCATTGTATGGCGTAAAGATTTTTATCGGTTTAATCCTGAACTTGTGGCATGTGTTCTTGATTATTTTGGCGAGCCCGTTGCGAATCGAATGGATGCGCTCCCTTTTGCAAAGAGTAAATCGCTCTTAGGAACGGTGCGCCCTTATATTCAAAATCCAAAGTTGTTTGAAGATGAGCCCAATTTAATCACCTCGTTTGAGGCGCTTGATGCCGGTCTTCACGAATATCAAACGAAGATGGCGACGCTTAAAGAGAGTTGGAAAACCTTTGGGGCAGAGGCCGTTGCGATTATTCAATCCTCGGGCATTGATAAGCGCAGCTATTCCGCAAAAAACCTGCCTAATTGGGCTAATAAAGTCTCCGATTTCTGTAATGAAGCAGGGTTTAATTATCCAGATGAACTATCGCGTTTTTCTCAAGAGGCATTGTATGAGAAGACGAAAACAGGGGGCACGCCTCCTGAGCATCCGCTTTTTAATTTAGTTGATCAGTTTTTAGCGTTTGCCCATGCCTTTAATCTCGAAAAACGGCTTAAACTCTATGCGGCGTATCGGGTTTATAATGAATTTGAGGTGCTTAAACATGATGCGGGCGAGCTCAACTTTGATGATATTTTAATTAAACTCGATGGCGTGCTCGCAAAACGTCCAGAGCGGCTTTTAGCCCATGTGCGCGAACAATATCAAGCGGTGATGATCGATGAGTTTCAAGATACGGACTATTATCAGCTCTCAATTTTCCAGACTCTATTTGGTGAGGCGAACCAGATCCCCTTTATCATGATCGGGGACCCGAAACAATCGATCTATAAATTCCGTGGCGCTGATATTTATGCCTATCTCAGTGCTAAAAAAGGTGTCGATCTTCACTATACACTCGATACTAACTATCGTTCCTCCTCGAAGATGATTGAGGGTGTGAACCACTTTTTTAAAGGATCAGTCAATCCCTTTTTAGAGGAAAACATTCCCTTTTATCCCGTTAAGTATCCTGAGAAAGCGCTAGCCGAACATCTCTATTTAAAGGGAGATGAAGAGGTGGGGATGCGCTTTTTTAATCTATCGGCAGAGGTAAATCGTGAGGAATATACCGAGTTTTATGCCAACTTTTTTGCCGATGATGTGGTGGAGCTTCTCTATCATGGTGAGATTGAAACTAATGGGGCTCGACGCAAAATTATTCCGGCAGATATTACCTTTTTAGTTCGCAGTGTTCATGAAGCTCGGGTGTTAAAAGAGGCGCTTTTTAAGCGAAATTTAAATGCGGTCTATCTCTCGGATCGAAGCAATGTATTTCATTCGGAAATGGCCGATGAGCTTGCGCTTTTCTTAGAAAGTCTGCTCTATTTTCGTGATTTTTCTTTAACAAAGCGCAGTTTTGCTTCACTTTTGTATGGATTGTCGCTTGATGAGTATTTTGAGGTGATGAGCGATCCCGAGCGTTATGAAGCGATGCTTGAAGAGCGTCATGAGCTTAAAGAATTATGGGATCGAATTGGTGTACTTGGAATGGTACGTCATTTTATGATGCGGGGCGATCGACTCGCGCGCTTGCGGGTATTGCCCGATGGTGAGCGCCTAATTACCGATCTTTTCCACCTTGCAGAATTGCTCCAAGCGCAAAAAATGGCAACCGATGAGTTGTTACTCGCGTGGTTTAAAGAGGAGCGCGAGCGCGGAGAGACGGAAGAGGTCTATCACCAGCGGCTTGAGAGTGATTTTGAGGCGATCAAAATTCTTACCTATCATAAATCTAAAGGGCTTGAATTTCCCATTGTTTATCTACCATTTGCGGTGAGCCCCGTGAGTTATCGCGATCCGGTCTCCTATTATGATAAGGAAAAAGAGCGGATTCGCTACAGTTTTACCCCATCGGAAACGATTAAAGAGCAGATTTTAGATGAGGAATTTGCGGAAGCGGTGCGCCTTTTATATGTGGCGATGACTCGTAGTAAATTCCATTGTCGCGTGGGTTTTGCGAGCCATCTCATGTCCCGGCGTTCAAGTGTGACGCATCAAAGTGCGATCGGCTCAATTTTGGGGTTAACGGAGGTAAATGCAACGCTTCCTGAAACGCTCATCAAGCCGGGTATTATTGATATTACTGAGGTGCCTGAGCATATTTTAGATCGAGTATTTGAAGAAAAAACGGCAGAACCTGAGTTAAGCGCTGCCCGCATGAATCGCTATATTCCTAATATTTGGCGCTTTACGAGTTTTTCGCATCTTTCGTATAAAGCGGAAGTGACCCATTTCCAGGACGAACGTTTTGATGAGATGCCGATTCAGGAGGAGAAAAATCCCGATCAAACCGAAATTCAAACGCCGCTCCCAAAGGCGCAACTTCATTTCCCGAAAGGGGCGGTTGCCGGAACATTCTTACACGATCTTTTAGAGAATTATTCACCGCTTGAGCTCGGTGATGAAGCGATTTTAAGCGAGGCGATTAAGCGCTCACCGCTCTATCTATCTCTTGCCGATGAGCTCGATTGCGCAACGCTTGATCTTAAAGATTGGTTTGTCGGAATCTTGCAAACGCCATTAAATCAAGACGATGAAATGATGACGCTGGGTACGATTTTATCAAACGATCAGCACACCAATGAGCTTGAATTTTTATTCCCCATTCGCCGCGATATTACTCCAGAGCCGATCAATCAATTTTTGATGGAAAATCGTACGCGGACACGCCCGGCAAAGCTCACATTTAAAGCGCTCACGGGGATGCTAAAAGGGTTTATTGACCTTACTTTTATCTGGCAAGGAAAATATTATATCTGTGACTATAAGAGTAACTTTTTAGGGGAATCTTGCGAGGATTATCAGCAAGAATCGATGCAAACGGCGATGGATGAGGCCTATTATGATTGGCAATATCTGCTCTATACCGTGGCGCTGGTGAAGTTTTTGCGCCTTAAACATCCTGAGTTTAATTATGAAACCGATTTTGGTGGCATCTATTATCTCTTTTTGCGCGGAATGCGAGGTGATGCGAGCGGCGATGGTATTTATCATCATAAACCGGCGTGGTCTGTGATCGAAAAGATCATGGATTATTTTGATGCGAAGTAAGGATTGATTATGATGAAAGAGACAATTCTTGCTATGGTTACCGCGCATTTTCAAAATAGATCCTATGCAGTCGGGACACTCTTCACTGATTGGGAAAATCCATCCGGTGGCGAGTATTATTACGCAACATTTAGCCAACAGGATCAGAGCGATCAGCGCTCATTTGTGCGCGAAGTGCCGGTTAAAATTGCGATTTTAAAGCAGATTCCAAAGTCGATTAAGATAGATGTGATTTTAATTAATAATTGTGTTTATGAGCGCTCGCGTTCGGGGCAATATGGCGTTGGGCTCTATCTTTATGATTATCTATTGCGCAAAATTCCGGTGATTGGGCTGACGAAAGAGAGTTGTGGCGGGCATCGATTTATCCATAAAAATAGGTTTGATAATGGGGAAGTTTTTTATTCAAGTGCGGTGGGCGTAAAATCAAGTTGGGCGGCAAAAAAAGTAGCACTACTTCCGGTTGATCACGATTCCGTTGCGCTTTTAAGCGAGCTAACAGACGCATTACAACACTATATTGAAAAGGAGAATACCGATGCTAACCAATCAATTTGCCGTTAATTATGGTTTGGAGGCCGGCGTATTTTCTGAGCTCGATTATTATTTTGCAAAACTGATTGGAGAGCAAAATAAAGAGTTACAGCTTCTTGCTCTATTGGTCAGTCGCGCCTATCGATTTGGGCATACGCTCGCGACGTTTGATTATCTTAATGCACCAGCAAAATGGTTCAGTGAAGAGCCTGATGAAACGGTGCGAAACTTAGGATTTGAGCTGTTAAAAGAGGCTAATCTCTCCCTAGAAACCGATTGGCGTGATATCGCGCTTGAGAGTCCTGCATTGATAAAAAGTGAGTGGGGTATTTACCTTGCTAAAAATTATCAGCAAGAGGGGAAACTCGTTGAGTTTGTGCTAAAGCATCAGGTGGATACTCAATTTTCAGAGGAGCGTTTAGTACGTTTTCAAGGGCTTTTAGACCGTTATTTTAGCACAAGTGATGCACAATCTGAGATCGATTGGCAAAAGGTGGCGGCGGCTAATAGCTTGATTCAATATTTATCGGTTATTTCTGGTGGGCCTGGAACCGGAAAAACGACGACCGTATTTAAGATTTTAGCGATTTTACAGGAAGCGGCGAAAGAGAGCGGGCAAGCGCCACTTAAAATGGTGTTAGCCGCGCCTACAGGGAAGGCCGCAGCGCGATTAACAGAATCGATTAATGAGCAAAAAGCGCAGGCATTAACGGAGATTGAGAACGATATCTTAAAGCAGATTCCGAGCGAAAGTTATACGATTCACCGCCTGCTTGGGATTCATCCCATTAGTAAAAAAACACGCTATCATGCGCAAAATCCGTTGACGCTTGATCTCCTTGTTGTCGATGAGGCGTCGATGATCGATCTCCAGCTTTTTGTGGATCTGATTGAGGCGTTACCCGCTCATGCGCGCATTATTTTCCTGGGTGATAAAGATCAGCTTGCCTCGGTTGAAGCAGGCTCGATTATGAGTGAACTTGCCTTTACGGAAAATTATACTAGTCGTCATAGTCAAACGATTGAGGTGCTTACGGGCGTATCGCTTCCGGTCAATTCGGAGATTTATCCGGCGAATTATTTCTCTTTGTTAAAGAAAAGTTACCGGTTTGATGATGCCTCGACGCTGGGGCGATTGGCCAAACGGATCAATACTTATACCCATAATTATTTTGATACTCAGCAGAAAATTCGTGATGTGATGGGGATTTTAACGAGCCATGATCCGCTGATTGGGTACCACACGCTCCCGATTGAAGAGAGCGTCTTATCTACGGAATTACGCGCTTTTTATCAGCCCTATCTTGATGCCATTCTCGCCCCAAATAGTACGAAACAAGCGATCTTTTCAGCGTTTAACAGCGCACGCGTATTAGCGATTCAGCGGCGCGGGGATTATGGAATCGAGCGCCTTAATCACCTTATTGCTAAAACGCTCTTTCCGACCACCTACAATATGGCGTTTTATCATGGGCTCGCCATTATGATTGAAGAAAACGATTATGAATATGGACTTTTTAATGGGGATATTGGGCTGATTTTAGAAGAGGAAGGGCGACTACGGGCATTTTTTGAAATTGATAACGAACTTCGCGCCTTTTCGATCCATTCCTTACCGCAGTTTAATCACGCTTTTGCGATGACGGTGCATAAATCGCAGGGAAGTGAATTTGAGCGGGTGATACTCTTTTTAGCCGAATATGAGTCGGCCTTTTTAAGTACCGAGCTTTTCTATACAGGGCTTACCCGGGCGAAAAAAGAGGCGATTATCTTTAGCTCCGAAGGGGCAATTCGCGCTTCATTAATGCAACGGGCGCAGCGGTTTAGTGCCATTCAAAAACGGCTTTCGGTCGCGCTTAAAAAGCCAGAGTTTTTAGCGGAACAGGCTAAAGAGGGGCTGTCAAGCGAGTTGCAACTTTCGCTTTTTTAACGGTATAAAAAATCCCTCAGAGGAAGTCTCATGAGGGATTTTTGACTTATTGATTGTATTTTTATCTGGTTAATGAGTACACCTGTTACGCGGTTTCGCCAAAATATGCTTCCACTTCCGATAGAGCGGGCACCGATGATTGCGCGCCTTTTTTCGTTACTACAAGAGCGCTGACTTTCGCGGCAAACTGTAACGCCTCACGGGTTGGAGCGCCTTTTGCCAGCATATAGGCAAATGCGCCAATATAGCTATCGCCCGCGCACGTGGTATCAACGGCATTGACCTTATGAATGGGGATATGCAGGGCTTCATCGGCTTTGACAAAGTATGATCCATGCTCTCCAAGCGTGACAATGAGTGCCGGAATTTTATGCGCTTTTTGCAACATTTTCGCCGCAGCAATCGCCTTTTCGGGCGTGTTGGTGGGAAGACCACTTAAAATCGCGAGCTCCGTTTCATTCGGGACTAAATAGTCGGTATTTTGAAGCAGCTCATCGGAGAGTTTTGCCCCGGGCGCCGGATTTAAGATCACCGTTTTTCCATTGTCTTTGGCATATTTCGCGAGCGCTTCAACCACCTCAAGCGGGATCTCAAGTTGAAAGATAATGATCTCTTTTTCGTCGATCACCGTTTTAATCGTATCGATATAATCGGGCTCAAAGTGAAAGTTTGCCCCGGAGTTGACAATAATATGATTATCGCCATTTTTCGCGACCACAATGTTGGCAATCCCCGTTGTGAATTTGTCCGTCATCGCAATACGATCAACGGCGACACAGCCATTATGCTGCAGATTGTGTTTTGAAGTGCGCCCGTAATCATCATCGCCCACAACGCCCATTAGCTCAACATCCGCGCCAAGCCGACCAGCAGTAAAGGCTTGATTCGCCCCTTTTCCGCCGAAATGCGTTTCAAAATGCTTGGCAAACAGCGTCTCCCCTTTGAGCGGAAGATGCTCGGTATTAAAGACTAAATCCACGTTAATGGAGCCAATTACAAGAATTTTTTTCATGAAATCTCCTTAGGCTGCAGGGTCTGATTCGAGGGTAGGGCTCGGGATAATAAATGAGACTAAAAACGCCACAATCGTGATAATTAACCCAAGCATCATACCGTTATAATAGCCTACTATTGAATCCTCCGCGAGAAATTGCACCGCTGGAAGAAGCGCAAAACTTAAACCCGCGCCAAGGTGAAACGCCGCTGCATTCATGCCGGGAAGAAAGCCCGGATTTTCTTTCGGGGAGAGCACAACGCCAAGACCATTTAAGATAATATTGGCCGTTCCTGCATAAGTGATCCCTAAAAGGAAGGTCATGCCGGCTAAAACGGGGAAGGAAGAGAGTCCGTATTGCATCATAATAAAGACGCCGATGGCACTCCCTAAAAGCCCGAGTCGAAGGATGCGATTATAGCCCAATGAAGGCGCTAAACGTCCCATAAAAGGCCCAACCGCCCAGCCAACAAGTGCGTAGGGGGTTAGCAGAAGAAGAGCCGATTTATTAGCGGTAAATCCAAAGCCAAAATCACTATTTTGCGCCAGCGAAACGGCAAGTCCATTGACCACCGCAAAAATCCCGGTCATGGTGAGAATGGTGGTAAGAAGGAGCGCCCACGTTGAACGGCGTTTTAAATGGGGAATGGTGACGAGCGGTTCAGCTTCGCTTTTTTCAGTGCGGAGGAAGAGGATAAAGGCGACAATGGCGATGATCATCGAGATCACGATAAAGCCCCAGTTGGTATCGGCAAGTTTTCCTGCTTGATTGAGCGCCATTAAAAATCCAGCAAGTGAGGCCACTAAAAAGCTGACGCCTTTCCAATCCATGCGTTGCCCCTTTGAAGGTTTTGATTCAGGCGTGCCTTTGGCAATAAAAAAGAGTGCGATAATGCCAACGGCAGCGATAAACCAAAAAACGGGACGAAAGCCAAAGTTTGTGGCGATATAACCACCTAAAAAAGCATCAATTCCCGCAATGCCCCCATTAACTGCGGTAACAATTCCCATCAGCATGCCGTAGCGTTTAGGGTCATCAATTTCATGATGGAGCATCAATAGACAAAGCGGCACCACGGGGCCGGATACCCCTTGAATAATCCGCGCGACAAAATAGAGCTCAACGTTAGGGGTGATCGCCGCTAAAACGCCGCCAATGGTGGTGATGGCAATCAGGCTAAAGAGCATCTTTTTGCGCCCAACGATATCACTTAATCGGGGCACAAAGATTGAAAAGAGGGCCGCCGACATAAAAAAGGCGGTCTGCGTTAAACCGATCGTCGCTTCATTGGTATTTAAACTTTCAGTAATGGTGACGAGCACCGGATTGAGCATACTCGCATTGAGCTGGAACGCCATACAAGCGACCAAAAGCGCGATCATTAAGGGCACGACGCTTTGGGATTTTTCATGAACGGGGGCGTGACTCATGCATCCACCTCACCGATTCGCTCTAATGCATCGACAATCAGATCCCAGAAATAGCCATGATCGAGTTTGACCGCCACTTGTGTATGGCAATCGGGCTCGGGAGGATTTCTAAAATCGGCCACAGTCATGCCTAAGGTTAAAGTGCCGGTCAGTTCAATATCCACGGGCACTTTGCGCGTTGTCATTACATTTGGGTCGATCACATAAGCCACAGCGCATGGATCGTGGACAGGGGGATGGTCAAAGCCTTGCGCTTTTTTATACATTTTGCCAAAGCATTCTAATAATTCCACCACAAATTGAGCGGGCTTTGTGCCGATCGCGCGGATTTTCTCCACCACTTCCGGCGTTGCAAGCGCTTGATGCGTTAGATCGAGTCCCACCATTGTCAGCGGCCATTTTTCATTAAAGACAATGTGCGCCGCTTCTGGGTCGATTTTGATATTAAACTCAGCGACGGCGCTCCAATTCCCAACGTGATAGCCACCGCCCATAAGGACAATCTCTTTCACCCGCTCCACAATGCGCGGCTCTTTGCGGACCGCCATCGCGATATTGGTGAGCCCGCCGGTGGGCACAAGCGTCACCGTTTTTGGCTCATGACTCATAATGGTGTCGATAATCAGATCAACAGCGTGACGCGGATCAAGCGGCAATTCCGGCTCGGGAAGTTCTGGTCCATCAAGCCCCGATTCACCATGAACGCTTGGTGCAATTTCAATCTCGCGGACAAGTGGACGCACACATCCTGCGGCAAAAGGCACGCCGGTAATATTGGCAATTTTCGCAATGGAGCGCGCATTTCGCGTCACTTTTTCAAGGGTTTGGTTGCCCACAACGGTGGTCACCGCAAGGAGTTCGATATTGGGATTTCCATGGGCAAGCAGAAGGGCAATGGCATCATCGTGGCCAGGATCGCAGTCGAGAATAATTTTACGCGTCATGATTATTTCCTCTTAAGTTAGCTATAAATCGGCATAATATCTATTATAGTAAATGAAATTGAAGAATCTTTAACATCGGTTGAGATAATAGAGAATAATCAAAAAATGTAGAAAAACGCCAAGAAAAGACCACAGATCAGGAGGGGTAATGAGAGCAACTATCAACAAACATCCAAAGAAAAGAGTGCTGTTGATCACTACCGGCGGCACGATTTCGGCGCACCATCACTCTCCGCTCGATCGGGCGCAATATCGTTCGGGCCATTATCTTGGCGAAGACTTTTTAAAGGCGCTTCCAGAGGTGAGCATACGCTACGACATTACCGTTAAAAACTATGCGCGAATTAGCAGTACCGAGATGGGAACCGATGAGTGGATCATGCTGAAAACGGCTTGCGATAGAGCGTTAAATGATGATGGATTTGATGGCGTTGTAATCACGCACGGCACCAATACTTTGGAAGAGACGGCCTATTTTCTCCACCTAACGTTAAAGAGTGATAAACCGGTGGTATTAACCGGCGCGCAACGCCCCTTTACCCACCTAAGTTCTGATGCGCTGAGTAATCTTTATGATGCGTTTTTAGTTGCCGCGAGCGATTCCTCACACGGGAAAGGCGTATTGGTTGTGGCGAATAACCGGATCTATTCTGCCCGCGATGTCACTAAAACCGCCACCTATCATTTAGAAACTTTTCAATCTCCAAGCACAGGTCCGATCGGATCGATTGAACCAGATGACGAGACTCATTTTACTGCAACGCCGGCTAAGAGACATACACTCAATAGTAAGTTCTCGACCCTTCCTTTTTTAGGCGCTGATGGGAAGCCCCTTAAACTCCCGAAAGTCGCTATTAGTTATTCCTATTCGGGGGCGGAGAGTGTGATGATTGAGGCGCTATTAAATACTCACTATCAGGGCATCGTGGTTGCGGGAACGGGCGCGGGGCGTGTTTCAAAAGCAGAAGAGATGGCGCTTAAAAAGGCTCAACAACAGGGGATAGCGCTGGTGATGAGTAGACGGGTAGGCAGCGGGTATGTGGTTGCGATCAAGAGTTATGAGGATCTATTCATTCCTGCGCGAGATCTTAATCCACAAAAGGCGCGAATCCTATTAATGCTTGGGATTTATGCAGGGTATTTTAAAGCAGATATGGTTCAATTGTTTCAAATATTTTAAATGATGATTTAGAGAGTTTGTTGACTTACGCAAGATTGTTATTGTTAGCAATCATTTTTAGTAAATTTGATATCGATTATTCAGTAATTAATCAGTTGTTTTATTCAAAAAAATTGTCAAAGTTGCTATTTAAATGTAGCGCCATGGCACTTTTTAGTTGATTAAATTATTAATAATTTTCTTCATGAGCGTAATAAAAAAGAGGTATTATATTGTCTACTAAAAGAGTAATTTATTGACGAAATGTATGACATATGACAAAAGCAAAAAATAAAAAAAGGAAGGTTAACGAGCAGATATCAAGGGCGTTTCGTTATCATTTGATTACACGTCGGCGGCATATATTGGCGATTTTTTCAGTCTTTATTTTTTTTATTGTTTTTGTGTGTGGTGCTTGGTGGTATTTGATTGGTCAATATCATGTTACTACGGAGGATGCTTATGTCGATGGCGATATCGTGACTATTAATGCTCAAATATCTGGGAATGTCGCCACAATCTATGTTGATAATACCGATATAGTTCAACAAGGGGATCCTTTGATCGAGTTGAGCGATACAGATATGAAACTCAATTTAGAGCAAGCTAAAGCAGGTCTTGCTCAAGCGGTGCGTGAGTTGCACCATAAATTTGCTCTTAAAGCTCAATTAGAGGCGATTGTTAAGCAGCGTCAATCTGAATTTGAACGTGCTGAAAGTGAATATAATCGTCGATCGATTTTAGTCAATAGCCATGCAATTTCCGATGAAGACTTACAACAATCTAAGCAAGAACTTGAGAGTACGGAAGCGATGTTAATCGCCTCTCAAAAAGAATTGGAAGGAATGGTTGCATTAATTGATAATACTGAGGTACGGACACATCCATCGGTATTAAGTGCGATGACCCGTGTTAGAGAAGCTTATATTCAATTGGCACGTACAACTGTTTATGCCCCTGTGAGTGGTATGGTGACTAAACGGAATATTCAATTAGGACAGCATATCACTCCAGCCACTAGTTTAATGGCCACAGTGCCTCTTAATAATGTATGGGTGAATGCTAATTTTAAAGAATCTCAGCTACGACATATTCGCACTGGGCAAGCTGTTATCTTAAAGTCTGATGTCTATGGGCGCAGTGTGGTGTTTCATGGGAAGGTGTTAGGTGTCGATGCTGGTACAGGGAGTGCTTTTGCTCTTTTACCTGCGCAAAATGCAACGGGGAACTGGATTAAAGTGGTGCAGAGAGTACCGGTTCGTATTGGGCTTGATCCTGAAGAAGTGGCGGTTTATCCGTTAAGAGTGGGGGTATCGATGAGGGTAACGGTTAATACACGAAACGCATTGAATATTGACGAAAACTTGAACGCATATGGTGCTAACTCTATCTACGAAACAACATTTTTTGAACAGAGATCGCAAGATGTGGAGGCAATAATTGAACAAATTATTATCGAAAACAGCACACTGTCTACTTAAAAAGTCAATGCGTTGAGCCATAAATTATGTCATTACCGCAATCAATCGTAGCTCCTGCGCATTTTAAAGCGATTTTAATCACGATCTTCTTTTTAAATATAATTGAATATCTTCAATCGGGAATGATCGCGTTTGCAGCACGTCCCATTATGGGAGAGATTGGGAGTAGCCCTGAAGAGTTTGGCTTGATCAATGCTGTCTATGCAAGTATCGCAGTTATTATGATCGCCAAGCAACATTGGATGATAGAGCGGTTGGGGTGGCGGCGTTATATACAGATTGCATTGAGCTTTTTCATGATGGGGGCGTTGGTCTGTTATTTTAGTCACTCATTTTATACTTTTTTAGCTGGCCGAGCTATTATGGCGCTTGGCGGTGCTTCGTTTATGACAAGTGCGCGTCTTCTTACATTATTATTGCCAGTGGGAGTTTTACGTTTTGTAGGGATCCGATTTTTCGTTGTGAGTATGATCTTTGGTATGGCTGGTGCGCCATTTTTAGCATCTTTGGTTGTGACGCATGATAGCTGGAATATGGTCTTTATTTTATTGATTGTTTTTTCGGTGTTAGCCTGGTTGATTTCAACCATTGCGTTGCCCGATGAGATTGTACAACCAAAACATCGAATGACTCAGAGTAGTCCAATGATCTTCATGTTGCTACTTTTAGGGGGATTTTCATTTTTCTATGTATTTAGACGCTCGAGTTATAACTTTTACAGTAATACGTTTATGCTGTTATTGATGGTTTTTGGCTCATTAATCTTTTTAATTCTCTTCTTTTTTCGCCTGCACACGCGAAAACTGGATAAGCCATTAATGCAAATTCGTCCCGTATTTCAAAATAAGCTCTTTATTTTAAGTACTCTCTTTTCTAGTGCTTTTTATATTGTGACAGCAAGTTCTAATTATGTGTTACCTCTCATGCTCCAGCAGGGATTGAATTTTTCATGGGCCTCGATTGGACTCTATATGTCATTTGGCTTTAGTACGGCATTTATCGCATGGAAAATATTTTCGACCTATATTCAACGATCGCCCATGCTTAAAAAATATCTTCTAGTAGGGGGAGCCTGTATCGCTTTTTATGGCTGGAGTTTATCTAATTTAACGCCACAGGCAACACTTTCATGGCATATTTTACCGGCGCTCTTGGCAAATGGTTTTTATATGATCTTTTTTATGTCACCAGTGACTGCTGCAGGATTTCGTAGTTTAAGAGGGGATGATATGCTTTTTTCTCATGCGATGCAGTTGCGAAATATTATTGCACAATTGGCGTTATCGATCGGTGTTTCTTGGGGGATCGTATTTATGCAATGGCGTACGACCATTCATTTTAGTCAAGTCGGAGAGAGTTTTAATTCATTCAATCCTAATTTTCTTAGTACACTCGATCAGTTAACAGCACTTTTTTCTCATGCTATGTCCGACAATGAAGCGCAATATGCCGCTTTAACACAACTGCAAAATCAATTACAGCAACAAGCAATTTTGATGGCGTCCATCGATTTTTTTCACTATGTCATGATTTTTGGTGTAGTCGTAACGATTGTCTTCTTAATTCAACGAACCGTAAAATAGCACAATACCGATTGAATCGATGCATCACCTCTTTTAAAAATCAGACGTTGCTTTATTATTAATCAATAAAATAGGTTTATTATCCCCGTTTAAATTATTATTTCGGTATGATTAACAGTTTATTAAATAATGAATTGATCGAATAATAAAGGTGGATTATGAAGCGGACCCGATTATCACTGCTGGTGGGATCTTTTTTCTTAGCGACGAGCATGCAGATGGGCGTTGCCGATATGGCCGACGGTCTCAATGCCTATTATAGCGGCGATACGACTGCGGCGTACGAAGCGCTTCTTCCTTACGGTGATACCGATGCTAAAAGTGCGTTTTTGCTTGGCATGCTTGAAATGGACGTTTCGCCGAGTGCTGAAGGCGTGGAAAAGATGCGCAAATGGTTTTTAATTGCCGAAGAGAAAGGGATGATTGAAGCGACCTATAATCTCGCGCTGATCGATTATTTTAATCAGGTTGATGAGCCTGAAAAGGTGCTCGAACGCTTAGAAAAAGCCGCCGACGAGGGGCTTTCTCAAGCGGGGATTTTGCTTGCTGTGCTCTATCTTGATATCTCACAAAGTGGCAATGATCTCTACCCGAAAAATGCGAAAAAAGGGATTGCTCACCTTGAAAAACTAAACGCAGAAAATCATCCAATGGTGGCGCTGTTACTGGGATTGGTGCACTTTGGCGATCAAGAAGACATGCCACCGCTTGGCGATTTTAAACAAGATTCTGCCAAAGGGATTGCTTACCTAGAATCGGCGCTGAGCGATGAATTTATTATGCCCGCGATGGTGCTTGCCGAGATCTATGCGGAAGGTCGCCATGACATTAAGGCGGATGCTGAGAAGGCGCAATATTATAAGGCGTTTGTTGAAGAAAACTTCATGCAGTTTTTCTTGATGGAGGACCCGGCGAGCCCATCCCTGATAAAAATTGACGCACTGCTCTCAGCTGAAGAGATCGCGAACACCTTACAAACCCTCGAAGAGAAAGCCGCAAACAATGATCTTGAAGCGATCATTCTGCTGGGGAATATTTATCGTGCCGGCGTGATTGTGCCTGAAAACACGACGCTTGCGCTCGAGTATTATAAAAAAGCGGCGGATTTAGGCGATATGACGGCGCTTTTTTACGTGGCCGATTCGCTTGAAGGCGATGAGCAAATTATCTATCTTGAAAAGGCGGCAGAGGGCGGATCTGTCCGAGCATTACGCTCGCTTGCAGAGATTCATAACGCCTATTATTCTGATTATTATGATGAAAAACGCGCCTTTAATTATCTGTTAAAAGCGGCCGATCTTTCTGATGTTGAGGCGCAATTTCTCGTTGCCAATACCTATTTAAAAGAGCACCATGATAAAAATTCACAGGCGCAAGCGGTGAAGTGGTATGAGCGAATTATTGCAGAACAGTCAGAAAGCGATGCTCATCAGCGTCAAGCCCATCTCAATTTAGGCGATCTTTATGCCGATGAAGAGGGTGTGCTTTATAATATTGAGCTTGCCAAAGCCGCCTATGAAAAGGCCCTTGAAGTCGGTGATCCTGTGGGATATGCGGAATATCGTCTTGCAAAAATTGAAGAGATGAATGATCTTAAAAAAGCCGTCACGCGTTATGAATCAATTTTAGATAAAGCCAATCCTGAATCGGAAGAAGTGCGGGGATTTACAGCGCTCAGACTTGGTAAAATTTATCGACAAGGTGCTGAAGGCATTGAGAAAGATCGCCAAAAAGCCCACGATTATTTTGTCACCGCGCTAGCGTATGATGTGACGGCGGCGAACTATTATCTTGGTGAAGATTATTATGACGGCGTGGTGGTTGAAAAAGATTTAGCAAAAGCGAAAGCCTACTTTAAAGAGGCCAGTTCTGAGTATTATGATGCGGACTATTACTATCATAAAGTGATCGTTGAGATGGGTGATCCAAAAGAGATTGCAGCGATTCGCGAGAAGCTCCTTGATAATGCCCATTATCGCGGGAATGGGCAGCCTGAGTATCTCACGCTTGCTTTTTCAGTATTAGGCGATACGCCCGAGGATTTAGCGTGGCTCTATAATTATTACTATTGGAAAAAGCAGCCAAAAGCGCTTGAAAAATTAAAAGAGCTCGCAAAAACCTCTGATTTGGCCGAGCACTATTATGGGTATGCATTGATTAAAACAGGCGCTCCCTTTGATGAGGCGATCGCGATTTTAGAAAAAACCGCGGAAAAAGGCGTTGTGGAATCGATGACGCTGCTTGGGTCAATCTACCGCCAAAACGAGTGGACCATTGGGCGTTCGATTGAGTTTAATCCTGATCGCGCGCTGCATTGGTATCAACGAGCGGCGGAGCTTGGCGGCGACAAAGAAAAAGAGAAGCTCGCTGAGATCTACTTTAAGGAGGAGTATCGTTTTAGAGATTACCGTAAAGCGAAAGCGGCGTATGAATCGATCTCTCCTGAGTGGAAATATTATGATTCCGTGCAAAAAAATCTGGTGACCATCAATGAAGCGCTCGAAGAAGTCGATGCCGTAGAAGCGCGTTATAAAGCCGGTGATCTTGATGCCGCATTAGAGCTTGCCGAGTGGCATTTGTCTGGCAAAAAAGGCTTTACCAGCGATGAAAAAGGGCTTGAGCTGATTAAAGAGGCGGCAGATAAAGGCCATCGGGATGCTCAATTTCGCTATGCGAATTATCGCTCCCATGATGATGGGCGTCTTTCACAAGCAGAGCGTTTCCGCTACTATCTATTAGCGGCTGAAAATGGGCATGAAGAAGCGGCGGGCGAAGTAGCAGAGCGCTATTATGCGGGCAATGGGGTTGAATATAATCGTGAGGAAGCGCGTAAATGGTTTAGCGTGGCATCGCGTTATTCGATAAATTCTCCGGTAGCTCCTTACTACCTCTCAAACATTAATAAATTTGATCAAGCGCTTGAAAAGGCGGATGCCGGCGAGCTTGAGAGCATTTATCAGGTGGCGATATGGTACAGTTCTGGCTATGGCATAAAAAGCGATGTGTTAAAAGCGATCGAATATTATCAAAAAGCGATTGAAAAAGGGCATACGGATGCACTCTATCGCCTTGGGCAAATCTATATTAATGGCGATTTAGGTGAGTTTAATTGGGAGTTAGCGCTCCCCCTTTTCCAAAAGGCGGCTCAAGCGGGCAATAATAATGCAACCGAGATGCTGGAGCATTATGAAAAGGATGTGAAAGCGGCGCTTGAAGGGGATTTGAAAGGGCGTGTTCATTATGCGGAATATCTCATTAACGAGATTCGTAGCTATTCAGAAGCGTATCAAAAACCTGAGTTTACCTATGCTCTCGGATTTCTTGAAAGTGCGCAACAAGAGGGAAGTGGACGGGCAAGCTATCTACTTGCCGAACTTTATGGCGGCGACTATGCCGATCGATTCTTTGAAAAAGAGGACAATGCAAAAGAGCGTTATGTTGAACTTTTAAAAGAGGCGGTTGAGCGCGGCGATGCGAGTGCGAAAGTGGCGCTCGGGAATTATTATATGACCGATGAATCGCTCTCAGCTTCTGAGCGTGAGACGCTCCTTGAAACGCTCTATCTTGAAGCACTTGAAGAGGATAAAGAGGCCTTTGAATCGCTGATGAAACTCTACGGCGGAAAGATTGAAGGCGTTCCGGCCAACTTTGAAAAAGCGAAAGCCCTCCTTTTTAAAGAGTGCGGTGCTGAGAACAAAGATGCGTGCTATCACCTTGCGGATGCCTATAAAAATGGCGCGTATGATCTGGCGAAAAACTGGCGTAAAGCGGCGGGCGTTTTTACCGGTATCGAGGATGATAATGCGGTCTACACTTATTTAGCTGAACTCTATTTAAAAGGCGATGAGACGCTTCCGCAAAACTTCGAGCTCGCAGCAAGCTATTATGAAAAGGGGTTGCATCTCCTTGAGGCGAAAGAGGCCGCGATGACCTCGGAAAATTCGCTCTGGTTTGGCGTCGATTCCGCAGAGCTCTTTGCTTACCGTGCTGCAAGAAACTTTAGCGAATATCGTGACCATTCACCCGAAGCGAAAGCACTGACAGCCGCTTGGTGGGAAAAGGCGTTTGAGTATAATTATTATGAAGATGGCGCACATGTTT
This sequence comes from Ignatzschineria sp. RMDPL8A, assembly GCF_029815055.1. Taxonomy (NCBI): domain Bacteria; kingdom Pseudomonadati; phylum Pseudomonadota; class Gammaproteobacteria; order Cardiobacteriales; family Ignatzschineriaceae; genus Ignatzschineria; species Ignatzschineria sp. RMDPL8A. Next base: position 1,830,369 of record NZ_JAPPWA010000002.1, on the reverse strand, counting down.
TAATGGAACATTATCGTGATGCGAACGACTTTGAAACGGCTTACTATTACGCTCTTTTAAATAATGAGAAAGATCCTTATTTCCGCTCGCGGATCGATGAGGAAAAACAGGCTGAGATTGAAGCAGCGGCGAAAAAATTCCGTAACGCAGCGCCCTTTTTAAAATATAAAGCTTATATGAATGCCCGCATTGAAAGCGCTGAAAAGAGCGGTGAAGGGCGTGATTATTATCATTTAGCGCGAGTCTATCTTGAAAAACGCTTTACCCCATTTGATTTTGACCAAGCGGTGGCGTATTTCGAAAAATCGGGCGAACTCGGTTATTCGAGTGCCTATAATTATTTAGGCGGACTCTATCGCGATGGCGATTATGGTCAAGCAAAAGATATGGAAAAAGCGGTCTACTATTTTGATCTAGGCGCGAAGCAGGGTGATAGCAACTGTGCGCACTTAGCGGGCGATGCCTACTATTTTGGTCAAAATGGGCTGACGATTAACTACTCGAAAGCGGCGTACTATTTCGATCTGACCAAGATTGATGATGGTACGCACCATGCGCTAGCGAAATTTAAGCTCGGGAATATCTACTATAAAGGCTTAGGCGTTCCGCGCGATCTCAATAAAGCTTATGAACTGCTTCAATTAGCGGCAAAATACCATGACGGGTTCGCCATTGAAGCGCTCAATGAGTGGGATTTTAGTGAGATTGGTAAATAATCGCGCTGAATAATTAGCGGATCATTCGCAGATAAAATAAAACCTCTTAATGGATCGGGTGCTTTAAAATCCCGGTAATTAAGAGGTTTTTTATTGGCTTAAATTGAATATTAGAGCGGGAGGCTCTCAATATGGTGGCGATAGCGATCCATAAACTCTACAAAGGCGCGTACCGTTGGGTAATTGAGCGTCTCTTCATGATAAAAGAGCCACGTTTCACGGGTGATGTTATTGCCTTTTTTATCTTTGAGTGGCTCTTTAATAAGCGTCTCATTATCAAGAAGGCAAACGCCCGGGAGCACGGTATATCCAAGCCCTAAATTCGCCATCGCTTTACTTGTTTCAAGCGTATCGACCTGCATTAAGATCGAAGGCGGTTCTTTAAAGTGCATCTTCCACCAATTATTGACGATATCTTTGAGATAGCGGTCCATTTTATATTCAATGGAAGGTTGTTGGGGAAGCTCAGAGAGCACAATCGCATTTTGTGAGGCGATATAGAGCGGCTCTTCACAAATCAGCATTTTCTCATCTTCCCAATCATTGACGCCTCGTAAGATCGCGACGTGAATATCCCCATTTTTGAGATATTTAGTAAGATCGCGGCTAAGGCCTGTGGTGATTTCGGTTTTAACTTTCGGGAATTCTTTTAAAAACGCTTTTAGCAGCGCGGGCATTAGATATTGCCCGAAGGTTGAGGCGACGCCTAAGCGGATCGTGCCTTTAATTTTCGATTGAATTTGCACGAGCTTACTGCGGAGATGATCAAATTGCTGCATAATTTTGCGCGCATCTTCCACGACAATCTCTCCCTCGACCGTTGGGTGAATCCCTAAGCGGCCGCGGTTAAAGAGCTTCGCGTTCATCTTTTTCTCGATCTGTTGAAGACGATAGGTGAGCGCCGGCTGAGTCATATAGAGCACTTCAGCAACGGTGGTTAAGCTACGATGTTTTTCAATTTCTATTAAAATTTTTAAATCTTTTTCATTCATGGCGGTTGTCGTTATTATTTTAAGAGCATGGTTTCATGACACTTCTCTAGTTGTATCACGAATCATCAATAAAATATATCAATCGTTGATATCTAAATTTTTAAGTATTGTTTTATATCGATAAATTTTTTTTAAGCTGACTTTAATTTATTTGATAGATGACGCTTTTTAGGCGCATCGCAAAACGTCCAGCCCATTTTTTTGCCATACTCACGGCAATCAAAGAGGCGATTTTCCTCGTCAATTTTCTTTAATGTCTTGTCTTCAAGCGCTTTAATTTGGCTCGATAGATCATCGCATGCCAGGCGTTTTCGCCCTAAACGTTCGATCTCTTTTTTAAGCTCTTTGAGATAGAAGATATAGATCGCTTCATGATGTTCTTCATGATCTAAAATTTTACGATATTCGCGATTAAAATCGCTGGTGACGCTGTAACTGTAGTTGTAATGCGTGTTGAGCTTCGGTAGATAAAAATGGGAATGAAGCGTAATGTCCACGCGGGAAACGGTACAACGTTTAAAAAGATGGGTGTTAAAGTGAGTTTCAAACTCCACTTTCGGTTGATATTCGCCCAAGGTTGAGGCGTTTTTTTCATTTAAAAATTGATGAGACGACAGCGGGGCGTCACGGACGATGCTATCGAAAATCGCCTCACCGGGATTTGGGGTTACCGTGTAATAGGTCACCTCTTTCTCGACTTCAATGGCAAAGAGCGGGGAAATCAATCCCCACCCTAAGCTAATGAGTATGCATTGCAGCGTACGCATTATTGATTATTTCACCACAATGTTAACAAGGCGGTTCGGAACAACAATGACGCGTGCGATCGCTTTGCCATCGATAAATTTCTGCGCGTTTTCATTCTCAAGCGCCATTTTTTCGATTGCTTCTTTCGCACTTTCTGCCGGCACCATAATTTCGCCACGGAGTTTACCGTTCACCTGAACCATATATTTGATCTCCTCGGCAACAAGGGCATTCTCATCGACTTCCGGAAGGTCGTAGTTAAGAATGTCATCGCCATAAAGTGATGACCAAATGGTATGAATCAAGTGGGGCACGATCGGGCTTAAGAGGCGTAACATAATTTTGTAACCCTCTTGTTTGACCGCATTATGATCAGCACTATCGCCCAGTTTATTGAGCGCATTTAAGATGATCATATTGGCCGATACCACGGTATTAAAGTGGAAACGATCGTAGTCGTAGAGCGCTTTTTTGAGCTCACCATGAATCTCACGGCGGATCTCTTTCGCTTTTTTGTCTTCAATTGCGGAGAGATCTAAAACGTCACCTTTTAAAACGTCTTGATTGTCGTAGGCAAAATTCCATACGCGTTTCAAGAAGCGTTCAGCGCCTTCAAGCCCTGCACTTGACCATTCAAGTGATTGCTCAGGAGGTGAGGTAAACATCATAAAGAGGCGCGATACGTCCGCTCCATATTTATTGACGATCTCTTCAGGGTCAACGCCGTTATTTTTCGATTTACCCATTTTTTGGATACCATCGTAAACCACCGGCTCGCCATCGCCTTTGTAGAGGTAGACCGTTTCGCCATCTTTCTCAACGGTTTCGATATCTTTTACGTTAAACCATTGATAGCCTTTGCTTGTGTGACGATAGAAGGTTGGTGCGACCACCATGCCTTGGGTTAATAGCGCTTTAAAGGGCTCGGGGCTCACTTTGGCAGGGTCGCCTAAAAGGCCTTCATTACGCATCAATTTATGGAAGAAACGTGAATAGAGGAGATGCAAAATCGCATGTTCAACGCCGCCGATATACTGATCAACCGGTAACCACGCTTCGGCGCGTTCGCTATCGATCATGCCTTTATCGTAATCACTTGAAGCAAAGCGCGCGTAATACCATGAGGATTCCACGAAGGTATCCATGGTGTCAGTTTCGCGTTTTGCAGGTTTACCACATTTCGGGCACTCCACATTGATAAAGCTATCGAGTTTATTGAGCGGATTGCCTGAACCATCGGGGATACAGTCCGTTGGAAGCACTACCGGAAGATCTTGCTCGGGCACAGGAACCGGGCCACAGCACTCACAGTTGATGATCGGAATTGGGCAACCCCAATAGCGTTGACGTGAGATTCCCCAGTCGCGAAGGCGATATTGTGTTCTTGGTTTTCCAAGATTACGTTCTTGTAAAAATGCGCCGATTTTCTCAAAAGCTTCTTCAAAATTTAAGCCAGTGAAATCGCCCGAATCAATGAGCGTTCCGTGCGCGGCATAGGCCTCTTCCCAAACGGTGTAGCTCGTATCTTTTGCGCCGCAATCGATCACAGGTTTAATGGGTAAACCGTATTTATGGGCAAAGCCAAAGTCACGCTCATCGTGAGCAGGAACCGCCATCACCGCGCCGTCACCGTAGGCCATTAAGACATAGTTCGCGACCCAGATTTGCACTTTTTCACCGGTAATCGGGTGCGTTGCAAAAAAGCCTGAGTTCATGCCTTTCGCTTCTTGCGTTGCAAAGTCCGCTTCTGAAGTACCGGTTTTTTGGCACTCTTGGATAAATTCTTTTAATGCAGGATTGGTTTCAGCGGCTTTTGTTGCGATCGGGTGCTCTGGTGCAACGGCGACATAGGTCACTCCCATTAAGGTATCAGGGCGGGTGGTGAAGACGTTAAATTGACCGCCTTCGTAGGTGAAAGTCACCTCCATCCCTTCAGATTTACCGATCCAGTTCGCTTGCATGGTGCGCACTTGCTCAGGCCAGCCGCCTTTTAGAATATCAAGATCTTCTAACAGCTCGTCAGCAAAATCGGTAATTTTGAAGTAGTACATCGGGATTTCACGACGCTCAACCAGCGCATCCGAACGCCAGCCACGACCGTTAATTACCTGCTCGTTTGCAAGGACGGTTTGATCCACAGGGTCCCAGTTTACAATGCCGTTTTTACGGTAGATGATGCCTTTTTCGTAGAGTTTGAGAAAAAACCACTGCTCCCAACGATAATATTCAGGATCACAGGTTGAAAATTCCCGTGACCAATCGAACCCAAAGCCGAGTTCTTTAAATTGGCGACGCATATAGACAATGTTTTTATTGGTCCATGCATAGGGTGCCACTTGGTTGTCGATCGCCGCATTTTCAGCAGGCATTCCGAACGAGTCCCAACCGATTGGTTGCATCACGTTGAAGCCCTTCATCATTTTATAACGGCTAATCACATCCCCGATTGTGTAGTTACGCACGTGCCCCATGTGCAGTCGCCCGGACGGGTAGGGGAACATCGATAAACAGTAATAATTGGGTTTATCGGTCTTATCTTTGGTAATGAAGGATTGATTCTCTTCCCAGTACGCCTGGGCAGCCGCTTCAATGGCAGAGGGTTGATACGTTGGCTTCATCTTTAAACGATCCTTTGTAGTCAAACGAGATTAATAAAAAATCTTACAAGCCTTCCATTATACAAATTTTGGGGCAAGTTGTCTGACTTCTCGAGGCGAATGATGGTAAATTATTTTGTCAGGTGAATGTGCGCTGCACAATGTTGATTTAAACGGCCATAATGGGGATATTTTATTGCGTCAAAAGCCATCTAAAAAACATCTCACAAAAAGACAATATATCTTTAGATCGATAAAGGTCATTGATTATACAAAACTTTTAACTAAAATAGTTTCAAAAAGGGGCTTGCTTTTCCATTTTCGGGGTGTTAAAACTAATACTCAGTGATTCGGCGGTAATGGAAGAATCATTACAAAAAATTAGAAACTTTTTACATCCCATTACCATTTGTTACACACTATATTATTCACACTCTCAATTAGGAGTAGTCATGGCTACGCAAAACGTACAAAAAACCATCGTTTCGACCACCACTTTCAATGTGCGTGCGGCGATGTGTATGTGTTGCTGTTCCATGATGATGTGTTGTTAATCCCTAACCGCATTTAGACTCCATTTTCCAAATAATTACATTTTATATTTCAGATTAATCGATCGTTTTATTCACGATGATATCTGCGCATGCATCGGCGTTACGCTTGGATGTTGCTTTATGGTCTGTGATCTAGGCAGTTTGCCATCACGACTTTAACGCGCCATCTTTGTAACTCCGAGGGCATTTTTGCGCGGCTATGATTTCCGTGAGTGGACGATTGTGCCTAAAAAAGGAGGATCATCGTGATCACTGGGCTATTTATAGGAATTGTTTTCGGCTTTATTTTACAGCGGGCTCGATTTTGTATGACGGGCGGCTTTCGCGACATCTATCTAACGCGAAATAATACCATGCTCTACGCATTTTTAATCGCCATTTCAGTGCAGGCCGTCGGCGTTTATGCGCTCGTGCAAACGGGCCATTTAACCCCTAAAGTGGGGACATTTTCCCTCTTAGGATCGATCGGTGGAAGTCTTCTTTTCGGCATCGGCATCGTCTTAGCTGGCGGGTGCGCCACCGGAACGTGGTATCGCGCGGCAGAAGGATTAATCGGCAGTTGGATCGCACTCTTTTTCTATATGATCTTTGCGGCGATTACCAAATATGGTGCATTAAAAGGAGTCTATAGCGAGATTGTTTCGGTGGGCGTTGTCAATAACTCTGTTGCTGAAACGGTAGGGCTCTCTCAAGGTCTGTTGATTGCGATTCTAGTGGCGGTGACTGGGTTTTTCACAGTGAAACATCTGCGTAAACCAAAAGTAAAAATCCCTTCACTTCCCCCGAAAAAGAGCGGTATCGCGCACCTTTTATTTGAAAAGCGTTGGCATCCCTTTGTGGCCGGTGCGGTGATTGGATTGATCGCACTTGTGGCGTGGCCTTTAAGCACGGCAAGCGGGCGAAATGGCGGGCTCGGCATTACAACGCCCTCCGCGAATATTATTCGATTTTTAGTCACGGGCGATTTAGGCGTGATCGATTGGGGGGTCTTTTTAGTTCTTGGCATCTTTGTGGGCTCATTTATCGCTGCGAAAGGCAGTCGAGAATTTAAATGGCGCGTCCCCAGTAGTGAGATCTTAATCTCAAGCGCAACAGGCGGCATATTAATGGGTATTGGCGCAAGTTTTGCTGGCGGATGCACCATCGGAAATGGCCTAACCAATACTGCCATTATGACCTGGCAGGGCTGGAGCGGACTTGTTTTCACCATCATCGGTGTCTGGATCGCCTCTTACTTTGTCTATGTGAGACCGCGCAAAAAAGCCGGAAGTAAAAAAGGCTTAAACAAGCAACCCGCATTAAACGCAGCATCCGTTACCAACTAAATCAAATTACATCACCCATTCATCATTTTATAATTTATACCCATTTAGGAGATCCATTATGGCACTTTACGAACTTAAATCCCTTGGACTTGTCTGTCCTTTCCCGCTGATTGAAGCGAAAGAGAAGATGGCGGAGCTTGAGATTGGCGACGCGCTTCGCATTGAATTTGATTGTACTCAAGGGACCGAAGCGATTCCGCGCTGGGCAGCAGAAGCGGGGCATGATGTCACCGAGTATGCCCAAATCGGAGATGCCGCTTGGACCATCACCGTGGTAAAAACCAATTAACTTAAACTTATTTGATCGTTATCGATCTTGATTGAACGGCTAATAACCGGCCGTTCAAACCCGTTCCCCCATGATCTCTGCACACTCCATATCAAATGTCAGAGATATCTCTTGAGGCTCTTAATGTTTTCTGGCGACTCCATTAAGGGCCTCCTTTCTATTTTAGCGCCGGCGATTTTTGACCATGCGTTTCACTTTCGGCAGAGTGATTTGGAGCTTACTTAGTGCCGTTTCACTCTTATTTAAAGGTGCGGGTAATAATTTCAGGTCGATCGGATTATCCGTTGAAATTGTGCGCGTTTTGGGGTTCCAAACAAACGGTTGATTGGTAATACTATTGATGGCACGGCGTTTTTCTCGCTGTAAAAAAGCTTCAATATCGCGGTCTTGAATACGATTTTTCGCGATGAGATATTTAAGGCGCAGCAATTTATGATAGTTATGTTGCACAATTAATTGCGTGTAATAACGCTGATCAAAGGGGTTATTTAAGCGCGTTTGCAGGGCAATCATCTTTTCACTCGGATTGAGGAGTGAATCGTGATTTAAAAGCGCGATATACTCATTCACCTCATCAAAATAGTAGGCGCGAGCATTGCTAAAAGGCATGGTTTTAAGCGTCTCATAGAGCGGACTTTTCTCAAACATCTCGATCATATCGCGCATCTCTCGAAGGGAGCGAGTGGCTTCATTTTTACGTTGCAATAGCTCCACATCAAAGGTATTGGGCGTGCCGATGAGCTCGATCAGCTCCTCAATTTTGGGTTTTTGCAGGGTAAAGAGTTCTTCAAGCGTCATCGTTTCTAAGGTTTTTTCATCCATGCCATCGCTAATCGGGTCAAAGAGCGCGGTGGACCAAAATTCCGTTTCATAGCGCGCCCGTTCGGTGAGCTCAAAGGAAACGGCTTTTGTGAGCGTTTCGAGAATATCGAGGCGTTCTTGCAATTCAAAAATCGCTTCAAGCGCCGGATCGTTAAGAATAGGGTCTAGCGCATTTTCGGACAGTAACGCATCGAGCGTCTGATCAAGGGATTGGCGAAGCGAAACGCTCACCATCAGATCGACTAAGAGCGGGGATTGTTTTGATTCGGTGAGAAGCTCAATAAAATGATCGAGCGATTGCAGCGTATGCAGTGCATTTTGTTGCTGATTTGCGCTGTGGTAGCGACTAAAATCGAGCGCCATATTGGAGAGTTCAAGATGAAACAGGTCGATCATCAATTGATGATTATTAAAGGGAATATAGGCAAGCGCGATCGGCGTATCGGGGATTAAAACGGTGTTGTGCTCGCTCTCCTCGCGGAGTGTTTTAAAGCGTTGCAGTAGCGTTTCATTATTATTGATCAGAGTATTAATGATCGGCTGACGGGCGTTAAGCGTTTCCAAACATCCCGTCACCGGATAAACCCGGCAAGGCGTAATCTCTTCGATTGTATAGGCCGCGCCATCTTTTTCAATGTAGCGATTAAAATGCAAAAGCGCGCCATTTTCAGGCAGATAATCATGAATCGATTTAAATTTAGGCGCGTTTCCCGTTTCCCAACTATCGCGCTGATCAGCATCATTTTGGCTAGATTTATTGCCGATAAGTGCATTGTGGCGTACCAGGTTTTCACCAATCTCTAAATAATGATCCCCAGGAAAATTGAGCGCAATGCCATGCAGATAAAGATTATCTTTAAGCAGAGTCTCGATGGGCTGATTCTCGTCAGGTAGCGTCGATTCAGCCAATACCGGCGACAGCGAAAGCGGAATCAACATCGACAACGCAAGAGTTAAAAGCGACTTTTTCACACGGGGCACCATCATTCAATCCTCTCCATTATGATCGTTATTGACATCATTTTTATTATCATGTCATTAAAGCATCTCACTGAATGAGCGTCCATTGAATTTACTTTAATGCAATTAACCATTATTTACGATAACAGATTATTTTTAACAATAGAGTGACAGGGTATCGGGCTGTGACTGTATGTTCAATAATTCGATTACTCGATGATATGTCCTAAAATCTCTCCCGCCTTTAGCGCCATCCAAAGTTCCACAACATCGGCGGTTGAATTGAGCTTTCGTCCGGTAATCTCTTCAACTTTATGGATGCGATAGACCAGCGTCTGCTTATGAATATGGAGCTGATTCGCGGTCTTTTCCCAAGCGCGATCATTTTCTAAAAAGGCTTTTAGTGTATGCAAGTAGCGCGTATTTTTGCTCTGATCTTGTTCATAGAGTGCGCCCAAATTAAATTCAAATATGCGTTCGGCCTCTTCAAGACTTCGAGGGAGGGTATGCGTTGCGTAATTTTGATTGGAATAGTGTTGGATGGGGTATTCCGGCGAGCTATTTTTATAAGCAAGCATCGCCTCTTGAAAAGCATCATGAATCCGCTTAATTTCAACAATCGGATCGCTAATGCCAAGTTGCGCAAAGAGGCGGGTCAAGGTGTCGATATGCGGCGCTTCAGTAATGAGAAAGAGTCGTCCTTTTTTTAAAAGTGCCATTCCCGAGACATTATATTTAAAGAATTGTTTTAGATAATGATGATCGGCCTCGAGGGTTGTAATAACGGCGTAGCAAGGCGTCTGCTCCATATCGATCTTAAAGTTAGGCAATTTCTGTTCGATATAGGCGCTACTTACACGCTCATTTAAAATATCATCGAGGAAATCACTGCTGAGTCTAAAGCGCTGATAACAGGTCTCTTTACGATTTTCAAGGCAGAGGCTAAAGAGCATGGCAAGATTTTGCATCAGCTCATGATTGATGGAATTATCGATCACGATAAGCAATAGATCTTGCGCTTGTAGCGGAATCATGTGAAGTGTCGGCGCTGAGGGTTGATAGATTTTCTGAACCTCTTTTAGCGTTAAGGGAGTTTCCTTGATGGTCGTGAGGACACTCTCAGGAAGGGGCGCTAAATTAAAGAGGGGAATTGTCGGATCGATGGGATCCATCAGATAGATGGGTAGGTTTAAAAGAACACTAACCCGCTCTAATAGCGCATTGATATCATGCTCTTTAATCAGTTCTTTCGTATGATCGTATAAAAGGTTGACGAGTGCGTTATTAACCGCATCTTTTTTCCCTTTATTGGCCTCAATAATAATTTTAGCCACCTCAATAAAGGGGACGTGATAGTTAATAAAAAGGACAGGAAAATCGTGTGCATCGGCGATTTTAATCAGTTTTGAAAGGTTATCGGGCGCGTTCATCTCATCTGAAATCATCAGTCCCGCTAAATCTGCATCAATTAACCGCATAATATAATCGTGCTGTTTCTTTTGATGTTTGGGAATGCCAAGCCCTGTCGTCATAATCAGATAGTTGGGTAAAACCCAAGCGCTTGGGTCTTCAAGCTCGGAAGTATGCGCCCACTCGATAGTGCGACCAAGCCCATTCTCTCCGGCTATTGGGCGTATTTTCAGTTGAGGCATTTCAACTAAATCACGAACGGTCAATTGCATGGAAATCCTTTTCGATTATGGATATTACCCCCATTATATTCATACGATCGTATGAAAGGGTAAAAAATTTCATTATCTTTGTCTAATTGTCATGAATCGTAGAAATCCATATTATCGAATAAGACGTAAATTTTATTATAAGCAAAAACAATTGAGTAATTTACGTGAGACTTCGGAAATGCGAATAAGCGATCAATTATAAAAATATCCAAATATATTATTGAAAATAAAAACGAAGCTCATCGAGGAATAAGGAGAGGAAAATAGTATGAATTCTACTAGCGTAGAGGGTTTTATGGAACCGTCTGGCGGATTTTCACGTGCAGATTCTGATGTGATATCGTCTAAAAAAACGTCTAAAAAAGAGCTGACAAGCGATCAGGCAACAGAGACACTTGTCGCGAAAAAACTCACTCTGTTAGAGGGCATTGCGATGATTGTCGGTACCAATATCGGTGCGGGCGTTTTAGCGATTCCTTATGCATCGCGAAATTCAGGGTTTATCCCCCTCTTTTTCTGGTTAATTGTGATCGGAATTATCACCACGATTACGATGCTCTATGTGGCTGAATCCTCACTACGGACGCGTGCACATTATCAGCTGAGTGGGCTAGCACGCAAATACGTTGGAAAGGTGGGATCGTGGTTTATCTTTATCTCCATTTTTGCCAATAGTACCGGTGCTTTGATTGCGTATATGGCGGGAAGTGGGCGTTTGATGAATGAACTTTTCGGCATTCCCAACCAGATTGGGAGTCTGCTGTTTGCCATTCCAGCCATCGGGATTTTATATGGGGGCCTAAAAGCGATCGGGAAGGGGGAGAAATATATCAGCATTACGATGATTTCGATGATCCTGATTCTCTCATTTGCAACGCTTTTTAATGTTAATACCAAAATTGAGCATCTAATGGAAGGGCAGTGGTCCTACATGATTCCGATCATTTATCTGGTGGTGTTTAGCTACTCGGCGCAATATATTGTGCCTGAGATCGCCCGTGGCTTTGTGCATCAACCAAAACTGTTGCCAAAAGCGATTGTGATCGGGATGCTCTGTACCTTTTTGCTTTTAACGACGGTGGCGCTTTCGATCATTTCACTAGCAGGAATTGATAATGTTGATGAAATCGCAACGATCACTTGGGGGCGCTATTTAGGCCCATGGGCGGCATTAACTGCGAACCTCTTTGCACTATGCGCGATGCTAACCTCCTATTGGGGATTAGGCGGCAGTTACCTAACGAATATTTATGACCAATTTAAATTGGGCTCCGAAACGCGGAAATTTCGCCGTGCGATCGTGCTTGCTGTGATCTCCATTCCTCCCTTTATTTTGGCGTACCGCGAGCTGGTTTCATTTGGAAGAGCCTTAGAGTTTGCCGGTGCTGTCGGTGGGGTGATTTTAGCAATTTTACCCATTTTAATGCTGAAAAGAGCTCGTAAGATCGGCGATATTGTGCCCGATTGGCAGTGTAACCGCTGGATCACGAGTGCTCCTGTGCAAGGAATGATTATTGCACTTTATAGTTTCGCGGCGCTCTATGCGGTGTGCGATCTGCTCTACAACACCAACCTTTTACCTGCCTCAATTGAGGAGATTTTGATCGGCTTAAATGTATTCGTTCCGAAATAGGCCCCTCATTGTTTAACACTTAACATCCATATCAAAAAAGAAGATCAATCAAAGGAGATTTAACATGAGTACTTTACAACAATTGCGTGAAAAATATGTAGCACGTGGGGTGAGCAACGGGAATTTAAATGTTGCGGTATCCGCTAAAAATGCCACTGTGAAAACGGAAGATGGCCGTGAGTTTATCGATTTTGCTGGCGCAATTGGAGTGATGAACGTGGGGCATAGCCATCCAAAAGTGGTAGAGGCGATTAAAAAACAGGTGGAAGAATTTACCCACCCTGGATTTAACGTCGTGATGTATGAGGGGTATATCGCGGTGTGTCAAAAATTATGTGAGATTACCGCCGGTGATCACGAGAAAAAGGCTGCGCTCTTTAACTCAGGGGCAGAAGCGGTGGAAAATGCGGTGAAAATTGCACGCCGTTATACCGGAAAGCCCGGTGTGGTCTCCTTTAATCGTGCATTCCATGGCCGTACTAACTTAACCATGGGCATGACCAGTAAAGTAAACCCCTATAAAGTGGGGTTCGGTCCATTTAACTCAGAGGTGTATCAAGCGCCCTTTCCATTTGTGTATGAGCGCCCAAATGGCATGAGTGAAGATCAATATATTGATCAGGTGATTGATCGTTTCAAAGAGTTTTTTAAAGGCACCGTGTCGCCGGATAATGTTGCCTGTGTGGTGATGGAGCCCGTTCAAGGAGAGGGTGGATTTATGATTCCTCCGCAACGATTTGTGGAGTTTGTCTATAATTTTTGCCAAGAGCATAACATTGTCTTTGTTGCCGATGAAATTCAGACCGGTTTCTGCCGTACGGGGAAAACATTCGCGATGGAAAATTACGGCATTGTGCCCGATCTTATGACTACCTCTAAATCACTTGCTGCAGGTATGCCATTAAGTGCGGTGGTAGGGCGCGCTGAGATGGTGAACACGTCCAACCCTGGTGAGCTTGGCGGTACTTTCGCAGGAAATCCCCTTGCTTGCGCGGCGGCTTTAGCGGTATTTGAGATTATTGAAGAGGAAAACTTAAACGATAAATCTGAAATCCTTGGTCAAAAGCTTGAAAACTTCTTAAAAGAAGCGCAAAAAACGCATGCATTTATTGGAGATATTCGCCGCTTAGGTGCGATGGTTGCAGCGGAAATTGTTGTGGATCCTCTCTCGAAAAAACCGGATGCCGCGCGCACGAATGCGATCGTCAATTATGCCAATGAACATGGCTTACTGCTTTTATCAGCGGGGCTTTACAGCAATGTGATTCGTTTCTTGTCGCCCCTTACAATTACCGATAGCGAACTTGAGAAGGGCTTAGCCATCTTAACAGAGGCCATTGAAGCAAGTGCAAAAGCGTAACGCTTCAATCAGTTCAATAAGTTCAATCAGCGCATATTTTATTTAAGCGAAATTTAAGTGAAATAGAGGTGGGTAAATAGCGAACCATTTACCCACTTTTTTATGAAGGTGAAGAAGAAAAAAGGATCTGAAACAATGACTCAATTAAAAGTACATAATCCTGCTACAGGTGAGCTACTGGCAACGCTCCCCATTGATTCTAAAGAGGTGATTATTGAAAAACTCGCTCGCGGGAATGAAGCATTTAAAACATGGCGGAAAACCTCGGCATATCACCGCGCAGAGCTTATTTTTAAATGGGCAGAGCTCATTATGCGGGATAAGGAATCGATCGCTAAAGTGATGACGGAAGAGAATGGTAAGCCGCTTCAAGAATCCCGTGGTGAGGTCAATTATGCGGTGAGTTATTTAACGTGGTATGCCGAAGAGGCCAAGCGTATCTATGGGCGCACAATTCCGGCAAATGGGAGCGATAAACGCATTGTTGTAACGCGTCAAGGAATCGGGCAAGTGGCTGCCATTACGCCATGGAATTTTCCTGCTGCAATGATGACCCGAAAAGCCGGTCCTGCGCTTGCGGCGGGGTGTACATTTATTGTGAAGCCGGCAGAAGATACACCGCTTACCATGATTAAATTGGTGGAGCTCGCTCATGAGGCCGGGATTCCCGAAGATGTGATTCAATGCGTGATTGGTCATGGCTCAGAGGTTGGCCCTATTTTCACGGAAAGTGAGCATGTGCGCAAAATTACCTTTACTGGCTCAACGCCCGTTGGGAAGCGCCTAATCAGCGATAGCGCCTGTACGGTAAAACATGTATCGATGGAGTTAGGCGGGCATGCCCCGTTTATTATCTGTCAAGACGCGGATATTGATTTTGCGGTGACGCAAGCGCTCGCTTCTAAATTTAGAAATGCAGGGCAGACCTGCGTGTGCGCGAATCGTTTCATTGTCCATCAATCGGTCATTCAGGAATTTAGTGAGAAATTTGCCGCTGCGACCAAGGCTTTAAAAATGGGAAATGGCCTCGATGCGAAGACCGATGTTGGTCCGCTGATTAATAAGAAAGGGTTTGATAAAGTGGTGTCTCAAATTGAGAATGCCAAATCGAACGGTGCGACTATTTTAGCCGGTGGCACCTATCAAGCGGATGATGAGAAAGGGATCTATTTTGTTGCGCCGACGGTGCTTGGCAAGGTCACGCTTGAGATGGATATTATGTCTGAGGAGACCTTTGGTCCCGTCGCTCCCATCATTGCATTTAATACCCTTGATGAAGCGATCGAAATCGCTAATGGCACGCCTTTTGGGCTAGCCGCGTACTATTTCACGAACGATTATAAGGCGGGTATTTATCTGCAAGATAATCTCGATTTTGGGATCGTTGGCTGGAATGATGGCTTGCCGAGCACGGCGCAAGTACCTTTTGGCGGCTTTAAAGAGAGTGGTATCGGCCGGGAAGGGGGAATTGAGGGAATTGAGCCCTATTTAGAAACCAAATATCTCTCCATTGGAAATCTATAAAAGGTCGATCTTCTTCTTTGAGCGTTGCGCTCTTAACGCTTAGAGAGTTTGATCGCCCTAAAGTAGAGTGTGTGATTCGTAGTCGTTTTGTTGACCTCGATATTGATTGCATAATGGGCGCGTCGTGCGCCAAAGACTCACACTCCATGAGTGATATGGCGTGAGAGCGTGCCTTGTTGAGATAAAATCAGTAGGCACGCTCTTTTTCATTGTCAGATGAATTAATGGGAGTTAATCCATCACCACCGGAATCGAATGGGTGATTTTGATTTCGTTTGGGGATAATTCGGTGCCGTAGGCGATGATTTTTACACCGGATTTTTGCGCAAGGCGAAGGGCTTTACCGTACTCAGGGTCGATCTCATCGGCAGGGCGAACGGCGGTAATCCCTGAGAGATTGACGCAGTAGAGCAGAATCGTTTTAACGCCATTTTCAGCAAGGCGCGTCAGTTCACGGAGGTGTTTTGTCCCGCGTTCAGTCACGGCATCGGGAAAGGCGGCGGTGGTGGAATCATCAAATCCGAGCGTCACACTTTTCACCTCAATATAGGTGAGCGAATCGTCCTCATGAGTTAAGCAAAAATCGATGCGAGAATTTTCTTCCCCATATTTCACCTCACGGCGGAGCTTTTTAAAGGGGCCTGCTTCTTTGATAATACCCTCGCTCAGCGCCTCTTCCACAAGCGTGTTGGCATAATGGGTATTAATATTGGCGATGCGTCCGTGGGGCGTTGTCGCTAGCACCCATGTGCCTTTGGTTTTACGATTTGGGTCGGTAGAAGGAAGATACCACGCCTGACTTTCTGGCACTAAGCAGTTCATCATCGAGCCAGTATTGGGGCAATGAATGGTAATCGTTTCACCGGATTCAAGGCGGATATCGGTTAAAAATCGGCGATAGCGTTTAATTAGCGTCGCTTGAATAAGTGGGGGATTGAAAATCATAAAGCGCTCCTCGTTTTAGGCATGATGAGCGAGCAGTATAAGAAATTAAGCGCTCGTAGCGCAACAAAAAGCCCAGCATGAAGGCCAGGCTCTCTATTGAGTTTTTATCTATATTTAAAGGGTGGCAGGTTTATGCAGGTTTTTTCGTTAAGATGACGGTTTCACGAAATGCGTAAAATTCATTGGACTCAGGCCAAGGAATATCGAGCAGTTCGGAGGGCTCAAGATCGACGAAC
This sequence comes from Ignatzschineria sp. RMDPL8A, assembly GCF_029815055.1. Classification (NCBI taxonomy): domain Bacteria; kingdom Pseudomonadati; phylum Pseudomonadota; class Gammaproteobacteria; order Cardiobacteriales; family Ignatzschineriaceae; genus Ignatzschineria; species Ignatzschineria sp. RMDPL8A. The sequence continues at coordinate 1,813,987 of NZ_JAPPWA010000002.1, read as the reverse complement.
TCGCCATTTTTATAGAGCTCCATCACCGGCATTTCACCGGGGGTGTAGACAAAATTGAAATGGAACCAGAGGAATTCTTCCCCTTCGGCATTATCATAAATGGTCTCAACGAGCGCCTCAAAATAATCCTCAGGAATATCAACTACGCCGCTTTCGGTGGCAATTTTTGCGTTTTCTGCGCCAATTTCATTGGGTTTTCCGGCTTCTCCTTCACCGACGACATTGCCAAGGCACGCGCGATAGAGATCGGGGCCAACTTCCCACTCTTCTTCTTGAATATAGCCCGCTTCATTGATGTTCCAAATAGCAAGCAAAAGCGGATCGAGCGCCGTATGTGAAAAAGCTTGATAGGCATCTAAAATCGCCTCTTCTTCTGAATGAGCATAGCCTTCAAAGTTTTGTGAAAAGGGTTTAAATCCTTCGCGCGCAAGACGAATATGGAGCGTTACCGTTGATAATTCTTGACGTTCTGCGGGATTTAATTCGATCAGTGCAGCAATTTTTGTCGGTGTCTGTGAACTCTCAATCCACCCATCGTTATAGGTTAATCCGGTGACCCCTTCATTTTCTAAAATAGTGTGGAGAAACTCGCAATCATTTAAGTGCTGCATATTCAATATATCCTTCGACAAGCCAAAATGTGTCCCAATTCTTCCCATTCTCCGCCCTTTTAATTAAATAGCAATTTAATTTTTTTAATGAGCGCCTATCAATTCAATTAATTAAGCTGAGATTCGGTGGGGATTTGAGAAAATAGCGCGCGCGGGGAATCTCTTCGATGTTTTATTTGGCCGATACTGCTATAATGCCCCATTGATTTTAAAATAGTTTACAGAGATTTATGAAACAGACGCCAGCATTAACTATTAAAAATATCCATAAGTCCTTTGGTGACCGTGAGATTTTAAAAGGGATTTCACTTGAGTTACAAAAAGGGGATGTCGTCTCGCTTTTAGGGGCTTCAGGTTCAGGAAAAAGTACATTTTTACGCTGTATTAATCTGCTTGAAAAACCCGATCAAGGGGAGATCATTATTAATGGTGAAGCGTTAAAATTGATGCCGGGCGATAAAGGCCTTGTGGCCGAAGATCCGCAACAGATGCGTCGCCTGCGTACTCAGCTTGGTATGGTGTTTCAAAACTTTAATCTCTGGAGTCATATGACGGTGCTTGAAAATATGATGGAAGCGCCGATTCATGTATTAGGATTATCGAAAAAAGAGGCCAAAGCGCGTTCGCTTGAACTTCTTAATAAAGTAGGGCTTTCAGAGCGCGTTCATGATTATCCGATCAATCTGTCGGGTGGTCAGCAGCAGCGCGTTGCCATTGCTAGAGCGTTAGCGATGGAGCCAAGCGTGATGCTCTTTGATGAGCCAACATCTGCGCTTGACCCGGAGCTTGTGCACGAGGTATTAACGGTGATGCAAGATCTTGCCAAAGAGGGCATGACCATGGTGATCGTGACCCACGAGATGGATTTTGCGAAAAATATCTCCGATGAGGTGGTCTTTTTCCATGAGGGCCGCATCGAAGAGCAGGGCCCGCCTGAGGAGCTCTTCACCAATCCAAAATCAGAGCGTTTCCAACAATTTATTAAGCACTATCGCGGCTAAGTAAATCCCCTTCGAGCGATTTGATAAAAGCGTTATAATAATTCGCGAGAGTTCGGCTCTCGCGTTTTTGTTTCGCTCTATTTTTCAGGCCCGATACCTTTAATCCATACATTTAATCTGTACGTTTACTTTTCCGTTCACAATCTAGGATTTCCATGATGAAAAACGATCGATTTGTCTATCTTGATTATGCAGCCACAACGCCTCCCGATCCCCGTGTGATCGATGTGATGGTGAAGACGCTTCACTCCAAGTGGGGGAATTTTACGAGTCATCATCGTGCGGGGTTTGAAGCAAAAGAGGCGCTCGATCAGGCCCTTGATTCGATTGCCGCATTTTTACAGGTGAAACGTAACGAGCTCATTATCACAAGTGGCGCAACGGAATCGATCAATCAGGCGATTAAGGGTGTCTGTCACAGCCAAACGAAAAAGCACATTATCACCTCAACGGTAGAGCATAAAGCCACGCTGCAAACGGTGCAGGCGCTGATGAAAGAGGGTTATAAATCCACGTTTATTTCGCCTAATCGTCAAGGGCTGATTACCCCTGAAATGGTTGAAGCTGCGATCACTGACGATACCGCGATTATCTCGCTCATTTGGGTGAATAACGAGACGGGCGATGTGATGCCAGTTGAAGGCATTGCCAAAATGGCTCGCGCACGAAAAATCCCCTTTCATGTGGATGGCACGCAAACCGCGCCTCACCAACGAATTGATGCCTCTCAATTTGATCTTTTAAGCATGAGTGGGCATAAATGCTACGGGCCAAAAGGGGTGGGAATTCTCTATCGTCGCTATTTTCCACGTTTGCCGTTAACCCCTCTGATTGATGGCAGCGGCGGACAGCTCGGGATTCGTTCTGGCACAATGCCGAATGAACAGATCACAGGGCTTGCGGAAGCACTCGAACTTTGTGCCCATTCATATGAAGAAGAGCAGGCGCGTCATACCGTATTGGCCGATAAAATCTTAACGGAACTTGCCCCCTTTGGCGTTGAGCGAAATTGTGGGCGGATCGATTCAGAAGATCAAATTCATAGAATTATCCCATCGATTCTCAATCTTTGGATTCCCGATGTTCATGCCGATGCGCTGATTCATTTTCTGCCGGAGCTTGGTTTTGCTAAGGGCTCGGCGTGTAATAGCGATGATACGCTGCCCTCGTATGTCTTAACGGAGATGGGCTATTCCACGGAACGTTCGCTCCAGAGTATTCGCCTCAGTTTGGGGCGCTTTACCAATCTGGATGAGATTGAATTTGTGCTTCTGCGCTTTAAAGCGGTGATCGGACTTTTGCAATCCCTTGCAACGGGGAGAGATGCTGATCTTTCGATAGAGCAGAGTGAAGAGGGTGAGGATGAGCTTCAAGAGATGGCGTCGATTTTCAATAATCTTAACTTGATTCGCGCCATGTCAGAAAAACCTGAAGATCCCCCACTAATCAGTGAGGCGCATCTTAATGAAGAACATTTAAAAGTGACCTTTAAGATTATTCAAATGGATGGAAAACTCCGCGTCGTAGCGCTCGTTTCCGGCGTGCCCTATATGATTGACGCGGTACTTACAGTGCGAGAAGCGTTAGAACGATTATTAGCAGAGTTAGTAGAATTGAACGGAGGGTTTACCCAAGGCGATTTCAGTGATTTTTCCATTGAGGCACAATTTAACGAAGGCGTGCCATCTCGCTATTTGCGGGATCTTTTAAAAGTAGAAGGCATTATTCGTACGCTTTAAAATGAAAGATACAAAACGACAGGCAATAAAAAAGCTCATCGGTTTAATGTTAGACTATGAGCTTTTTTGTATTCGGTTTAATATTCGTGAGTCTTAGACGTTTGCGGGGCGAAGTGCTTTCCAAGTAGCGTAGAGATATTGAATCATCGACCAGAGTGTTAACACCGTCGCGGCGACTAATAAGATAAGACCAATGGTAAAGATCGGTAGTCCGAAGAAATCCTCTTTAAAGAGTAGGCAACCGATAGCAAGCATTTGGAAAGCGGTTTTCCATTTACCGATCCACGATACCGCAACAACGCCGCGTTCCCCCATTGAGGCCATCCATTCGCGCAGCGCCGATACGGTGATTTCACGGCTGATAATAATCATTACCGATAGGGTTAAATACCAATGGGTCGGGTTACTCGCCACAATGGCAATGAGCGCTACCGCAACGAGTAGTTTATCGGCAACAGGGTCCAAAAACGCCCCAAAACTTGAGGTTTGATTCCATTTACGAGCGAGATAACCATCAAGCCAGTCGGTGATCGACGCGATGGCAAATAAGATAAGAAGAACGACGTTTGTCGCGGGGAAACCCCAGAAATGTCCGTTTAACTCAATTAAGAAAACTGCGATGAAAATAGGGATGATTGCGACCCGAAAGGAGGTAATCATGCTGGGGATATTCATGATGATGAGACTCCAAAAGCATTTCTAATAGTAAATTGTTCGCATTATAGCAAAAAATGAGAAAAGCGCTATAAATTAGCTATCCTCTCAGATTTCTATGTTAGAATAAAGGACTTTAATTTTTAGCTTTCGAAGCCCTTTTAATATCAGTTTTTTAGGAGACACCAATATGCTTAGAGTGATGGAACAAGGATTAACCTTTGACGACGTTTTACTAGTACCGGATTATTCAGAAGTCATTCCAAAAGCGGTGTGCTTAAAAACGCAATTGACTCAGAAAATCGCGTTAAACATCCCACTTTTATCAGCGGCGATGGATACCGTAACTGAGAGCGCAATGGCGATCGCGATGGCGCAACAAGGCGGGATCGGGATCATTCATAAAAACTTAACCCCCGAAGAACAGGCGGGCGAAGTAGCGAAAGTTAAAAACTATGAAACCGGGATCGTATCAGACCCAATCACGGTAACCCCCGACACCACAATTTTCGAATTTAGACAATTAATGCGCGCCAATAAAATCTCAGGTGCGCCAGTACTTGATAACGGCAAAGTGGTAGGAATCATCACCAACCGTGACGTACGCTTTGAAGATGATGCATCGAAAAAAGTGGTAACCGCGATGACCACCCGTGATCGTTTAATTACCGCAAGCGAAAGTTCAACGCAGGAAGAAGTGATCGAGCTCTTAAAAGTGCATCGTTTAGAGCGTCTACTCGTTGTTAATGAAGCGAACGAACTTTGCGGTTTAATCTCGGTTAAAGATATTTCACACACTGAAAAATACCCAAACTCAGTAACCGATGCTGATGGCAACTTAATCTGTGGCGCGGCAGTCGGCGCGGGCGCAGGTACCGAAGAGCGTATCGAGCGTTTAGTAGACGCCGGTGTTGACGCCATTGTTGTCGATACGGCGCACGGACACTCAAAAGGGGTGATCGATCGCGTACGTTGGGTGAAACAAACTTATCCAGAATTACAAGTGATCAGCGGTAACATCGCAACGGCAGAAGCAGCAAAAGCCCTACTCGCTGCGGGTACTGACGGCGTTAAGGTGGGGATTGGTCCAGGATCAATCTGTACAACGCGTATCATCGCAGGGATTGGTGTTCCCCAAATTACCGCAATTGCAAACGTCGCAGAAGCTCTTCGTGGCACGGGCGTACCGGTGATCGCAGATGGCGGAATTCGTTACTCAGGCGACATGGCAAAAGCGTTAGCGGCAGGTGCATCATCAATCATGGTGGGCTCAATCTTAGCCGGTACTGATCAATCACCGGGCGAAATCGAATTCTACCAAGGTCGTGCGTATAAATCATACCGCGGTATGGGATCACTTGGTGCAATGAGCGCTGGATCATCAGACCGTTATTTCCAAGAAGGCGCAAGCTCAGATAAGCTCGTTCCAGAAGGGATTGAAGGTCGCGTTGCCTATAAAGGCTCACTCGTTCCAATCGTTCACCAATTAATGGGCGGTGTGCGCGCAGGTATGGGCTATGTTGGATGCGGTACCATCGCAGAAATGAACACAAAACCGCGTTTTGTACAGATCACAAACGCAGGGATGCAAGAATCGCACGTTCACGACGTAACGATCACAAAAGAAGCACCAAACTATTCACGTTAATTTAACGGACAAGATGTAAAAAGGTAATCGCGGCGATGGGGAAACTCATCGCCATTCACTTTGATTTAGACGGAAGATTATGACGGATATTACACAAAACGCAGATATTGAGATGAATGAAAACCACCTAATTGCGGAGCGTCGCGAGAAGCTTGCGAAGATCCGTGATGAGAAACAGGTTGCGTTTCCCAATGATTTTAGAAAAGACACGGTCTCAACGGAGCTTCACAAAGCGTGTGAAGGGTTAGATCGCGATGCGCTAAAAGAGAAGGGAATGCACGTGAAGATGGCGGGCCGCATGATGGCTAAGCGTCTTTTCGGTAAGGGTGGATTTATCCAATTGCGCGATAAAGCCGGTGATATCCAGCTCTTTGTGAATACCAAATTAATCGGTGAAGAGGCGTTTGAAGAGTTCAAAACATGGGACTTAGGTGACATTGTTGCTGTTGAAGGGGAGGTCTCTCGCTCGGATAAAGGGGAGCTAACCGTTCGCGCCCAAACACTGCGTCTTTTAACGAAATCACTGCGCCCACTTCCGGATAAATTCCACGGCTTAACGGATGTTGAAGCCCGTTATCGTCAGCGTTATCTTGATTTGATTATGAATCCTGAAACGCGCGAAACCTTCAGAAAACGCAATCTTATCCTGCGCACCTTACGCAATTTCTTCGATAAAGAAGGCTTTGAAGAGGTGGAAACCCCAATGATGCACCCGATTCCTGGGGGTGCAAATGCGAAACCATTTGTTACGCATCATAATGCGCTGGATATGGAATTTTATCTTCGTATCGCGCCAGAACTTTATTTAAAACGCCTTATTGTGGGTGGAATGGAAAAAGTCTTTGAGGTGAACCGAAATTTTCGTAACGAAGGAGTATCAACCCGTCATAACCCTGAATTTACCATGGTTGAGTGGTATTGGGCCTATGCCGATTATCAAGATATGATGAACTTTACCGATGAGCTCATGAAAGAGATTGCGCTTGCGGTCAATGAAGGCGAAAACGCACAAATTCATTATCAAGGCTATGACATCGATTTTGGCAAACCCGCTGAACGCATGACGGTACAAGAGTCGATTATTCGTTATACCGATGATGCGAAAGAGTTTGATCTTAACACGCGCGAAGGCGTTGCGGCGTATGCGGATAAACATGATATCCACTACGATAAAAACGATTGCTGGGGTAAAATCCTCATGGAGATCTTTGATGAAAAAGTGGAAGAGCAATTATTACTTCCAACCTTTATCACAGGTTACCCATTAGCGGTATCACCGCTTGCGCGTCAAAATGATGAGAATCCTCTTATCACTGACCGTTTTGAATATTTCATTGGCGGCCGCGAAGTGGGCAATGGATACTCGGAGCTTAACGATGCGGAAGATCAGCACGCACGCTTTATGGCGCAAGTAGCCGATAAAGATGCCGGCGATGATGAAGCGATGCATTACGATAAAGACTTCGTTACCGCGCTTGAATACGGCATGCCACCAACCGCCGGTGAAGGAATCGGCGTGGACCGTTTAGTGATGATCTTCACGGATTCAGAATCGATCCGCGACGTGTTACTTTTCCCTCACATGCGTGTAAAATAATTTATACATAGACGTATAACAGAGATATCTACAAAACCCTGTGTCCTTGCTGACACGGGGTTTTATTTTGTTTATGTAGATCCTTTTCGTATCTTTTCACTTCTTAATTTATCTGCTACATTGATCAAACGGCATTGATAAAAGTCGATGGTGCATTTTTAAGCGTTAATAACAATAATAAACAAGAGAGAGGATGGCATGCAAAAAATGTTACAAGGAGTTGTGCGTCAAAAAGAGGCTAGTGTAAAGCGTCTTGCATTACTGGTAGGATTATCTCTGTCGATGAGTGGTGCATTTGCACACGATGTGATTAATCCCCATAAAGATGAACAAATTGGTACGGTGGAAGAGGTCTATGATGGTCGCCTAATGCCCGATATTCAGGCCAATACATTCCGCAATATTGATCGGCTTTATCCCACGGCAAAAGTAGCTCATGATCCAGAGAATATTCGCGCGTTACCGAAGGCAGACTTTCAAATTTCAAATGTGATTTTTGAATCAAATGGGACAAAATACGATCTTTACGATTATGTATCGATCAATCGTGTGAGTGGGCTGATTGTGATTAAAGATGGTAAAGTCTATTACGAGGATTATCAACTTGGCAATCATGATAAAACGCGCTGGATGTCGATGTCGGTAGTGAAATCAATTACCGCGACACTGATTGGAATTGCCCTTAATGACGGGTATATCAACGATATTGATGATCCGATTGTAACTTATCTGCCCGAGCTTACGGGAAGCAGTTATGATGGCGTTACTGTGCGCCATTTATTGCAGATGGCATCAGGCGTTGCATGGAATGAAACCTATACCGATCCAAACTCAGATCGTAGAGCGATGCTCGCAGTGCAAAATGCCCAAATTCCGGGCGGTGTGTTGGAGCTTATGGCTAAACTCCCTCGTGCAGCAGAGCCGGGTACGCGCTGGAATTATAGTACCGGTGAAACCCACGTTGCAGGTGCACTTGTTAAGGCGGCGGTCGGAAAGCCGGTGAGTGAGTATCTCTCAGAGCGTATTTGGAAAAAGGCGGGGATGGAGTCTGATGCGACGTGGTGGCTTGAGTCTGAAGATGGTTTAGAAGTCGGTGGAAGCGGTTTGCAAGCAGTGCTTCGTGATTATGCTCGCTTTGGGCTTTTCTTGATTGAAAATGGGGAGGTTAAAGGGGAGAAGCTATTGCCCGATGGTTGGCTTAAAGAGGCGGGTTCACCGAAAGTTATTAATGGTGAAACGATTGAGTATGGTTATATGCTGTGGCCGATTGAAGAGGCAGAAGGTACAGTCAATGAAGGCGCTTTCACCGCTGAAGGAATCTTTGGACAGCAGATCTATATGAATCCGCGTGAAAATGTCGTCATTGCGGCATGGGGTGCGCAGCCCAAACCTACAGGTAAAGAGACGATCGATAGCTACGAATTTTTCGCGGCCCTTGTCAATACCATTAAAGAGAATGAGGCGCAATAAGCGATCTTTATTTATTGGTTTTCATGGGCATCCATTGGAGTCCTAACTGAAAATGGATGTCCATACTAAAACCTCTCAAGCAGGTGAATCGATCATGATTGCCTCATCTTGAGAGGTTTCTTTTTTAAGCGGAATAAAGTGGGGCGATTATTTTGGCAAATATCTAAAATGCCCGACGATTTTCCACTCAAAAAGTACATCTTCGGCGATCTGTCCTTGGCCGATATTATGCACTACGAGCGGGCGCTTTTTATCTTGTGAGCGCTCATCAATAACAATGCCAATATGGGGCAGGCCGTTATGTAGGCGCCAGGAAACAATGTCGCCGGCTCTGTAATTATCAGGGTTTTTCGTGATGGGAAGACTTGCGCCTTGGCGGGTTAAAAAGGTTTCAAGATTCGGCACGCGGCGATGGTCAATATTTTTATCGGGTTTTGAAAGCCCCCACATGCGTTGACTCGGATAGGCATTAAAATGAGTGCGCATATCATTGTGAACCGCCGATTGCAGATCGATATTGAGCGTGCGATAGGCACGGACAATGACATCAGAGCAGACACCGCGATCCGCTGCAACATCGCCATTGGGATAGGCGATCGATTGATAGGAACCATCGTAAATCACGCTCGGATCAATAATGGATTTCGCGGCATTTGATACGGGATTTTGAGCCCATCCGATGCTGGAAAAACTCATGATGCCGATCCAAATTAGGCCGGAGAGTGTCTGTTTTTTATTGAACTGCATGTTTCGAATCTCCCATAAAGGCGCGTTGTAAGGTGTCAATCTCTCGCTCGAGGCTATAAAATCCTGGAATCGTGGGGATGATTTTCGGGGCTTCCATCTCATCAAATCTAGCAGAGTTTGCTAACGTTTCAAAGAGATAAAGCAAGGTAGCAAGCTCATACTCTGAGAGCTCCGGGCGCGCCTTACTTTCGGCTGCGCGTTCGAGTAAAAAGGCGAGCTTTTCCATCGAGTAGATAATCGGCCAATAGTATTCGATCAATTCGCGTTTTTTCGGGATTTCACCAATTGCGGCATCGTAGAGTGCGGTGAGGTTGGCAAGGTTAGTGCGCATTTTAACAAGGCGGGCTTCAACTTGGGCTTGCGTGCTCGCTTTCTCTTTAGAAAAGAGCAATAAAATCATCTGTGATTGGTTGCGAAGCGTGCGCATTAAAATCCGTGGGATTCTCGATGAGGCAGTGCGTTTTCCCATGATAATCACGCCTAAAAGCCCGATCGCACTCCCGATCACAACGTCAATAATACGTGCCGTTGAGAAGTGGAAAAAGGCAAATTCGCCCCCGGTAATGGTTTCCGCAAGGAGGAGTGCATTTGGGGTAATAAAAATCACCGCAAGGCCGTAGTTTTTAACGATGCAGAGCTCGGTCACTGCGGTAAAAAAGAGAATGAAAAAGGCAATGGGATAGCCGGAGGGCTTAAAATAGAGAATGCTACTTGCAATAATAATCCCGATTAGCGTCCCGATTGAGCGTTGTAACGCGCGGTGAAAGGTGGCGACCATCGTTGCGCCTGACATAATCGCAACGCACGATAGCGGAATCCAATACGAGCGAGTAAAGTCGAAACTATGGGCGACCAGCGCGGCAATGGTGGTAATTACGCCAAAACGAAGGGCGGTAATAAAGACAAGGGAATTGCGATCAAAGGCGTTTCCTAAAATATCAAATACGGTGTAACGGCGCTCAAGCGTGATCGGTTTTAGATCGTGGATCGGGTGTTTTAACGCCACTTTCATCTTTTCAAAATGGCGGGTGAGTTTTTGATCGGGTAGTGCGGGAACATTGAGCTCCGTCACGGTTTTGAGGTTGTGTTTGAGCTCCTGATCGACCTTGTCTAAAAATAGCATCGCCTCTTTTGGAAGCGCTTCCTTTTCATCAGCGTAGCGATTGACAAGATAGAGGAGATATTCATTGCCTTCAAGTGCAAGATGAAGCAGGCGCGTATAGGTTTCCGACGGCGACCAAGGGAGTTCTCCCGCCATGAGCGTCTCTTCGACCTCTTTAAAGGCCGCCATCGCGAGGTATTTCTCATGTTGAAAATGGGGCGTTCCCACACTTTCGGTAAGCTTCATTAATTGGCGATAGGCTCGTCTTAACGTCTGAATTTCAGGGCGATGGGGATTGATTAAAAAGCCGCTCATGGCGATGGTCCACGAAAGCGTTGCCCCGAGCGCGACTAGCCCTGCGCGAAATAGGGCGCCGGATAATCCCACTTCTGGCATATCGGCAGTTAATGCGAAAATAAGCACAAAAAAGATCGACGAAGGGCCGATAAATTTAAGCGCGTTAAAGATAAAGAGCATCACCGCCGAGATAAGTCCCATAATGATGGCGACTGCGACGGGATAGGGGGAGGAGATCGAGCCTAAAAATGAGGCAAGGACGATCGATGCGCCGACAAAAAATATCCGCTTGGAGAGATGTGCGTAGGGGAGTCTGAAGGCGTAGAGATAGGTAAATCCACCGAGTCCGGCGATCAGTCCATATTGTAATTGCCCCAGCCACAGTCCAATAAAGATCGGCAAGGCCATCGATAATCCTGCGCCCACTGCGCGCTCCCACGGGAACGACCGCTCATTGACGGCTATCGCTTCTCGCAACATCGACCACACTTTCTCTTTCACGCTCATACGACTCCTTATTGATGGGTAAAAGGCGTATTATACGGGATTTTCAGCAATTGCGCTTGAAGAAGGACGTTACTTTTATTGGTTAATGTAAGGTTATTTTAAGTAGAATTTTGAATTGTATATGAATTTACCTAGCGTGACGTTAAGTTAACCGAAATCCTTAAAAAGGATCGATCAGTTCAATAAGATCAAACGCCGGCGTTTCATAGGGATGGGCCTTTTTAAGAGCGGTGATCGCCGCTTTTGCGAGCGATTTTTCTAACACAAGTTCGACGCGCCACTCTTCGCAGCGAGAGAGATTGCCTTGAATGCCAGAAAAAGGATCGCTCCCGTGAAGCGGCTTAAATTGCCCTTGTCCGAGTGTTTGCCAGGAGCAGTGCGAATAATTGCCAATTTTCCCAGCGCCCGTTGCAAAGATCGCTTCTTTCACCTCTTCCACATGAGAATCGGGAACAAAAAAGACCAGTTTATACATTGAATAGACTCCTATGAATGTTTGGGTGTTAGCCGATCGTATCATAAAATAGCTCTTTATCGCGATAGTGAATTATCTCAACAAATGGGCGTTACGACTTCATCATTTAACTTCTATTGAGCAAAGTAAATAAAGCTGGCAAATCTTGTGATAAGGCGTATGATAATAAAGGTTATTTTAATTTTGCTCAAAATGAGTATAAGTCGATAATCAACATAATAAATAGACGAGGATAGGTTGAGATGATCGAGTTTTTGCATAAAAAAGGGGTGACGCTCTCCCCGCGAGATTACTTTATTACAGCGCTGAGTTATATGGCGCTTGGGCTGTTTTCATCGCTCTTAATTGGGCTCATTATTAAGACGCTCGGCGAGCAGATTGGCGTTGCGGATTTTGTGGAGATGGGGAAGTTTGCCATGGATCCGAAAATTGTTGGCGCTGCGATTGGGGTCGCCATTGCGGCAAGTCTTAAAGCGCCGCCGCTTGTTCTCTTTTCTGCGGTATTTGTCGGCGCGTTTGGCAATCAGATTGGCGGGCCGGTTGGGAGTTATATTGCGGTTTTAATCGCCACCGAACTTGGAAAAATGGTCTATCGGGTGACCCGCGTTGATATTATCGTCGTGCCCTTTACTGTCTTTGTGGTGGGCTTTTATGTGGCAAAATTTGTGGGCGTGCCGATTCAAGAATTGATGACGGGGCTTGGTGAGCTGATTAATTGGGCAACCACGCAACGCCCCTTTGTGATGTCGATTTTGGTGGCCACCATTATGGGGCTTGCGCTTACAGCGCCGATTTCAAGTGCTGCCATTGCTTTTATGCTCGGGCTTGATGGTGTCGCGGCGGGCGCTGCTGTGATCGGGTGTTCGGCGCAGATGATTGGCTTTGCATCGATCAGTTATCGCGAAAATGGGATTGGCGGTTTCATTGCGCAAGGAATCGGCACCTCGATGCTTCAAATTGCGAACATTGTGAAAAACCCGATGATCTTAATTCCCCCAACGGTGGCCGGAATTGTGGCTGCACCGCTTGCCATTACCATCTTTGAGATGACCAATAATAAAGCTGGTGCTGGGATGGGAACGAGCGGTCTTGTAGGGCAATTTATGGCATTTGAATCGATGGGCTTTTCCATGCGAACCTTAATTTTGGTGCTAGTGTTTCATGTGGCAATTCCGATGATTGTGAGCCTATTTGTCGCCGGAATGATGCGCCGTGCAAACCTGATTAAAACCGGTGACATGACACTGACCTACGAGTAACTAGGCCTTAATTGATAGTCATCTTGTTTTATAGATCATAACCTTTTAACGCCTCCCACTATGTGAGGCGTTTTTTGTGCCTGTTTTATCGGATTTATGGGAATTTGAGTGCGCTGCGGGAAAATTCGTTATAGTAGGGGGATGTTTAATCGGAGTGATATTGAAAGGAATCCCATGCCTGATTTAAGTAAATTAACGACGGAAAATCGCAATCCTCGCACCACAGCGATTGACGCGCTCGATACTCGTTCATTGGTGGCTTTAATTAATAGCGAAGATCGTGCGGTGATTGAGGCGATTCATGCTGAAGTGGATGCGATTGCGGCGGCGATTGATCTTGCGTACAGCCGTGTTAAGGCGGGCGGGCGTTTAATTTACATGGGGGCGGGTACCTCGGGGCGTTTGGGAGTGCTCGATGCCTCCGAATGCCTGCCAACCTTTGGCGTTGGAGAGGAATCGGTGATTGGAATGATTGCAGGGGGTGACCGTGCGCTCCGTCATCCGGTTGAAGCGGCGGAAGATAATCAAACGGCGGCGCGGGAGGATCTTGATCGCATTAATTTTAATTCAGGCGATGTGATCTGCGCGATTTCATCCTCTGGCAGAACACCTTATTGCATTGGCGCACTTGAGTATGCGGCCGAAAAAGGGGCGGCGACGATTGCGATTGCATGCGTTAAAGGAAGTGCGATTGGCAAAAAAGCGGATGTGGCGATTGAGGCAGTTGTCGGCCCTGAGGTGATTACCGGATCGACTCGAATGAAGGCCGGTTCGGCGCAGAAGATGATTCTCAATATGCTCTCGAGCGGGATTATGATTAAGTGGGGCAAAGTCTATCAAAATTGGATGGTCGATGTGCGAGCGACTAATCAAAAGTTAATTGAGCGTTCTCGGCAGATGATTATGGCGGCAACGGGGTGTGATTACTTCCGCGCAACGGTGCTGTTAGAGGAGAGTGGTGAACATGTGAAAACGGCCATTGTGATGGAGTTTTTGGGCGTTGATAGAGAAGGCGCACAGGCGGCGCTTAAGGCTCATGAGGGGCGGATTCATGCGGTATTATCGGCCTATGGGAAGACTCAAAACGGGAACGAGCGCGAGGAACAACATACTGATGAGTAACAAAGCACGTAAACTTGCAATTGGGCTTATGTCCGGCACATCGCTCGATGGGATTGATGCGGCGCTCGTCTCAATTGAAGGCGCGGGCGTTACCACTCAATGCGAGCTACTCCACTTTTATGCCTATCCGATGCCTAATGAGGTGCGTGAGGCGATTGTGCGCGTTAGCCATCCCGATACGGCAAAAATTGATGAGATTTGTTCACTCAATACCGAGCTCGGGTATCTCTACCAAACGGCGGTGGAGGCGTTACTCATGGAAGCCTCTCAAAAGAAAATTATCTCGCCCACCGAGCCAATCGATTTTATCGCAAGCCATGGGCAGACGATCTATCATCAGCCAAATGCAACGAAACCCTTTGTGCCTTCAACGCTGCAAATTGGCGATCCATCGCCACTGGCGTACCACTTTAAAACGGCGGTGGTATTTAATTTTCGCATGATGGATTTAGTGGCGGGCGGTGAAGGCGCGCCACTAGTGCCCTATACGGAATATCTGCTCTATCGCTCTGAGACAAAAAGCCGTCTACTGCAAAATATTGGCGGGATTGGCAATGTGACGATTCTTCCCAAAGACTGCGCGATGAGTGAGGTCACTGCTTTTGATACTGGCCCTGGGAATATGATGATTAATGCGGCGATGATGCAGTTATTTAATCAGCCGTACGATCATAATGGGGAGCATGGCAGAAAGGGGCGTTTGATCGAGGCACTGTTTGCTGAGTTAAAAGCCGATCCTTACCTTGAGATGATTCCACCTAAATCAACAGGGCGCGAGCATTATGGAGAAAACCGCGTTGCAAAGCTTTGTGAGCGTTATCGCCGCTTGAGCCAATCGGATCAAACGCAATATGAATATGATCTTATCCATACTTTAACCCGATTTACCGCTTATACCATTGCAGAGAGTTATCGCCGTTTTATCTTTCCAACGTGCAAAGTGGATGAAATTATTGTGGGCGGGGGCGGGGCATATAATCCGTTGCTGATGGCGATGATTCGGGCGGAGCTTCCGGAATATTCGGTATTAACGCAAGAGGATTTAGGGATTTCAAGCGATGCGAAAGAGGCGATCGCTTTTGCCATTTTAGGCAATGAAACACTTCATGGCCTCGCGAGCAATATGCCCGGCAGTACCGGAGCGCGCGAGCGGGTGATCTTGGGGCAAATTATTCCAAATCCCTGGCCCCGGAATGAAGGGCGTTAATAGATCGCTTCAAATTCCTGTAAGCAGGTGCGGACGTTATCTTCGTGGGTGTCAAAATCGAGAATGGAATCGAACCACGCAAGTCGCTCATCGCTCACATCTTGGCCATTTTGCAGATTATAAATAGTGTTGTAATCTTCATCGGGGAGCGCGGCTTTGTCGAGCATATCACGAAATGATCCGGCAACGCAGCGGCAGAGCTCTTCCGACTGATCTTCTAAGCAGACCGACAACATATTGTCGTGGAGTTTATCGACGATGGGATGGGCCGATAGTGCGAGCGGGAAAAAGATCATGCTGCATAGCATCGATAGGCGGTTCATAGCTTTCCTTAGATTGTGTGGTGGTGTGACGAAGTCCTTCGTTAAAAATCCCATCAATCCACTGTCACACTGCCGATGTAATAAAACGAGTAGTAAAACAGTGAATTGATAGGATAGTGAAGATTTTGTATTTATTGCATTAAACCGTCGGAATTGGCAACTCTTTGATCGGTTTTAGCGTCGCAATTCCGTCAACGACATGGATAAATTGCGTCGATAAACGGTGGGCCTCTTTGGCGTTATGGGTTACATAGAGAATCGGAATCCCGGTGGAATCGATAATGCGCTCAAGATATTGCAAAATCTCCTCTTTACGTACCGCGTCAAGGGCCGCAAGCGGCTCATCCATCAGCAAAATTTGCGGTTCACGGAGCAGGGCACGGCCAATCGCGATCCGCTGTTTTTCCCCGCCTGATAGGTGTGCAACGCGCTCATTTAACAGATGCGAAATATCAAGGAGATCGGCAATTGCTTCAATTTTCCCCATCTCTTTTTGCTTCATGCCATATTTGAGATTTCCCATCACCGAATAGTGGGGGAAGAGCGTCGCCTCTTGGAATACATAGCCAATATTGCGTTTGTGCGGTGGCAGATTGATGCGTTTTTCGGTATCGAGAAGTGTATGCTCGCGCACAATAATGCGTCCCTTTTTCGGCTTTTGTTTGCCGGCAATAAAGTTGAGTAGCGTCGTTTTACCGCAGCCTGATTTCCCGAAGATGGAGATCGCCCCTTTGGCCTCAAACTGAAGATCGGCACTAAAGGCGAAATGTTTTAACGGATGTGAGATTGAGAGTTCGATCATCGTGTTTCTCCTAAACGGCGGCGGTGGGAGCGATTGAGCCACTCAGAAATGAGTAGTGCGCCGAGTGAAATAATAATCGCAATCACGCAAAGGCGCATGGTATCGGCTTCACGGTTCGGGATTTGAATCAGCGTATACATCGCAAGCGGAAGGGTACGGGTTTCGCCGGGAATATTAGAGACAAAGGTGATGGTCGCGCCAAATTCGCCAAGTGAGCGGGCAAAGGCAAGCACCACCCCTGAGATAATTCCCGGGATCGCAAGGGGCAACGTGATGGTAAAAAAGCTCTTTAAGAAACTCGCCCCAAGTGAGCGCGCGGCAAACTCGAGATTTTGATTGATCGATTCAAAACTTAAGCGAATCGAACGCACCAGAAGCGGAAATGAGACCACCGCCGAGGCAAGCGCCGCTCCCTTCCAATTAAAACTAAAGGAAAACCCAAAAAGCTGATCGAGCCATTTCCCGACGTAGCCATTTTTCCCCATTGTCACTAATAAAAGATACCCAATTACCACCGGCGGAAGCACGAGCGGCAGGTTAATAATGCCATCAACGAGCGATTTACCATAAAAATTATAGCGCGCTAAAATCCACGCGGTCACAATGCCAAGCGGTAGGCTAAAGATGATGGCCACAACGCCAATTTTTAGGCTGAGCCGGATCACTTCCCATTCATACGGACTTAAACTAAACATAACGTCTCTCTTTGTTTAACGTGTCAAAAACGTGTATCAAAATCGGATGAGTGCCCATTAAGGCGTCGAAAAGCCGTGCTTTTTGAAGACCGCTTTCGATTCATCACTGAGGAGGTAATGATAATAGGTTTTCGCCATCTCGGAGGGATTTTTACCCACAAGTGCAATGGGGAAATCGATCGGCGCGTGCACGCCTTCGGGCATTTTCGCGAGAATTTTTACTTTATCGCTAATCACTACATCGGAGAGATAGACAATGCCAAGATCTGATTCTTTACGCTCAACAAGCACGAGTGCCGCGCGAATGGTGGGCGATGCCGCGACTTTACGTTCCACCACATCCCAAATGCCTAAATTGGTAAAACTCTCTTTAACATACATGCCGCCCGGAACGTGATCGGGGTCACCAATGGCAAGGCGCGTATTTTTAAGCGCATCTTCCCAGAATGATTTGGAATTAAAATCGATCTCAATATCAGGATTATCTTTATGGGTAATCACCGCGAGCTCATTTTTAACGATATAGGCGCGGCTCTCAGGATCGATCTCATCATTTTCAGCTAAATAATTCATCCAGCGTTCATTTGCGGAGATAAAAAGGTGCGCGGGTGCCCCTTCGACAATTTGGCGAGAAAGGTTTGAGGCGGAATTATAGGAGGCCACAATTTTTGTTCCCGGATGGGCATTTTCAAAGGAGACATTAATCTCATCGATCGCATTTTGTAAGGTCGCGGCCGAGAAGAGAATGATCTCTTCCGATTGTGCGCTTTGGAAAAGGATAACAAGGGCGGCGCAAAAAAGGAGTGTGCGTTTAAGAGTGGTCAGCATCGGGGAATATCCTCTATCAGTTGGGTCGATCGGTTCTTTCGATCGGTAAATTCGGCAAAAGAAAAGGGCGCTAGAATTGTTCGAGCGCCCCTTGGTGCATAACGCCGGGCATGATTTATGATCGGCGTATGTGACAATCAATTTATAATGCGGGGCGAACTAGGGAGTCGCGAAACCGTATTTTTTGAAGATTGCTTTTGCATCATCACTTAAGAGGAATGCGTAGTAGGTTTTTACCATGTCGCTGTTTTGCTCGCCAATCATCGCAATGGGATATTCGATAGGATCGTGAAGGTTTGCAGGGAAGGTTGAAACCGTTTGTACTTTTTCGCTGATGCTTGCGTCTGATGAATAAACGATTCCGACGTTCGCTTCATTGCGCTCAACAAGTAAAAGGGCTGCGCGAACGTTTTGTGCTGCCGCTATTTTCGGTGCAACGACGTCCCAAACGCCTAATTTTTCAAAGCTCGCTTTTGCGTACATACCCACCGGTACGTGATCTGGGTCACCTACCGCTAAGCGGGTATCTTTAAGCAGCTCTTTCCAGAACTCTTTTGATTCATAGGTCACTTCGAATGCAGGATTATCGGCATTGGTGATGAGAGCAAGTTCGTTTTTCACGATGTTTGCACGGCTCTCAAGGTCGATTTTTTTGTTGTCTTGGAGGTAATCCATCCAGTTTTGGTTCGCTGAGATGAAGATTTGTGCTGGCGCGCCTTCATTGATTTGGCGAGCAAGGTTAGATGATGAGTCGTAGGCAGGCAAAATAGTGACATCAGGATGTTGCTTGATAAATACTTCATTCACTTCGTCAACGGCGTTTTGAAGCGATGCTGCGGCAAAAATCGTAATATCTTCTGCTTGAGCAAATGCTAAGAGGGTTGCAGCGACAAAGAGCGTTGCGTGTTTAAATAGTTTTAACATAAATGACTCCTATAAAAAATCTATGAATAGATTAAATGATGCGCCTTTAGTCTACCAAATTGCAAAGAAGGGTAAAGTCTTTTCGATCGCGCTATGAGGAATTTCCCAAAAAAACGCTAAAAATTTAAGAGCGCTTGGTGTATTGTAAAAGGGAATTATGATTTGCGTTAAAAATGTGAATCAAATCTGTTTTAGCCAACATTGAAAAAGGAGCCAATATGTTTGGTCAGCCCGCTACGCATCTGTTGTGGCATCATTTTAAGAAAATGAACGATATTCCACGCGCATCGAAAAAGGAGGCGGCAATTCGCGCCTATTATCGAGAGTATGCAAAGACCCACGGACTTGGGTTTGAAGAAGACGCGATCGGCAATGTGCTTATTACAAAACCTGCCACAAAAGGCTATGAAAATGCCCCGAAAATTGTAATCCAAGGGCATATGGATATGGTCTGTCAAAAACGCCCAACGAGTGCGCATAATTTTGATACCGACCCCATCGAACTCATTGAAGAGGATGGCTGGATTCGTGCAAACGATACCACTCTCGGCGCGGATAACGGGATTGGCGTTTCTGCGGGAATGGCGATTTTAGAAGATGAGAGCGCGGTTCACGGGCCGATGCAGATTCTAATCACCGTTGACGAAGAAGCGGGCATGGGCGGAGTGCGCAATCTTGAACTGAAAGGATTGGATGCGGATTATCTCCTAAACCTCGATAGCATGAAGTTTGGCAAATGTTGCGTTGGCTGTGCGGGCGGGGTGGATATCCTGATGAATCGCGAGCTTGCTGATTATTACCGCAGCGATGTGCAAGGGCTTTTCTATGAAGTGACGATTTCTGGACTACAAGGCGGACACTCAGGCGTTGAGATCCATAAAGGACTCGGGAGCGCGAATCAGCTTCTAGCGGAATTTTTAACGGAGTTTTCACACGAATACGCGCTTCGTTTAGTCTCCTTTAAGGGCGGCGAGCTACGTAATGCCATTACCCGCGACGCAACAGCTGTGATCGCAGTTACCGCCAATCATAAAGAAGCTTTTTTAGCCGCAGTTGAGGCGTGGAAAGCGAGTCTTAAAGAGCGTTTTGTCAAAGTGGATGAGGGCGTAACAATTGAAGCGCATGAAACCGCGATGAGCGATACGCTCGACACAGAGATGACGATGACGCTTCTCGACTTTTTAACGCTTCTCCCCCACGGCCCGATTCGTCAATCGGCGCTTTTGCCAGTGGTGGAAACGAGCTGTAATATCGGGGTGATTGAGCTTGATAAAGAAAATGGCCTGCACGTTGGCCTTCTTGCGCGTTCGCTTAATACTAACGGTTTAGATGTGATTAAACGCCGTGCGAAAAGCCTTGCTTATCTAGCCGATGTTGTGATCGAGTTTGATGGGGAATATCCGGCTTGGGAACCCAATTTAGATTCAAAACCGCTACAGGTATTACAAGAGACTTATCGCGAGAATTTTAATGACGAGCTGCAAATTCAAGTGATTCACGCGGGGCTTGAAACCGGTCTGATCGGGGAGCAATATCCTCATCTACAGATGGTGAGCTTTGGCCCGGATATCGTCGGTGCGCATAGCCCGGATGAAAAGGTCAATATTGAGAGCGTTGATAAATTTTATGCGCTGCTAAAAGCCTTGCTTGCGAATCTTAAATAAGGCGTAACCGGGGTAAATCAGAGCTCTTCAATTGTTTTGCCGCGATTGAAGGGCTTTTTTATTCAATTTTTATCACGTTTTTTGACAAAAATATTACCCCCGTGGCACTGAGCTGATACACTCAACTTAAATAAGAATCGCCCCCGATCGGTTCCCATTCATATGGATTAATTTTAATTGATCGAAGCGCGTGAACCCATTAATATCGACGAACATAACGAATCTTGATGCGTGTTTTAACGCACGCACATATTCATGTAAGGAGAGAGACAATGACGACCCCATTTAATTTTGATGAACTGCACAATCGCCGTAATAACAACTCAGAAAAGTGGACCCGTTACGCGGAAGAGGTGACGCCTCTTTGGATTGCGGATATGGATTTTACTGCGCCACCGGCGGTGATTGAGGGATTGACGCGGATTTCTCAAAATGGGATCTACGGCTACGGTAAGGCGCGTCCGGATCGGGTGATCGATGCGATTACCTACCGCATGAAACAGCTCTACAACTGGCAAATTAAACCGGAATCGATCGTGTTATTGCCAGGCCTTGTGGTGGGTTTTAATATCGCCGGAAATATGATCCGTCGCCGGAATGCTTCTGCAAATTACATTGCCATGACGCCGGTCTATCCTCCTTTTTTACAGATGGCGGAAAATCACGATATCGAGTGTAAGCGTCTCCCGCTTGCGTGCGAGGTAAATGACGATCGGGTGATGGAATATAGCCTTGATATCGATGGACTGGTGATTATGCCCGATGACAATACCGAGCTTTTAATGCTGTGCCAGCCGCACAATCCGGTGGGCCATATCTTTACCGGTGAAGAGTGTCATGCGATCGAGCGTGTGGCCGTTAAAAATGATCTTGTGGTGGTTTCCGATGAGATTCACGCCGAGCTCACGTTAGAGGGGCAGCGTCACTATCCTTATGCGCTGACAAGCGATGCCTCGCGCGAGCATACCATTACCCTTTTTGCACCAAGTAAAACCTTTAACGTTGCTGGTCTTTCGGGCGGATTTGCCATTATTGAAAATGAAGCGCTTCGCAATGAATACCTAAAAGCGATGCAGGGCATGGTGCCAAATCCCAATATTTACGGCATGAAAGGGATGGAATTGGCCTTTGATTATGGTGATGAGTGGCTCGTTGAGGTGCGCAAATATCTCAAAGCGAATCGCGATTACATAGTAGAAGAACTGAAAAATATGCCGGGGGTGCGTTACACGATCCCAGAATCGACGTTTTTAATGTGGCTTGATTTTTCCGATACAAAATTGAAAGATAACGCTTATGAGATTTTACTCGAACATAACGTCGCCTTGAGCGATGGTCGACCATTTGGTGCAAGCGGTAGTTGCGTTCGATTAAATTTCGCGGCGCCAAAGGTCCGATTAGTCCGTGCAATCAATAGTTTAAAAGAGATTTTTAACCTCTAGTCGCTTGACTTTATTGTAATTTACATTACTTTAGTCTTATAAATGTTTTAAAATGAACTATTAATTAATTTTAATTTAATGTGTGAGTCATTTACGTTTATAGTATGACTCAACACTTAATCTGATAAATCAATTATTTAGTTTTTATAGCGAAGCGGAGTAATCCGATCAGATTAGATTGAGTGGTTACACTTTATTGATTTATAAGGATAAAGCGATGAAAAAATCATACTCAAATCACAGTGTTAATGTTCGTAAAATTAGCCTTAAAGGGGACGTTTCGGAAGAAAAGATCCTCTCTGAGGAGAATGAGTTTGAAGAAATTTTATCGACAACTAAAAACCCTTACGAGAATCGAGAAAATATCTTATCGACTTATTTTGCGGAGATTGGCGAATACGATCTTCTAACCCCTGAAGAGGAGTTAGAGATGACCATCCGCGCGAAAAAAGGGGAACAAGTTGCGATCGACACAATGATTGAGAGCAATCTTCGCC
Source organism: Ignatzschineria sp. RMDPL8A (assembly GCF_029815055.1). Lineage (NCBI taxonomy): Bacteria > Pseudomonadati > Pseudomonadota > Gammaproteobacteria > Cardiobacteriales > Ignatzschineriaceae > Ignatzschineria > Ignatzschineria sp. RMDPL8A. The sequence continues at coordinate 1,791,376 of NZ_JAPPWA010000002.1, read as the reverse complement.
TGGTGATTAACGTGGCGCGTAACTATGAAGGACGCGGTCTTGATTTCCTTGATCTGATTTCAGAGGGGAATTTTGGGTTAATCCATGCGATCGGAAAATTTGAACCTGAAAAAGGGTATCGCTTTTCGACCTATGCCGTGTGGTGGATTCGTCACTACATTGAGCGTGCGATTATGAATACTGGCCGTACCATTCGTCTGCCGATTCATATTAATAAAGAGATCAACTCTCAACTTAAAACCAAGCATGAATTAAGCGCCAAACTCAATCGTGAGGCAACCCTTGAAGAGGTGGCCGAGGCGCTCAATAAATCGGAAGAAGATGTAGTTAACCTGATGAAAGTCAATGAATCTACGCTTTCTTTGGATGCGGAAATTACCGATGATAGCGGTTCGTTCCACGACTTTTTGGAATCGGATCGAAGCGTTGAACAGTCGCTCAATCAGATGGCTGAGGTGAATTTATACGGTGCTCTCTCTGAAGGGCTCTCGCAGCTTGAAGAGATTGCGCGTAGCGTCATTGAGATGCGTTTTGGTATTCACGGCTATGACAAGCACACGCTCGATCAAACCGCCGAAGCGCTGGGAATCTCCCGGGACAAAGTCCGTAAGATCCAGATCAACGCCCTTAAACGACTCAAAGTGATTCTGCGTGATGAAGAGGATATCTACGACGAGCTCATTGCGTAATTTTAAAAATCACGTTATTCTACACAGAGGCTTTCGGGTAGTACGGAAATGTACTATCTTGAAGGCCTTTTCACGCTGAAAAAAGAAAAAGCAGACAAACTATGCTATAATTGATGGTTTGAGATATTTTCATTTGATTCTTTAAGATTGAGGGTGCCATTCGATAATTATGAGTAATCAGCCAAATATTAAAAAGCAGCAGGAGCAGATCAAGAAATTGATCGCACATGGTAAGGACCAAGGTTACCTGACCTATGCTGAGGTGAATGACCATCTCCCTAAAGAGATTGTTGATCCTGAACAGGTCGAAAACATTATTGGCATGATCGCCGATATGGGAATTCCCGTTCATGAAGAAACACCAGACGAAGATACCTTAATGCTGAGTGAGTCGGTAGATTCCGACGACGATGCGGTAGAAGAAGCGGCTGAAGTGCTCGCAAACATCGATAACGAAGAGATTGGACGCACCACGGACCCGGTCCGTATGTACATGCGTGAAATGGGGACAGTAGACCTCTTAACGCGTGAAGAAGAGAAAGCGATTGCCATCCGAATCGAAGACGGTCTGCGTGAAGCGTTAAGCTCGTTAGCCCTCTATTTGCCAGCGTCTTATCACTTAATTAATACCTATGAAGAGACCGTTAAAAACGAAGGTCGCTTAACCGATATTGCTACCGGATTTATCGATCCTAGCTTCTTTTTAGAAGATGAGGAAAAAGATGATGAAGAGGTGGAAGTGGTCGATAATGGCGATGGCCCCGATCCAGAACTTTTTGCAGAAAAAGTCAAAGAACTTAAAAAGACCGTTGACAAAATCGCCAAATTAAAAGGCAATGAAGATAAGTTAAAAGAGATCGGTGCGTTACGCGGTGAACTTCGTGATCAATTCCTAGAATTTCAGCTTTCCCCAAAAATTCAAGAAGAGATGTATGCACTGCTTCATGATTGTATTGAGCGCATTCGCCCGAAAGAGCGTCGCATCATGCATATCTGTGTGAATCTTGCAAAGATGCCACGTCGCGAATTCTTAAAAGTATTCCCGCGTCATGAAGCCGATAAGGCTGTGTTTGAAGAGGATCTTTTCAAACGCAAAGCGAAATATGTTGAGGGGTTATTAGAGCATAAAGATCGTATTTACGACTATCAAGAGCGCTTAAAACAGATCGAAGAAGAGACTGATCTCACCATCTATGAGATTAAAGAGATCAACCGTCAAATCTCGATCGGTGAAGCGAAAGCACGCCGTGCAAAACGTGAAATGATCGAAGCCAACTTACGTCTTGTGATTTCGATTGCGAAAAAATATACCAATCGTGGCCTACAATTCTTAGACCTAATCCAAGAAGGAAACATTGGTCTGATGAAAGCGGTGGATAAATTTGAATATCGCCGTGGTTATAAATTCTCAACCTACGCAACCTGGTGGATTCGTCAAGCGATTACCCGCTCGATTGCGGACCAAGCGCGTACGATCCGTATTCCGGTTCACATGATCGAAACGATCAATAAACTGAATCGTATTTCACGTCAGTTACTTCAAGAACTCGGCCGTGATCCAACGCCAGAAGAGATCGCAAAAGAGATGGGTGAACCTGAAGATCGCGTTCGTAAAGTACTTAAAATTGCTCGCGAACCGGTGTCAATGGAAACCCCTGTCGGCGATGATGAAGACTCAAGCTTAGGCGACTTTATTGAAGACGTTTACGCGGTTTCGCCAATTGATTCTGCAACGGATGAGGGCTTAAATGCGGCAACGCGTGATGTGCTTTCAACCTTAACGGCTCGTGAAGCGAAAGTCTTAAGAATGCGTTTTGGTATTGATATGAATACAGACCATACTCTTGAAGAGGTTGGTAAACAGTTTGACGTAACCCGTGAGCGGATTCGTCAGATTGAAGCGAAAGCATTACGCAAACTTCGTCATCCAAACCGTTCTGAGAGTTTAAGAAGCTTCCTTGAAACGGATTAATTCGGACCGTTAACGAATCGTTAACTAAAAACAGTGCGAGCGGATTGAGATTAAATCTCGCCCCGATTTGAATATCGGAATCAGCTTGTGAAATAATAGTATCCCCTCCGACGAGGGGATATTTTTTATTGCCCATTAATAATTAGCTTTTTGCATGGATGCCATGACCGAAACACGCCCCCATACTACTTATTCTGTGACTCACCCCTATCCGAAATTTAGCGTTGCGCCGATGCTCGATTGGACCGATCGTCATTGCCGTTATTTTTATCGGGTGATGAGTAAACACGCGCTCCTCTATTCTGAAATGGTCACGACCGGCGCGATTATTCACGGGGATCGGGATCGCCATCTCTATTTTGAAGAGGAAGGCCCGGTAGCGCTCCAATTAGGGGGCTCAGATCCCGCTGATCTCAAAGAATCGGCGAAAATTGGGGAGGGGTATGGTTATAGTGAAATTAATCTTAACTGTGGCTGTCCGTCAGATCGTGTGCAAAAAGGACGTTTCGGGGCTTGTTTAATGACTGAGCCTGAGCTCGTTGCAGAATGTTATAGTGCGATGGCGGATGCCGTTTCGGTGCCGGTAACGATTAAAGCGCGGATCGGCATTGATGATGAGGAGTCCTTTGAGTTTCTCGATCAATTTATTCAAACAATTTCAGCCGCCGGTTGCACAACATTTATTTTGCATGCGCGTAAAGCGTGGCTTTCGGGATTGTCGCCGAAGGAAAATCGCGATATTCCGCCGTTAAATTATGAGCGCGTCTATGCGATGAAAGAAAAATATCCTGAGCTCACAATTGCGATTAATGGTGGGATTCCCGATTTAGATGCGTCTAAAGTGCACCTTAATCATGTTGATGGGGTGATGCTTGGCCGTGCGGTCTATCATGATCCTTATATGATGGCGTCGGTGGATCGTGAGATTTTTGCCGATGATCATGAGATCTTAAGCCGATTTGAGGTTTTGCTGGCGATGAAGGATTATATTAATCGTCACCTAGAAAAAGGCGGTCGGCTCAATCATATCGCGCGCCATATGCTCGGGCTGTTCCATGGTATTCCGCGGAGCCGTATTTTCCGCCGTTACGTCAGTGAGCATATCCATTTAGAGGGAGCCTCTTTTAACACGCTAATGGATGCTTATAAAGCGATGGAGTCCGCATAAACCTCATTAACGCGAAGAGATATCATATGTCTGCACACCACTCAAAAGGAGAATACAATGCCTAAGCGCCCCCTGATGTTGCGCGCTCTCTTGGTTTTTAGTCTGCTTGGATTGATTCCCATGGCGGAGGCAGAGATTTCGCGGCCGGATAATCGCGGGCTGTTTGAGGAGGAGATGCACCGCATGCTCTACGCCATTGAGGCGAAAAATTTCTCGCCCTTTATGGGAAGTGATGAGGTGATGATTGCCCCAAGTTTGACTGAATCCGCCGATAAACCGCATTTTTATCTCGATTACCAATTAAAATCTTCACTCTATTTTCCATTTCTAGGCATGTGCCATTGCCTTGAAGCCTCGCGGAGTAATCGCGTTAATGTGGAGGCGTATCGCCATGCGCGAAGTGAAACAGAAAGTGAGGGCGCGCTCACCTTTTCCCTTGTCTGTACCGATCAAACGCGAGATACAATTCCCCTTGTGGAAGGGTTAAAAAATCGTGAGATTGTGCGTAAAGAGTTTTTTGAGTGGAAGCATGAGGTTATTCAGCCACAAAAAAGTGAGATGGCGCTGCATTATCATGATCAATCGCTTGGTTCGCTATCGCTCGAAGGGTTTCGTTTAGAGCGTCTTTTTAAATTTACCCCTGAGTTTACCGAGCTTCGCCTACGTCATGGCGCGGCGGGTTGGAATACGCTTACATGGGTGCTCAATCAAGATCAGAAAAATGAAAAGCGGGTTACGGTCAATCAATTGCTCGGCGAGGCATTTTTCGATTATGAGACGCAACAATATCGCTCATCGCTGATGGTTGATTCTCTTTTAATTAAAGATCGGCAGAAAAACATTGAATTTAGCCATATTTTATCGGGCCTTGATGCTGAAGAGAGTGACGATGAGCCTTTTTATCTAAGTGCCCATCTATCGGTGGATGATCTCTACCTTTCCCTTGCGAAAAAGCCGCATCTTAATGTCAATTTAGGGGTGATTGAGCTTGGGCTTCAGGTTGAAAACATGCACAGCGTCGCATTGGAACCCACTACAAAAGCCTTAAAAGAGTGGGTCAAAACAACTTGGCAACGCCCCGATATTTTTACGAGCTTTTCCCTTGAGTCGTTATTGCCGATGCCCTTTTTAAAGCCGCTCAGTGAGCTTGTGCAGGGAGATACGCAGATCAATTTCCATTTTGAGAATCGGGTAATCAATCATGCGATGTTCACCGTGGACTTTATGGTGAACGTCAGTGAAGAGTTGACCGAGCGCTTAGCCGATCCTGCGGGGTTTGAGCTTCTACTTAAAGAGGAATCGTTTTCGATGTGGTGGGATCGTTATATCGATGAAGCGACGATCGAAATTGTCCTGCCGGTTCTCTATTTAGAAGCGCAGAAAGATCAGCTATTACGGCTCTTTGAAGAGGATGAAATGCTTGCCTCGTGGGAAGCCGTGACGCAAAACTTAATTGAGGCGGCGATGATGACCTTTATGCTTACCGAGCCCGAGCTTGCACGCTATATGAATTGGAGCGCCGATGAGGTGAGTTTGATGTGGCATTACGATGAGAACCGATGGCGCATCGGGAATGAAACGATTACGACAGAGCAATTAATGCGCGCATTTAATCGTCAATGATCAATTAAATGGATCAATTTTTACAGCAAAAAAGCCCGATTTTGTATATAGTAAGGGCACGTATTTAAACAAATGAATCAGTTGAAAAATCGTTTTCAGCACGACTTTAAGTTCTAAAAGCTGATCTCAAACGGGATTTAAAAAATCATAAAAAGGGTAGATTATGGGTAAGAAAATTTTCGGATATTCCGCACTATTTATTACGATTACCGTGGTGATGGGGAATATCTTCTCCGCCTCGGAGAGTGGGCCAACCGTGTCATTAACAGAGGCCAATAAAGCCACCCTTAAAGAGGATTATCTTGCGGTGAAAACCTCCGGGATTTCAGTGCTCGATAACTTTTTCGATGTGGCACACGGCTATACCCATTTTCTTGAAACGGAAGAGGGGGCGGAGTATGCGCTCTCTTCAAGTGTTCCGTTTGTGGTCGATGATGCAGGAAATACCATCATTTTTAAAAATCGCGAAGCCGGGCACGTGACGTTTGCCGATGCAGCAGGATTAATTAATTTTGATGCGCAAGCGGATTTTATTGCAGAAGTGCATCAAGATGGCGGGCTCATTGGCGAGGTGGATCTGTTACCGCCACACAGCGTGACGGGCATGTTAACGCCAAGCAAAAATCACTTTGGAGCAACGCACTATTTTAAAGATGTAAACCACACGATCACCGCAAAAAATTATGAAAATCGCACCGATGGTGAATTTGATACGATTCCGGTCGCGCTGCTTCGTTTTGGTGAATTAAGCCTTGAGCGCAATGTCACTTATAGCAAACCCTATAGTGAATTAAAAACCAGTCTGCACAACTGGAATGGGGTGAATTTAGGCTTCCGCGTCTCGAAAATGAGCGGTGTTAACATTCAAGAATCGCCCGATTTTGTTGATTTTAGTGTTGAGAGTCTCGCGCTGAGTTCAGATTTTAATGCTGAAACGCTCGATTACACCTTTGAAAGTACACTCAATAATGTGGTTGTTTTAACCGAGGAAGAGTCTTGGTTTAGCGAAGAGATTGAGCGCACGCACCTACAGCTTCCCGTCGTTGATAGCACCATGACGATCAAAAAAGAATCTGGTGAAGGCGTGGTGGAGTATAGCGGTCACGTCTCTGATTTTATGCTCAACTATAACGGTAAAAAAGGCTCGTTTGGTAATTTTAAAGTGGCACAAACCACAACGGGGATGAATGTCGATGAGCTCCAAGCTTATTATGCATTTTTAGGCACAAGCCTCCGCGCGGGGATTGAGGAAGAGCTCTTCGGTGAGGTGAGTGAAACGCTTCGTCTTGAGGTGGCTGAACTGGTGAAACGCATGATGAGCGAAAAGTTTGTCAGCGATTTCTCGATGGTGTCAACGCTTGAAAATGGCAACAGCGCGTCAATGAAAGGGGTGATGGATCTCAATGAGAACTACGCCGCCGTTGCGCTTGATGATATGGCGGATTTTGGCGCATTATTGGAAGCCGTCAACAGCATGCACATTGAGATTTCAGTGCCAAAAGCCTATATCGTTGATCAAGTATTCACCGCGCAAACGCTCTTTGATGAGGACTTTGAGAATAAAGACCCAGCAGCCGCGCGTAAAGAGATCGATGAGGGCATCACCATGGGCTATATGTTTATGGCGATGATGCTCCCGCAAGATTACAAACTGTATGATGCAGCGAAAGAGATCTTTAGCGTTGTGATCGATTACGATGGCACGGTATTTACCATCAATGGCGTTGCGCTCGATCTTGATGAAGTTACACGTCTTTTTTAATCGGCATTCAGAATGAAAAGTCGGCTTGCATAACTTCTACAGGAAAAAGTTGTAAAAAAAGAGTAGAATAGTGCATGGCACATAATCAAAATCAATAAGCCCAAAGCCATCTGGTTTGGGCTTTTTTCATCATAAAAAAGGAAACAGACATGAACTTAAAAGATCAATTAAAAGACGATATGAAGACCGCGATGCGTGAGAAAAATCGTGCCAAGGTCACCGCGATTCGCTCAGTTCTAGCTGAAATTCAATCGATGGAAATTGATAAACATGGCGAGCTCTCTGAGGACGATTTCATCACGATTTTAAATCGTATGGTAGCGCAGCGCCGTGAGTCGATTGATCAATTTAAAAAGGCCGATCGTCAAGATCTTGTGGACGTTGAAGAGGCCGAGCTTGGCTTTTTAGCACCCTATCTTCCTGAGCAATTAAGTGATGAGGAAGTGCTTGCCATTATTGACGAAGTATTGGCGGAAACCGGCGCGTCTGAAATGAAGGATATGGGAAAAGTAATGACTGCACTTCGTCCTAAACTTCACGGAAAAGCCGATATGGGTGAAGCGAATAAAATCGTGCGCAGCCGTCTTGGTTAAGCACTCGCTTAATTTTAAAAGACCTTCTAAAAGACTTTTGAAGTAATACAAAAACGCAGGGGCATTTAGGCATTCTAAGCGCCCCTTTTATTAACTACTTATCGTTAATTAAAGATAATAAGGATTGGCAGTTAATGGAAAAACGAGGATTTATTCCACGGGATTTTATCCAAAATTTGGTCGCACGAGCGGACATCGTTGCGGTCATTAATATGCGCGTTCCTTTAAAGAAAAAAGGGAAGAATTACACCGCGTGTTGCCCATTTCATGAAGAGAAAACCCCTTCCTTTTTTGTCAATGAATCTCGTCAGGCGTATCACTGTTTTGGGTGCGGCGCAAAAGGGACGGTGATCAACTTCTTGATGGAGTATGAGCAGCTTGAATTTAAGGAAGCGGTGGAAGTGCTTGCAAGCCATGAGGGGATGGATGTGCCCTATGAGCGGGGCGCAAATTACGATCCGCAAAAGGCTGAAAAGCAAGAGACGCTAGTCGATGTTTTGGCGCGGGCCAGCCAATTTTATCAAGCGCAGTTACGCAGCAGTAGCGAAAAAGATCACGCCATTTCCTATCTTAAAAAACGGGATATCAGTGGCGAGATTGCAAAACGCTTCGGGCTTGGATTTGCGCCAAGTGGCTGGAGTAATCTGCTCGATGCACTCAAAAAAGAGGGCGTGAAAGAGTCGATGCTTATGGAGGCGGGGCTGTTAAGCGAATCGCAGCGCAATAGCTACGATCGTTTCCGCAATCGCATCATGTTCCCCATTCGCAATCGTCGTGGCGATACCATCGGGTTTGGTGGCCGGGTGTTAAGCGATGAAGATTTGCCTAAATACCTCAACTCACCAGAAACGCCGGTGTTTCATAAAGGCTCGGAAGTCTACGGGCTCTATGAGCTACGCAAATATACTCGCCATTATGATGAAATTATCGTGGTGGAAGGCTATATGGATGTGGTGATGCTTGCGCAATATGGCATTGGCAATGCGGTGGCAACGCTTGGAACCGCGATCGCGGCACGGCAAATTGAGATGCTGCTTCGTTACACCTCGCATCTGGTTTTCTGTTTCGATGGGGATCGGGCGGGGCGTGCGGCGGCGAGTAAAGCGCTTGAAGAATCGCTCGGGGTGATTCCGGCGGGGAAAGAGCTCTCATTTCTCTTTTTGCCAGAGGGAGATGACCCGGATTCCTTTGTTAAAGAGCGTGGCACGGAGGCGTTTAAAGCGGCGATTGAGTCCTCGGATTCGCTCTCGAAATACCTCTTTGAATCGCTTAAAGAGAATTTTGATACTAAAACTCTTGAAGGACGGGCAGCAATGCTCGAATCGGCGGCAGAAAAAATCAATCGAATGCGGGATATTCCCCTTCGGGATCTGTTGCGTGAAGAGCTTGCTAAAACAACGGAAGTTTCTGAGTCGCTCCTTGAAAGACATGTGCGCAAAGGGCGAACGCCGCAGCAGCGCAGATATATCGATCTTCATCAAAATTTAAGCATTACCGATCGGATTGTGGTGCTTTTATTAAATGATCCGAGCCTAATGAATGAGATTGGCACCTTTCAATTTCTGCTCGAAAGCGATGATCGGGATCACCGTAGGCTCTACTATATTATGAGTACGCTGCAAGATTATCCGACGATTAAAAATGCAGCGCAGCTTCTCTTTCATTTTGAGGAGGAGAGCTGGATCGATTGGCTTAAAAATTTAAGTGTAAGTGAGATGATGCTTGAGGCGCGCGAGGAGCAATTGCTTGAGCTTCAAGATCTATTAGCGCAGTTAGCGAAACAAGAATCGCCAATGAAACGGGTCTTGCAAAAGCTTCAACTCGGCGAACCACTTACCCCTGAAGATGAGGCAATTTTACGGGGTGGGCATTAGGTTTAAGAGTGAGACCTCATAAAAAGTTACGCCGATTCATTTAAACGAAAAAACTGAAAAAAGTAAGAAAGCGAGCATTATTCCACATTAAGCGGAGATTGAATGTTCGCTTTTTTTGTGCTCGTTTTGGCGATAAATTTTTTAAATGAGCATTTTGAAAATATGGGCGTATACTCGCGCTTGTAACGTATAAAACGCTGATCGTGCGACTCGTTACACTCTCTATTCACTTCACGATAACAACGAATATGCCGGCAGTTAAGGCGCTTGATATTGCAATGATGTCAAAGAAGTGGATGTTCATATAACAATCGAACTCTCGGTTATTTTTCGTAGAACACATTAGCACCAAACTTACGCATTTTCGCGCTTAAATTTTAGCGATAAAGCTTCAGTTTGTCAGATGTTATCGGGCTAATGATAAGGGATTCCCCTTCCGAAAAGTACGAGTGAGAGCGCTTTTTTTGGTGGAGGAATACCGATATGAAGCGACTTAACTTTTTACACAAAGCACAATCCCCATTTCCTCTTAAAGAGGTGGTCATCACATCGCTCCTCGTTGGTGCGATCGCGCTTCCCATTGCCTATGCGAAAGATAAGGTGGTGCGCGTCTATAATTGGAGTGATTACATGAAGCCGGAAGTGCTTGAGGATTTTACTCAAAAAACCGGCATCAAAGTGATTTACGACACCTTCGATAGTAACGAAATGCTTCTTGCGAAAACGCTCGCAGGGGGCAGTCAATACGATATTGTGGTGCCCTCATCCTTTACCGTAAGCTATCTGATTCAAGCGGGAAAACTCGAAAAAATCGATTTTAACAAGCTTGAAAATCGCGATAATATTGCCCCATTTGTGAACGAACGACTCGAAGCGCTTCCCGGCGTATCGGATTATTCGGTCGCCTATATGTGGAATTCAACCGGCTTTGCCTACAACGTCAAAGAGGTGACTGAGCGCCTTCCCAATGCGGATACCGACTCATTATCACTGCTGTTTGATCCACAAAATGCCAAAGCGCTCGCCAGTTGCGGAATCTATGTGTTAGATACGCCAACGGAGGTGATGCCGCTTGCGTTGATGTATTTAGGGCTCGATCCAAACTCCACTAAGGATGAGGATTTAGCGAAGGTTGAAGAGCTCTTTAAAGATATCCGTCCCTACATTAAAAAATTCCATTCATCGGAGTATTTAAACGCGATGGCAAATGGCGATGCATGCCTTGCAATCGGTTGGTCGGGCGATTTTTATAATGCCAAAGCGCGCGCAAAAGATGCCGGAAAAGGCGTGGATATTCGCTATGTGATCCCGAAAGAGGGCAGCATTGTGGGATTTGATCAGCTCACAATTTTATCGAGTGCGGAAAATAAAGCGGAAGCGTATCAATTGATCGACTTCTTAATTGATGGCAAAAATAATGCCGAGATTGCGAATTTTCTCGATTATTCAACGCCCAATCAAGCCGCCTATCCCTATTTAACGGAAGCGAGCCGCAATGATGAAGGGCTCTATCCGCCGAAAGAGGTGATCGATCGCATGCAGATGTTTAAACCGCATACGCAAAAAGAGCAGAAAAAGATCATGAAACGCTGGCTCAATATCACCATGCATAAATAGTGGCGAGTCTAGCGAATCACAGTTGATTTTAAAAAGCCCGAATAGCTCCGTAAATGGAGGGTTATTTGGGCTTTATTTTGCCTGATGCACACGTTTTAAAAAAGATAAAAAACGTAAAAAAGGGTGAAAAAAAGTATCTTCAGGGGGGAAATAAGGCTATACTCATGCTCACGTAGAGTGTCCTGCCATTTTATTACACTAGAACAAAAAACGGCGACGACTCTACACTCTCTATTCACCTCACGATAACAAGAAATAGGCTCCAAAGCCGCTGATATTGCAATGATGTCACAGAGGTGGATGTTCATAAACGATGGAACTCTCGGTTATTTTTCGTTCACGCATTGACGCAAAAACGTAGCGGTTTGTGTTAGTTATCGGGTCAATGAAAGAGGTTTTCTCTGCCGAAAAGTACGAGTGAGGGCGCTTATTTTGGTGGAGGATACCGATATGAAGCGATACACATTTTTAAATATGGCTGCGCCGCAAAGTGCAGGATTTTCATTTACCATTCGCGTGCAAAAAAGCATGCTGGCGGGATTATTAGCCGGATCGCTCTTGATGCCTTTTGCGTTCGCTCAGAGTGATCATGCGGGCAAAGCGAGTTTGGGCGAAGTGCGCGTCTATAATTGGAGCGATTATATCGACCCTGATAAATTGACCGAATTTACCGAAATGACGGGGATTCGCGTGATTTATGATACGTTTGATAGTAACGAAATGCTCCTTGCAAAAACGCTTACGGGAAATGGTCAATACGATCTTATTGTGCCTTCGGCATTTACGGTCAGCTATCTGATTCAAGCGGATAAGCTCGAAAAAATCGACCGCTCGCAGCTTGAAAATCTCGATAATATTGCCCCTTTTGTCAATGAGCGCTTAGAGGATCTTCCGGGCGTTGCCGATTATTCGGTGGGCTATATGTGGGGCTCGACGGGGCTTGCCTATAACGTCAAGGCGGTGGAAGCGCGTCTTCCGAATGCCGATCATGGCTCGATGTCGCTGCTCTTTGATCCTGAGAATGCCAAAGCGCTCTCGAGTTGCGGAATCTATCTGTTAGATACGCCAACAGAGCTCTTTCCGATGGCGCTCACCTATCTTGGGCTCGATCCTAATTCCACTCATAAAGCCGATTTAGACAAGGCGGAAGCGCTCCTAAAATCGATTCGTCCCTATGTAAAAAAGTTCCATTCTTCTGAGTATGTGAACGCGATCGCTAATGGTGATGCCTGTTTAGTGCTCGGTTGGTCGGGCGATCTCTATCTCGCGAAATCACGAGCAAAAGAGGCGGATAATGGCGTTGAGATTCGCTACATTATTCCGAAAGAGGGCGGTCTTGTGGGCTTTGATCAGCTTGCGATTTTAAAGGATTCTCCCAATAAGGTAAATGCCTATAAATTGATCGATTTTCTGATCGATGGGAAGCACAATGCCGATATCACCAATTATCTTGATTACGCGACGTCCAATCAGGCGGCGATGAAATATCTCAAAGAGGAGCTCCGTGAGGATACGGCGCTCTATCCGCCAAAATCAGAGATTGATCGCTTACGCATTATTAAACCGATGACGCAAAAAGAGCAGAAAAACTTGATGAAGCGTTGGCTCTCGATCGTCAATTCCAAATAAAATGGATCGCATTATCAAATGCGCCACAAGCGCATTAAAATAGATTGCATAAACCATTGCAGACACCCTCCAAACGGAGGGTTTTTTATTGCCCAAAATATCCCCTTAGAATCATAATCTGCCCACGATTAAGACGGCGGAAACTGCGAAAATATGCTATTTTATAGCTCGTTTATTAACTTAAGAGATGAAGGTTTTACATTGCGTTTAAGTAAAGTAAAGTTGTCAGGCTTTAAATCCTTTGTGGAGCCCACGACGTTTGTACTCAACGGGCGTTTGAATGGGATTGTCGGCCCGAATGGGTGCGGAAAATCGAACATTATCGACGCGGTGCGTTGGGTGATGGGGGAATCCTCGGCAAAACAATTGCGCGGGGAATCGATGAGCGACGTGATTTTTAACGGATCGACCCATCGGAAACCCTCGGGATTTGCCAGCATCGAGCTCATTTTTGATAACCGCGAAGGCCTACTTGGCGGCGAGTGGGCGACCTATGCGGAGATCAGTATACGCCGATTGTTAGATCGCGATGGCAAGAGCCAATATTTCTTAAATGGCACCCGTTGCCGTCGCCGTGATATTACCGATATCTTTATGGGAACGGGGCTTGGTCCGCGTTCCTATGCGATTATCGAGCAGGGCATGATTTCACGTATTGTGGAATCGCGCCCGGAAGAGCTCCGCACCTTTTTTGAGGAAGCAGCGAGCATTTCTAAATATAAAGAGCGCCGCCGTGAGACTGAACTTCGCATTAAACATACTCGCGAAAACCTCGATCGTCTTTCCGATGTGCGCGTTGAGCTCGGCAAACAGCTTGAACGGCTTGAAAAGCAGGCGGAAACAGCGATCCATTATCAAACCCTTAAAAAAGAGGAGCGGTCGCTCGATTATTGGCGCATTAAGGCGCAACGTGAATCGGTGCTCGAAAAGCTGGAAACCCTCACCGAAACCGGGCAACAAAAGCATGATGAATTTCAATCCTCTCTTGAGACCTTAACTCAATTAACCGAGCGATTATCGGAAATGAAAGCCGCGTTTGAGACGGAAGAACGGGCACTTGAGGCGAAAAATCGCACCTTTTATCAAGAACAGCAGGCGATCGAATCCTTAAAACATTCGCTTACCATGTTGCGCGAGCTTAAAATGCGGGACTCAAAGAGCTTAGATGAGTGGAATGAGCGCGCGGATACCCTTAAAGCGGAGATTGCAAAACTTCGTGAACGCTTAGTGATTTTAACTCATGATGAAACAGAGCTCGACACAACGCTCATCATGCAGGAAGAGGCACTTTTTGCGAAAGAAGAGGCGCTGCAAACCTTATTAAATCGAGCCGACAGTGAAACCAAACAAGAGCGCGATCTTAAAGCGGCACTTTCTAAACTTGAACATACCATCACCTTAAATAAGCAGCGCATGCAGTTTGAAGAGGATCGCATTGCTCAGCTGAAAGAGGCGGCGCGCCGTCTTGAAAATGAGCGGGATAATTTGCCGGATCTAAAAATCGCGCGGAAAAACGAGGCGGCACTGTCTGACGAGGTCGCGATCATTGCCAATGATTTGGTGGCGTTATCCGCCGATGAGGGGGAGCTTGAGGGTGTGCTAAATGAGAGTCTATCGCTCCTTGCGGCGCACAATCGTGAAAAGCAGGCGCTTCTCAATGAACGCTCAGAGCTCAACGGGAAGGTGAATGCGCTTAAAGCGCTGATGGCAGAGCGGGCAAAACGCCACGCCAAAGTTGAAGCACCGCTGTTTGAAAAGATCACCATTGACGGGGGTTGGAACAAGGCTTTTGACCATGTATTGTCTCGTTATTTAGAGATCTCAACGGATCATAATCATCCAAGTTTTATTGGCGGTGAGTGCTCGATTACCTATCAGGAAACGCAGCTTGGTTATTATCTAAAAAGTGATCTTGAGCTTGGCGCACTGCTATCGCATGTCTATCTCTTAACGGATGCGGAAGCGAGAGATCCTGCCGCCATTAAAGCGCGTCAAAACGCGTTAAAACCCCATGAGTGGCTCGTCAATAAAGAGGGCGATCTCTTTGGGAAAGATTGGCAGATTGCCTTTGACGATGCGAAGGGAATTGAGAGTATTTTAGCGCAAGAGGGGGAGATTGAAGCCGCCGAAGAGCGCGTTTCCGAGATCGATCTTGCGGTGTCGCTAATCGATGAAAAGATCGGCAAGCTAGAGGATGAAAAGACGGAGCAACAGGCAACGCTTGGGCAACTTAAAGCGATGATCAAAGCGCGCAATGGCGAGCGATTTGAAAAAGAGAAAGCGCTTAGCCTAATTAAGCAAGAAACAGCGCAAGTCGATCGTGAGCAAAAGCGTATTGAAACCGATAGCCACCGCGTTTCCAATCAATTAATTGATGCGCAAAAAACAATTAGTGATCTGTTAACCGATACTAGCATTCAGCATGAGTCGTTGTCAGATGCGGTGATGGCGCATGAGTCTTTCGCTGAAACTTTAGCCAAAACGCTGGAAAAGGCGGAGAGTGAGCGGACGCAGTTTGATCACGAAAAATCGAGCTTTATGGAGAAAAAGCATCAGCTCGATCAAATTCAGCGAGAAAAATCTCACGTTGAAGAGGGAATTAAACGGGCTGAAACAGAGCTTCAATCGATCCATCAGCGGGTATCGGAAACCGATATTCGGAGCGATTATGATGACAAGATTGAGGAAAAGGAAGCGAGCTTAATTTTAGCGGAAGAGTCCTTTATGGCGCTCACAGAGCGATTGGAAGCAGACCGAATTGCTCTTGAAGAAAAGCGCGAGGCGATTAAAGCCGATGAAGCGGCAAAAGAGGCTTCAGAAAAGGCGCTTGAGAGTGCGAAAAATGCGCTCCAAGGCTTGATGATTAAAGAGGCAGAGCTTAAAACGCAGCACGAGATGGTGGAAGCGAGCTGGTGTGAATTAAATGATAATCTCACCGATGAGGAGCGCGCGCTTTTAGATGTAGAGCATGAATCGCTTACCGAAACGGAACTTAAAAAGGCGCTCACCTCAGTGCGTGAGGCGCTTAATAAAATTGGCGCAGTAAACCTTGTGGCGATTGAAGAGAGTAAGACGCTTCGCGAGCGGAAAACCTATCTTGACGCTCAGGATGAGGATTTAAATCGCGCGCTTACCACCCTTGAAAATGCGATTAAACAGATCGATAAAGAGACGCGCGAGCGCTTTATGGAGACCTTTAATCAGGTGAGTAAAGATTTCTCAACGCTCTTTCCACGCCTATTTGGTGGGGGAAAAGCCTATCTTCAGCTTACCGATGATGATGCGCTCACAAGTGGCGTTAATATTATTGCCCATCCGCCGGGTAAAAAACCAGGCACGATTCACCTGCTGTCTGGTGGGGAAAAAGCGATGACGGCGATGGCGCTAGTCTTTGCGATTTTCAATCTCAATCCTGCGCCTTTCTGTATGCTCGATGAGGTGGATGCGCCGCTTGATGAGGCGAATGTTGGCCGTCTTGGCGATCTTTTAAATGAGATGAGTGAAAAGGTTCAATTTATCTTTATTACCCACAATAAAGCGACGATGAGTATTTCCGATTCCTTAATCGGGGTCACCATGAGTGAGCCGGGCGTGTCGCGCATTGTATCGGTTAATCTTGCCGAAGCACTCGAATATTCTGAGTCAGCGTGATTTAATAGAGAAAAAGGGAGAAAAGGGAGAAATAAGATAATGAAAGCATTAATTCAGCGGGTTAAATATGCCAATGTGGTGGTCGATGGTAAAACCATTGGTGCCATTGATGAGGGGATTTTAGCGCTGATTGGCGTTGAAAAGGGCGATGATGAGGCGAAAGCGGATAAGCTGTTGCACCGTCTTCTCAATTACCGTATTTTCTCTGATGATGAGGGGAAAATGAATCGCTCGCTCATTGATATTGAGGGCGGTCTGTTGCTCGTATCGCAATTTACTCTCGCCGCTGAAACTCATAAAGGATTACGTCCTGGATTTTCAACCGCAGCGCCGCCAGCAGAAGGGGAGCGCCTCTTTAATTATCTGGTTGAAAATGCGAAAGAGGGGCATAAAAACGTTGAAACCGGTGAGTTTGGCGCAGATATGAAGGTATCACTCTTAAATGATGGGCCGGTAACCTTTATGCTTGAGGTATAAAGAGATAGGCAAGCAGCCCAAAGAGAAGAAAGAGCAGTAAAATCCCAGCCCATTCAAACGGTGAGCTGGGTTTTTTATGGATCTCAGAAAGCTCGCAGAGTTTTCCGCTACAGGCTTTCTCGGATGATTGAGCGGATTGGGATTGATCCTTGTGATTATCTAGATTGATCATAATGGTGCGATAATGGAGATGGATCGTTCCTAAACCACATGCGGTTCGCTCGGATTGGTGAGTGCATTACGAATGAGCCGCGCAAAGGGTATGATCTCACTTGCGGTTAATCCAATTGGTCCGATGCCTTTAGATACAATAATATCTGCCGCTTTCCCGTGAATCCAAACCGCCGCAGGTACCGCTTCTAAAGGGGGAACCCCTTGGACTAAAAGAGAGCCAATAATTCCTGCTAGTACATCGCCCGTTCCCGCCGTTGCAAGTCCTGCGTTGCCACTTGGATTTTGCCAAATGATCTTATCTTGATAAGCAATGAGAGTTTTTGGGCCTTTTAACACAACGATAGCGCGGTAGGTTTTCGCAAGTTGAAGCGCGGCCGTCTCTCGGTTTGCCTGTACAATTTCGGTAGTACTGCTCAGAAGCTGCGCTGCTTCTTTTGGATGAGGCGTTAGAATCGTCATTCCCTCTTCACGCGGCACCCATTGGCGGCGATTAATGAGATTGAGCGCGTCGGCATCAAGGACAATCGGCACATTATTATGAAAAAGCACCTGTTGTAAAATTCGGCGCGCTTCAGCGCATTGACTAAGGCCAGGGCCGACAATCCATGCATTCATGCTATCGCGAAATTCTACAATAAGCTCTTTTGCCGTATAGAGCATCAGCTCCGGCATTGAGGCAATATAAGGCATGGGCAAGGTGTCTTGATTAAAGCCGATAAAAACCTTGCCAGCTCCTAATTTAAGGGCGGCCATACTGGCTAAAATAGGCGCGCCCGTCATGCCACTACCGCCCCCCAAAACTCCAATTGAGCCATGGGTTCCTTTATGGCTCTCAGGATCGCGGGGTAGGCCTAAGCTCGGGAATTGAGTTAAAATCGCTTCTTTTTCGCGCGTGGTAAAAGGGGTTTCATTTGCTACCATAAGGACTCCTGTCGCTTACATTACTTTACATTGTAAAAACAAAGACTCACTTATTTTAGCATGGGATTAATCCCGTTGGTAGACCGATTCCCCGGCAACGATCGTTTCTTTCACGGCGCGGTCGTCAGCGAGCGTCATTTGCACGAAAAGAGCTTCTTCGAGTGAGTTTGCAGAATTCATACGATACTCAATGATCGGCGTTGATTTTAGATCGATTACCACTAAATCCGCCTCCATTCCCGGGGCGATGGTACCCACTTTCTCTTTTAATCCAAGCGCCTCGGCGGTGCCGCGCGTGGCAAGATAAAAGGCGTGGAGTGACGAGAGTGCGTAGCCATTGAGTTGTCCCGCTTTATAGGCTTCTCCCATGGTTTGGAAGATTGAAAATGAGGTGCCGGCCCCTAAATCCGTACCGAGTCCAACGTGGATCGGGCGCTTGGCTAATTTTGCTTTTTTAAGATCAAACGCGCCAGAGCCTAAGAAAAAGTTAGAGGTTGGGCAATGGGCGACAGCGGCGCCGCGTTCGTAAATGAGCGCTAATTCATCATCGGTTAAATAGATCCCGTGGCCATAGATCGCCCGCTCGCGCATTAATCCGTAATCGGCGTAGACATCGGCGTAGCTTTTCGCATTTGGAAAAAGCGATTTCACCCACGCCACTTCATCAATATTTTCAGAAACGTGTGATTGAATCAGCGCATCGGGATGTTCTGCTGCAAGCGCGCCGAGCATTTCAAGCTGTTCGTGAGTTGAAGTAGGCGCAAAACGCGGGGTAATCACATACTCAAGGCGTTTATGCCCGTGCCAGCGATTGATCAGCGCTTTTGAATCATCATAGGCCGATTGTGCCGTATCGAGAAGCCCGTCGGGCGCATGGCGGTCCATACAGACTTTTCCGGCCATAAAGCGCATATTGCGTTTTTCGGCTGCTTCAAAAATAGCATCGACCGATTGCGGGAAAATGGTGGCAAACACCGTCGCGGAGGTGACCCCATTTTTAAGTTGTTCATTAATGAAAATTTCAGCCACTTCATCGGAATGCTCGCGAGATTTGAAGTTTTGCTCGGCAATAAAGGTGTAGTTATTGAGCCAGTCGATCAGTTGCTCGCCGTAGGCACCAATAATCTCGGTTTGCGCGTAATGCACGTGGCTATCGATAAAGCCGGCGCTGATAATCGAATCCCTGTATTCGGTGATCGTGACGGATTCTTTTTTAAGCTCAAATAGTAAATTTTCCGCATCATCCACCGCGGTAATCATGCCGTTTTCAATGACGATAATGCCGTCGCTCAAGAAATGGAGACATTGATCCATCGGGTGAAGGAATGGGTCATTTTTGAACGTCAAAATCTGTCCACGAAGCGCTTTTTTCATGTTATCCTCAAAATTTGGTTAAAATCTTTACAAAAAGATTCTTAATGTTAAGATAAATTTTTACCCCACGCAACTATTCTATTTAAGTACAATATGGGGAGTGATTGGAGCAAATAAGGGAACTCTATATGTATGATGATTTTGTAGATCGATTACTCATTGATTGGTATCGGCACTATGATGAAGCGGATTTAAAAGGCGCGCGAATTACCGCTCGTTTGGTGCGTTTGGAATCGTTTTATTCAAAGCGGGTTGATCAAAATTTGGCCCATTTTGATATCACCATTGGGGAGTTTGATGTGCTCGCCGCGCTAAAACGCTCAAAAGAGGGCAGACTCACACCGGGCGCGCTATTGGTGGATACGCTAGTCTCTTCAGGCGGAATGACCAACCGAATTAATCGTCTTGAAAAGCGCGGATTTATCACTCGTAATCCAGATCCTGATGATCGTCGTGTGGTGCTTGTGGAGTTAACCGAAGCAGGAGAGGCAATGCTTAAGCAGGCAGCGCCAGCGCACTTTGCGGTTGAACGCTCCTTTTCCGAAACACTTACCGATGAAGAGCAAGATATTTTGATTCGTCTCCTTAAAAAACTGCTCCTAGCCGAAGAGGCGCGAAGTTAAGAAAACGATACTAAAAACCCCATCACGATCGATGGGGTTTGTTTTTTGTGAGAGCTTATATTAATCATCAATCTATATCAATAATGGCCTAATCAGCTCGGCAAATTGCTCGGGATTCTCTTCAGGAAGAAGATGGTGAACGTTCGCAATTTCACCAGAGCCTTTAATTAACTGCTCAGGATCGAGAGCACCTTGAAGTGCGTTTGATGCAAGTTTGAAAATCGCGCGGGATTTTTCACCCCAGAGAATGCCGATCTTAGCTGAAATGGTCTTAATTGTGTCCGGGGTAATCGGCGCGGGATTCTCTTGCGATAAGAGAAGCGGCAATGTGTGGAGATTATCAGCTTTAATCGCCTGCACGCGCGGGGATTGTGAATCAAGAAAAGATTCATTATTACTGCATGCTAGCGCAAATTGGTTGGCCGCCTCGAGAAGATCGCCGCGACGAATCGCTTTTATGGAAGGCGCCATCATGCGGGTAATGTCACGGGTGAACGCCTTCATTTTATCGCGCGAGTTTTCAAGGCCGTAGCTTGGCACAATGCACTCATAAAGGAGGATCGTTTTGAAAAGATCGGGACGCTTGATTGCGGCAAGCAGCACTGAATGGCACGCATAGGACCATGCCACTACCTTAATTTTACTAAGTGAGAGCGCATCGCAAAAGGCGATGAGCTCATCGGCGTGAATGGCGGTATTAAACGTCTCTTTCGGCGTATTTTTATTCTCTTTGCCAAATCCTGCAAGTGAGTAGGCGAGAAGATGATGGGTGTTGTTAAACTCCTCGTCGTTGCAGAGCGTTTCCATCACTGGCTCCCACGTCTCTTTAGCGCCTAAAATGCCGTGCAAGAAGAGAAGCGGGGTGCCATCCGCGCTACCCATTTCAAGATAGGGTTTAATGGTGCCATTTATCAGTAGTTGAGCCATCTATGCTAAAAACTCCTTAAAGTCCGGGCGATTTAAGAGATTAACTAAACTACCGGTCAATTGACGGAGCTCTTCCTCTTTAATCACATAGGGCGGCATGATGTAGACGAGTTTATTAAAGGGGCGTATCCAGACGCCATTTTCAACAAAGTAGGCCTGCATTTTTTCTTGGTTAATCGGGGTTTTAAGCTCGATCACGCCAATGGCGCCAAGGACGCGAACATCTTCAATATCCTCGTGGCCTTTTAATACGAAAAGCTCCTCTTTAAGTTGCGCTTCAATGCGGGAAACGTTCGATTCCCATGCGCCATTATCAAGCAGTGAGAGACTCGCTAAAGCAACCGAACACGCGAGAGGATTTCCCATAAAGGTTGGGCCGTGCATAAAGCATTTTGCCTCGCCATTACTGATGGTATCGGCGATGTGGCGCGTGGTGAGCGTTGCAGATAGAGTCATATATCCGCCGGTAATCGCTTTACCAACGCACATAATATCGGGGGCAATCTCGGCATGTTCGCAAGCAAAGAGTTTTCCGGTGCGGCCAAAGCCCGTTGCGATCTCATCGGCGATCATTAAGATGCCAAAGTGGTCGCAAAGTTCCCGAATTGTTTTGAGATAATTGGGGTGATACATGCGCATTCCGCCCGCGCCTTGCACGATCGGCTCCACAATAATTGCGCTAATGTCATCGGCATTATCTTCCACTAAAGTGAAGAGCTCATCCACCGCCGAATCATCCCACTCATCATCAAATCCAAGGGTAAAGGTTGGAGCAAATAGATGCTCTGGGAGATAGCCTTCATAAATACTATGCATGGAGTTTTTCGGATCACAGACCGACATCGCGCCAAAGGTATCGCCGTGATAAGCGTGGGAAAGGCTCACGATTTTGTGGCGTTTTTCCCCTTTGGCGTGCCAATATTGAAAGGCCATTTTAAGCGCGACTTCAACCGCGACCGAACCCGAGTCGGCAAGAAATACGCACTCAAGCGGATCGGGCGTCATCTCGACCAGTCGTTTACAAAGATCCACCGCTGGGCGATGGGTAATGCCACCAAACATTACATGGCTCATTTTATCGAGCTGATTTTTGATCGCCTCGTTTAATACGGGGTGATTGTAGCCATGAAGCGCCGCCCACCAAGAGGACATTCCATCAATCAAGGTGCGACCATCTTCCAGATGAAGTGTCACACCGCTTGCCGAATCAACAGGATAGCAAGGGAGCGGTTCACTCATGGAGGTGTAAGGGTGCCAAATGTGGCGTGTATCAAAGGAGGTATCGATTTTAGTCATTCTTTCTATTTATCCTATTCTTCCATTGAATAAAGCAAACGAAAGTTTACATAGTACTACATTTTCATCTATCATGAGCTCTGATTTGTTGTAATAATAAAATGGAATAAACAATGACAAAAACAATAAAATGGACCGTTGAACAAGCGTTAGCACTTTTTAAGAAACCTCTATTTGAGCTGCTTTTCGAAGCGCAACAAGTGCATCGCGAACATTTCGATCCTACAAAAATTCAGGTCAGCCGTCTGCTTTCAATCAAGACTGGCCGCTGTTCGGAAGACTGTAAATATTGTTCTCAAAGTGTGCGTTATGACACCGATGTCGAAGCTGAGAAGCTGATGGAGGTCGAGAAGGTGATCGAGGCTGCGAAAGTGGCGAAAGAGGAGGGCGCATCGCGATTCTGTATGGGCGCTGCGTGGCGTAATCCTAAAGCGCGCGACATGCCGTACATTAAAAAAATGATTGCTGAAGTGAAAAACTTAGGCATGGAAACCTGTATGACGCTTGGCCATTTAACCAAAGAGCAAGCGGACGATTTAGCCGATACAGGCCTTGATTATTACAACCACAACTTAGATACCTCGCCTGAATTTTACGGCGATATCGTCACCACTCACACCTATCAAAACCGTCTTGATACCTTGGATCACGTGCGCAATTCCGGCATGAAGATCTGCTCGGGCGGAATTATTGGCCTTGGTGAGGAACTCAAAGACCGTGCATCGCTTTTAGTGCAATTAGCGAACATGGATAAAGCGCCAGAAAGCGTGCCCATCAATCGTTTAATCCCGATTAAAGGAACGCCGCTTGGAGAGAATGATCCGGTGGATGATTTTGACTTTATTCGTACCATTGCCGTTGCGCGTATTATGATGCCTGAATCGATGGTACGCCTCTCAGCAGGCCGTGAAACGATGAGTCCTGAACTCCAAGCGCTCTGCTTTATGGCGGGGGCAAACTCAATTTTCTACGGGGCAAAATTGCTCACAAGTCCAAATGCCGATAAAGATGATGATAATGCACTTTTCGAGCGTTTAGATTTAACTGCAACTGATAACCCACGCATGCAGACAGTTCAATAGACCGCAATGCACTTTACACAACGTATGAAGGAGACGCTGGCCGAGCGATCGGCTAGCGATAGCTATCGTCAGCGCAAAATGACTAAAGCCACCGATCTTGGTCGAATGATCGAGATTAATGGTGCGCGTTATCTCAATTTTTCCTCCAATGATTACCTCGGCCTAAGTCAAGCGCCGGAGGTGGTTGAAGCGTGGAAAACGGGCGCCGATCTGTATGGCGTTGGTAGCGCAGGCTCGGGGCATATTACCGGCTACAATGAAGCGCTCGCGAATCTTGAAAATAAGCTGGCATCTTGGCTTGGCTATGATCGGGCAATTGTCTATCCATCGGGCTTTACCGCGAATCAAGCGGTGATTAAAGCCTTGATTGAAAAAGAGGATCGCATTGTTGCCGATCGATTAAGTCATGCCTCTTTAATGGAAGCGTCGATGATGGTGCCGGGGCGATTAACGCGCTTTCATCATAATGATCTCGATTCGTTACAAAAGCGGATGAATGCGCTTCCGGACGGATTTAATGGGGGCACGCTTGTCATTACCGAAGGCCTTTTTAGTATGGATGGTGATGAAGCGCCGCTCCGTGAGATTTTTGATGAAACGGCTCGTCATGATAATAGCTGGCTGATGGTCGATGATGCTCATGGCATTGGGGTCAATGGCGAAAAAGGGCGGGGCACTTGCGCTAAGCATGGCATTAAGCCCGATCTTTTGATTGTTACCTTTGGTAAAGCCTTTGGGTTAAGTGGTGCTGCGCTCCTTTGCTCGGATTTGGTGGCAGAGTATTTTACGCAAGTCTCTCGTCCGCTTATCTACAGTACCGCGATTCCGCCGGCGCAAGCCTATACGCTCCATGAGATTGTGAAACTCATCGAAGTAGGGGATGATCGTCGAGCACAACTGCGCCAAAATATCGATCAATTTAAGACGGGGCTCATTAAAATGGGGATCGAGCCGATCTCAGATAGCGCCATTCAGCCCATTATTATTGGCGGAAATGACGAAAGCCTACAGCTCGCAACAAAGCTACAAGAGCGGGGGATCTGGATTACCGCGATCCGCCCGCCCACAGTGCCACCCAATAGCGCGCGTTTACGCATTACGTTAACGGCGGCTCACACCGAGTCCGATATTGCACAACTTCTGGAGACGTTTGCGAATGTCTATCGTGGATAAATCAAGCGTTGCCATGGCGTTTGGCCGAGCAGCGACGCGGTATGATTCAGCCTCTGAATTACAACAGCGCGTGGGGAGAGTCTTAATCGATGCGCTCGTTGAAAAGATGATGTTTTCCCCGCACAATCACCATATTTTAGATGCCGGTTGCGGTACGGGGTTTTTAAGTCATGAACTTAAAGCGAACTATCAAACCGTGACGGCGCTCGATCTATCGTCTGAAATGCTTGAGACGGCGCGGATGAAAAATGTGGCCGATCATTATATTAAAGGCGATATCGAAGCGCTTCCCTTTGAGGATGAATCGTTCTGTTTTTCCGTGAGCAATCTTGCGGTGCAGTGGTGTCATCATTTAGATGTGGCAGCGCGGGAATTAACGCGCGTGGTGAAAAAGCGCGGTTATGCTTTTTTTACCACCATTGTGGATCATTCACTATTTGAGCTTGATGAGGCGTGGCGCGCGGTCGATGATCGAAAGCACACCCTCGATTTTCTTAAAACGGATGCTGTACATGAGGCGCTTTCAGGGCTCTCTTATGAGTTAATTCCCTTTACGGAAACGCTCTATTTTGATGATTGTATTTCGGTTTTACGCAGCTTACAAAACATTGGAGCAACCACTTTACCCGAACGCCGACAAGGTTTAATGGGGCGCAGTGTCCTCAAAACCTTATCGGAGGCGTATCCTAAAAAAGATGGCAAATTTCCATTAACTTATCACCTTGTATTAGGAGTGATTCGACATGAATAATGCCTGGTTTATTACCGGAACCGATACGGAAGTGGGGAAAACCTACGTCTCCTCATTAATTTTACAAACGCTCAATGCGCACCAGTACCAAACGGTAGGCTATAAACCGATCGCATCGGGCGCGGAAGCCACAGAGATGGGCTTTAAAAACCCCGATGCCGTAGCCCATTTAAAGGCCTCAAACTCGGATGTAGCGCTTACGTACGATGAAGTGAACCCTTACTTTTTTGAGATTGCAACGGCACCACATCTCTTAAGTCGTGCGGAAAATCGCCCGATCGAATTTAAAGTGATGACGCAAGGGGCGGAGCACCTTTTAACGAAATCTCACTATCTTTTAGTGGAAGGCGCGGGAGGTTGGTTTACGCCGCTCAATGAGGAAGGAACCTTTGCCGATTGGGTCATTAAAAACCGTTTTCCGGTGGTGGTTGTAGTCGGTTTGAAACTTGGTTGCATTAATCATGCACTACTGACCTTTGAAGCAGTGAAACAGGCAGGGTTACCGATTTTAGGCTGGGTCGGCAATCATATTCACGATGGCGATGATTGTTATATCCACGATTATATGGAATCGATCCACGAGCTTACTGATATTCCATGCTTAGGTGAGGTCAAACATGGCGCTGAGTTTCGTGAAACGAACCTCAATATCGCGCCCTTAATTGAGCATTATTCCGTATAGTTTTTTATACAAAACTTGAGTTTGTTTAAATATTGTAAACCTCCAGAGTCTTGTTTTATCTAATGTTAATCAAGCAATTCTGGAGGTTTTTTCTTTGTTCTCTTACAAAACTTAACATTTAAATTGATTGTTATCCTAAATCTTGCTCTCTGTAACATTTGCGTCATAAAACTATGTCACACTGCGACTATAACAATAAAGTTCGTTAACATTACGAGGGCAAATAATATGGATATCGGTGCAATTTTTTTAAAGAGTGACTGTAGTTATGCGCTGTTTGATTGGGCGCGCGAGCACTTTAATGGTAAAGAATTTCATTTCGTGCAAGGGGATTGCGTTCCATTTGGATTTTTGGAATTTAAACCGATGATCCTCGGGCATTACGGCGAATGGCACTATTTTTTAATCGATCCACACCTTCTTGAGCAGAAGTTTTTTGATGGTGAGCTTGAAGCGGCGCTCTCAAAACTCTCGGCAAAAGGGGATCTTTTTATGATTAAGAGCCACCTGTTAAGCGGTGAACTCTTATTTGAATATCACCAAGATGGCTCGCTCATGCGTAAATGGCAGGAAGCGAATGAAACAGTGCTCGTTAACCAAGGCATCCCGCTTTCTGAAGAAGATGGCAGTTTTAATGATGAGTGGGATCCCGATGATTATCGTGATGAGTGGTCGCTCGTGGATCTTGCGGAAAAAGTGACGCACATTCACTGGGCATAATCCCTCTTGTTTAAGGTATAAAAAAGCCTGAATCATCTCGGATATTATTAATTGATATCGTGGTGATTCAGGCTTTTTGCTGTCTTACGTTTCGATTGTATGACTTTATCTGATTTCTCTTTATGCCATCTGGCTAATCGTCGAACGGAAGCGTTGATGGGCAAAGAAGAAGAAACACGAGCCGATAATAAGCAGATAGAAGAACGAGGGCCACACAATCTCAAAGCCGGCGCCGCGGAATAAAATCGCTTTTCCAAGTTCAATAAAGTGAGTTGTGGGTGCTGCAAGCATCACAGTTTGAATCAATTCCGGCATACTTTCCCGCGCGGTCATCCCGCCCGATAACATCTGTAGCGGAATTAAGACGAGTAGCATCAGCATCCCAAATTGCGGCATATTGCGCGCAAGCGTCGCAAGATAAATCCCCATGGAGGTGGTGGCAAAAAGATGAAGGGCCGCACCACAAACAAAGAGGAGCACCGAGCCTTCGACCGGCACACTTAATACCCCTTGCACCACAAAGGTGAGCGATAAGGTTGACGCGATTAAGACCACAAGCCCCATCGACCAAATTTTAGAGAGCATAATCTCAAAGGGCGTGAGCGGCATCACCAGAAGATGCTCCACTGTTCCTCGCTCCCGTTCGCGAATCAGCGCCGCTCCTGTTAAAAGGATCGAAAGCATGGTAATAAGGTTAATAATCTCCGTTAGCGCGCCAAACCAAGACGCCGTAAGATTGGGGTTAAACCGCATGCGTTCGACGAGTTTTACTGGGTAGAGCGCCTCACTGCGATAGCGTTGGAGATATTCACTCACCTCGCCATTGATAATTTGATTAATTATCATATTGCCGGTAAAGGCTTGCGTCATGCGCGTTGCATCAATGTTGAGTTGCAGTGTTGGATAACGGCCACCAAGCACATCTTTTTGAAAATAGGGTGGAATGTTCATGACAAAGGTGTAGGCCCCTTTGTCCATGCCATGATCCATTTCACTCAAAGTAATCTCTTTTGGCGGTGTAAATTGGGGCGGATAGAAGGCGGTTTGAATGCGTTCTGATAAAGTGGAACGATCTTCATCAACAACGGCAATACTCGCATTTTGCAGCCCATCAGGTACAGCTGTGGCCGCGGTATAGACCGAAACGGTGAAGGTAAAGGCGATCAAGACCAGTAATACAGGATCACGAATCAGGCTCCAAAGCTCTTTGATGCCTAAAAAATAGATATTGGAAATTTTACGCATAATCATTTTAGGAATCCTGTTTTTTAAGAAGCATTACGCTGCAAAGGACGATAATCGGCGCGGTAATCATCAAGATCATAAGCTCGCTTGAGAGATCGTTGAGATAGAGCGCTTTACTAAAGACGCCGCGAGTTGCAGTGAGCATATGGGAGGCGGGGTAGATCTCACCAATCACCCGGCCAAATCCATCAAGTGCCGAGACGGGGTTGAGCATTCCGGCAAATTGGATTGCGGGAATAAGCGTGCCGATAATGGTAAAGAACATTGCGCCGATCTGGCTTTTCGTTAGCGTTGAAGCAAAGAGCCCAAAGCCCGTTGAAAAGATACAGAAGAAGAAGGTGATGATCGTCAGGGTGAAAAATCCGCCCTTCATCGGCACTTCAAAATAGAAGATCGCAAGCCCTACCATTAAGAAATAGTTGAGCATCGAAATAATAATATAGGGCACCTGTTTCCCTAATAAAAATTCAAGTTTACTGACGGGGGTGACATAGAGGTTAATAATGGAGCCTAGCTCTTTTTCGCGCACTACCGAGAGCGCTGTGAGCATCGCGGGAATGAGGAGCAGCATAATTGGAATCACTGCTGGCACAATGGCAGTTAAGCTTCGCACATCGGGGTTATAGCGATACCGCATCTCCACATTAAAGGCCGGTTTAAACTCATAACCATAGCGATATTTTGCCTCGCTCATCAGCCACTCTTGGTGCATCCCTTGGACATAGCCGCGAATAGTTTCCGCCCGTTGAGGCATTGCGCCATCAATCCAAACGCCGATTTCGACATTATTCCCGCGGGCCACATCTCGCGCAAAATTTGGCGGAATCTCGATGGCAAGGGCGATATCGGTATTGCGCATGCGCCGGTCGAGCTCCTCATAATTATGGATCGGATCTTTTTCGATAAAGTAGCGGGAGCCAGAAATATTATTGGCATAACTGTGGCTCAATGTTGTTTGGTCACGGTCTAAAATCGCGTAGGGGAGATCTTCCACATCGAGGGTAATCCCATAGCCGATCGTCACCATTAAAATGAGCGATCCAAGGAGCGCTAAGGTTGCACGAACCGGATCACGACGCAGCTCTAAGGCCTCACGCCAGGTATAACTTAAAAGGCGCTGAAGACTAAAACGTTGGAAGGCCTCAGGAGTTTGATTTTCAGTGTCAGTGGGCGCGTCTAAAAGATGGCCCTCTTTTTTCGGCATTGCTTCATCATCGCCCGCACCGGCATCAAGCAGGTACTTAATAAACGCTTCTTCGAGCGTCTCGGTGCCTTGTTTTTCAATCAGTTTTTCCGGCGTATCACTGTCGAGTACTTCGCCCGCATGCATCATCGACATGCGATCACAGCGGAGCGCCTCATTCATAAAGTGGGTGGAAATAAAGATGGTGACGCCATCATTTCGCGAGAGCTCAATGAGAAAACGCCAAAAGTTATCCCGCGCCACCGGGTCAACGCCGGAGGTGGGTTCATCCAAAATTAAGAGTTCGGGTTTATGCACCATCGCAACGGCAAGGGATAAGCGTTGACGCATCCCAAGTGGAAGGTCATTCGGGAGCATATCGAGCACATCGCCAAGCTCAAAGCGCTCCACCATCTCCTCAATGCGGCCACTCATCTCTTCAGGCGCTACATGGAAAAGGCGGGCGTGGAGTTCTAAGTTTTGAAAGACGGTCAGCTCGCTATAGAGTGAGAACGCTTGGGACATATAGCCAACGCGGCGACGGGTATTAATATCGTTAGAATCGATCTCTTTCCCAAAGAGCCACGCCTTTCCTTCAGAAACAGGAAGTAGACCTGTGAGCATCTTCATCGTCGTTGATTTACCGCAGCCATTTGAGCCGAGAAAGCCAAAAATTTCGCCCTTTTGAATCTCAAAACTGACATTATTCACGGCGGTAAAATTGCCAAACTTTTTGGTTAATCCTTCCGCTTTAATGGCGATCGCAGTATCTTTATCGAGATTAAGGGGCGGCACGATCACAGGTTCATAGCCGATGCGTTTTTCCTCGGGAAGGAGCTTAATAAACGCCGCTTCAAGATTGTCTGATTCGGTACGTTCTAACAGCTCTTTCGGTGCGCCGGTTGCGAGAATTTCACCATCGTCCATAGCAATCAGCCACTTAAAGCGTTCCGCTTCATCCATATAGGCGGTGGCCACAATGACGCTCATCTCAGGGCGATCTTCACGAATGCGATCGATCAGATCCCAAAATTGCGCACGTGCGAGCGGGTCAACACCGGTGGTTGGTTCGTCCAAAATAAGCAGGTCGGGGTCGTGAATTAGCGCGCAGCAGAGCCCAAGTTTCTGCTTCATTCCACCAGAGAGTTTCCCAGCAGGACGATCTAAGAAGGGGAAGAGTCCAGTACTTTTAGTAAGATCATCAATCCGCTCACGACGCTCTTTTGCATCGTGCCCAAAGAGGCGGCCAAAAAACTGTAAGTTTTCTTCTACAGAAAGGGTGGGATAGAGGTTTTTCCCAAGGCCTTGCGGCATATAAGCGATGCGTGGGCAGGTAATATCGCGAACAGATTTTTCACCCATATCGCCGCCGAGTACGATCACTTCTCCGGTTTGAATCGCGCGGGCACCGGCAATTAACGAGAGCAGACTCGATTTTCCGACACCATCGGGGCCAATCATGCCAACGACAATTCCGCTCGGAATATCGATGGAGAGATTATCAAGAGCGATATTCTCCCCATATTTTAACGTCACATTTTTGACTGAAACAACAGATTCTTTAACCATCGCGATCGATTCCTTGTTCGTAAACCTACGCCCTTAATGCCTATCTAAATAGGGGGGATTAAGGGCCCTTTTTCCCATGCTGATTTGTAGAGTGCTAAGGGGTAAATGCTAAGTACCCAGTACCGAGGACTCTATTTTTTGGCTGTATCGGCACTTGCGTTGTTTGCTTCAATCTCATCGAGAAGAGTGACGGCAAAGCGTTCAGGCCACTCGGCATTGGGATCGGCTTTGATGTAGGCTTCGCCGGTGACGCCGGTTTTAATATATTTACGATAACGCTCAAGAAGGCGTGGATCGACTTTCGCTTTTACGCGGTACATCAGTTTCTGGCGCTCATCTTCAGTTTCAACGGTTTTTGGGGTAAATTGCGCTTCGGGCGAGACAAAGGTTACACGCGCCGGGATTACATATTCTGGAGCTACGTCTAAAATAATGCGCACTTCGGTACCATCGTTTTCCCCTTCAACGAGTAAACCGGTGTATTGAGTGGGGAGGAAGAAGGTCATATGAACTTTCGATAGATCAAGAAGGTTGAGCACCTTACCGCCAGCGCCTAAGACTTCACCGGGCTCAGAGATGCGGTATTGAATGCGGCCTTTTACCGGCGCGACAAGTTTACTGTCTTTAATATCGGCATTTACGCGATTGATGGTCGCTTGCGCCGCTAAGACTTGTGATTCAGCGGCAACGGATTGTGCTTTAGCCGCATCAACAGCAGCTTGCGCTGCGAGAACTTTTGATTTCGCGGTGGCGATTTCCGATTTGAGAACGCGCGTATAGGCCTCTTGGTCATCAAATTCTTGTTCGGTGGTGGCGCCTTTTTTGACGAGCGTTTCAATACGTGTCATTTTGCGCTCAGCCGCATAAAGTTGGCTCTCTTTTGCAGACACCGCCGCTTCAGCAGCTTCTTTATCGCTCATGCGCGCAGCTACCATCGCTTTTGCGGAATCGGCATTGTGTTTCGCTTGTTGAAAATAGGCTTTTGCCTCTTCAAGTTGTGCCTCAAGGGAGTCGAGCTGCATTACCGCAACGACTTGTCCCGCTTCCACATAATCCCCTTCATCGGCCAAAATGGTCTCAATCCGGCCAGGGAGTTTCGTGGAGATATCTAAGGGGGTAACTTCGATGCGACCGTTACTTTTGATGAATCCTTTCATGTCGTCGCGCTGGAGCAGATAGCTTGCGGTGAGCGCGATAATGAGCGCAATGGCGGCGCCACCTAGGAAGAGTTTTCTATTTTTGCCTTGTTGCATATTTGACCTCGATATCAAATAGGTTCGCTGATGTCAGCAAAGTTTAATCAGTGATAAAAACGTAAATGTTTTGTGAATTATTGTTTAATATTGATTGTTAATTATCTATTCATGTTAGCGTAAACCGCACTATTAATAAACATCTTACGTGCCAGGTTGATGCTTAATTAGGCAATTTTAGCGGGATTTACGCCAATATATTTTCTTATCTTTACATTAAGTGTATGACAAAATCGTTATGCTCGTTATGCAGTGGATGAGGAGAGCGCTTGTTCTGAGTCTTGAACTTTAAAGGTGACAACGAGTGGATTATGATCCGATGCGTCCGTGCGAATCACCTCAGAAGAATGTACCTCGAGCCCACGATAAAAGATAAAATCGAGCGGATGTTTAAAGACATTTTTACGCTCATCATTATCAAATCGCACCGGTCTTAAGCCCATGCGACGGGTAAATTGATAGAGAAGATGCAGGCGCGCACGGCTCCAAGTATTAAAATCGCCGGCAAAAATCACCGGACCATTATGATTCATCACATGTTCCGCAAAGGATTTAATCTGCTCGCGATAGATGCCAACGCCCAGGCTAAAATTGACCGCATGCACATTAATCACCATTAAATAGCGTCCATCATGCATCTGATAAAGGGTAATTAGTGCGGATTTTGGGAGGCGCAAAAAGGGCTCATTTTTACGAAATGCCTTGCAATAGACTGGTTGGACTTTTGATAAGGTCATGACGCCAGAGGTCATATTGGGAAGTTCAATGGCGGGCACTTGGTCGGCCACTAAAAAATTTCGTGTGGCAAAATCAATTAAATTTTGGGTGGAATGGGCTTCTTGCAGGAGTACAAAATGGCGCTGTTTGGCGTGTTCTTCCAAAAGAGTTAACCAGTCAAGCCGCTGCTGTTTGAAGATATTCCAGACCATCACCGAAATATAACGCAGGTTCGGAAGCGTCTTTTCATGCTCATAATCGGGCGATGGGAAAATGGTTTCTCGACCGGCATCAGTATAGCGATAGGTAAAATTAGTTTTGCTCATAGGCGTATTAGTAGTAGAATCGTCGTGTAGTAATTGTGTAGTCTTTATTCAAAAGTCATCGTTTTGCTTTGATTGCCCCTCCATTTTAGCTGATTTATAGGCAAATAGGGTGATTAAGTGGTGACATTTGGGGGACTGACTGCTATATATAAAAGAAGTTCATAGTTGAACTCAATAAAAACATAAATAAATTATAAGAAATAATCATATCCGGAGGAAACATTACAAATGTCACCAGATGCTTACGATGTCAGAAAAATTAAGAAGCTGTTAGTTGCCAACCGTTCAGAGATTGCGCTTCGTATCTTACGCGCAGCGTCAGAGATGGAGATCAAAACCGTGGCGATCTATGCGGAGCAAGACAAGCGTTCGACCCATCGTTTCAGAGCAGATGAGAGCTATATCGTAGGAAAAGGCAAACGTCCGCTTGAAGCGTATCTCGACATCGATGATATTATCCGTATCGCAAAAGAGACCGGCGCGGATGCGATCCATCCCGGGTACGGTTTCTTGGCAGAAAATCCAAAGCTCGCTCAGGCGTGTTTGGATAATGACATTGTCTTTATCGGGCCATCCATTCAGGTTTTAGAGAGTTTAGGTAATAAAATTGCGGCGCGTAATTTGGCGATTTCAGCCGATGTGCCGGTGATTCCCGCTTCAAGCTCGCTGCCTTATGAGATGGATGAGATTCGCAAAATTGCAAACGAGATCGGCTATCCTGTGATGCTTAAAGCAAGCTGGGGTGGTGGCGGACGCGGGATGCGCGCGATCTTTAGTGATGCTGAGCTTGAAACTTGCGTTGAAGAGGCGCGTCGTGAATCCCTTGCGGCGTTTGGGAGCGATGAGGTCTATTTTGAGAAGATGATCGTTCACGCCCGTCACGTTGAAGTTCAGCTCCTTGGCGACTTACACGGCAACATTGTTCATCTGTTTGAGCGGGACTGCTCGGTGCAGCGTCGTCACCAAAAAGTGGTTGAGCGTGCGCCAGCGCCTTATCTCTCTGATGAAACCCGTGAAGCGCTCTGCCAAAGTGCGATTCAGCTCGGTAAAAAAGCGAACTATACCAATGCGGGAACCGTTGAGTTCCTACTCGATTCAGAGACCAATAAATTTTACTTTATTGAGGTGAATCCGCGCATTCAGGTTGAGCATACGGTGACCGAACAAGTAACCGGAATTGATATTGTAAAAGCGCAAATTCAAGTGGCAGAAGGGGCAGAAATTGGCACCGATTCCATGGATGTGCCAAAGCAAGAGGAGATTAAACTCTCAGGCTTTGCGCTTCAATGCCGAGTCACAACGGAAGATCCGCAAAATAACTTTGTTCCCGATAATGGAACGATCATTGCCTACCGTTCGCCTGCGGGCTTCGGGATTCGTCTCGACGGGGGTACGGCTTATTCAGGCGCGGTGATTTCGCCATATTACGACTCGCTTTTAGTGAAAGTGACCACATGGGGCAGCACAGTGGAAGAGTCGATTCATCGTATGGATCGTGCGCTGCGTGAATTTAGAATCCGTGGGGTTTCAACGAATCTGCTCTTTGTTGAAAATGTGATCAATCACCCGAAATTCCTCCACGGCGAATACACCACGAAATTTATTGATGAGACGCCTGAGTTATTTGACTTTAGGGTCAATCGTGACCGCGCGAGCAAAATGCTCAATTTCCTTGGGGAAGTGGCGGTTAACGGGAATCCTGAGCTCGAAGGCCGTGAGATTCCAAAACATTTTATTAAACCAATTTTACCGGCACCGACACCAAAACAGATCATTGTGAATGAAGAGGTGAAGGGATCGCGCGAGCGTTTAATTGAGCTCGGGGCGGACGGTTTTTCAAAATGGATGCTCGATCAAAAAGAGGTGCTCATTACCGATACCTCCATGCGTGATGCGCACCAATCGCTCTTTGCAACGCGTATGCGCTCCAATGACCTGTGGGAGATCGCGCCTTATTATGAGAAATTGATGCCATCGCTCTTTTCCGTTGAGTGCTGGGGTGGTGCAACGTTTGACGTCTCGATGCGCTTTTTAAATGAAGATCCGTGGGATCGTCTGCAAAAATTGCGTCAAATGATGCCCAATACTCTGTTCCAAATGCTCCTGCGTGGGGTAAATGGCGTGGGCTATACCAGCTATCCCGATAACGTGATTCAACATTTTGTGAAACAAGCGGCCGAGAATGGCATCGATCTATTCCGCGTATTTGACTCACTCAATATCGTTGAAAATATGCGCGTATCTATGGATTCGGTAATTGAAGCTGGTAAGCTTTGTGAAGGGACTATCTGTTATACCGCCGATCTGTTTGACGCATCACGTCCGAAATATCAGCTCCAATATTATGTGGATCTTGCGAAAAAACTTGAGAAAGCGGGCGCTCATATTATTGGCATTAAAGATATGGCGGGGATTTGTCGTCCTCGCGCAGCATCGGCACTGGTTAAAGCGCTTAAAGAAGAGGTGGGTTTACCAATTCACTTCCATACTCATGATACGTCAGGCATCGCATCAGCGAGCATTTTAGCGGCGATTGAAGCAGGCGTTGATGCGGTAGATACTGCGGTTGATAGCCTTTCAGGGCTAACAAGCCAACCGTCGATGGGATCAATTATTAACGCGCTGAAAGGCACTGAAAAAGAATCTTCGATTTCGCTCGATTCGGTTAATAAAATCTCCACCTATTTTGAAGGGGTGCGTTCGCTCTATGCGCCATTCTCATCGGATATGAAGGCGGGAACGTCAGACGTTTATCGTCACGAAATGCCCGGTGGGCAGTATACTAACCTACGTGAACAAGCGCGCAGTATGGGCTTAGAAGCACGTTGGAGCGATATTGCATCGGCTTATGCGGATGTAAACCAATTGCTTGGGGATATCGTAAAAGTAACGCCAAGCTCGAAAGTGGTTGGTGATATGGCGCTAATGATGGTGACCCAAGAGATCTCGAAAGAGGATGTCTTAAATCCAGATAAAGAGATCGCATTCCCGCAATCGGTGGTCGGTCTTTTAAAAGGGGAGCTCGGTATTCCAATGGGCGGATTTCCAGAGGATATCACCGCCAAAGTATTGCAAGGTGAAGAGCCAATTCACGGCCGTCCGGGCGCGCATTTGCCACCGGTAGATCTTGAGAAAGTCCGTGAGGAATTAAGCGCTGAGCTTGAGATCGAGATTGATGATAACTATTTAGCCTCTTACTTGATGTATCCTGCGGTATTTAAAGATTTCATCAAATTCCAAAAAGAGTTTGGCGAGGTATCGACGATTCCAACAAAACCCTATTTCTACGGATTAGAGAAAGATCAATATGTGAGTATTGAGCTTGAGCGCGGAAAAGATATCTTAGTGAAATTGATGGCGATCTCAAGTCCTGATCGCGGTGGAAACTGTTCAGTATTCTTTGAGCTCAACGGTGAAACCCGTGTGATTAGTGTTCCGAAAGCGGGGCTTCAATCGCAAGAGAAGAAGCGTCCGAAAGCGGAAGCGGGCAATAAACGCCAAATCGCGGCGATGATGCCAGGGGTTGTCGGTAAGATCCACGTCGAAGTCGGTGATATCGTCAAAGAGGGCGATGCGGTCATTACTCTTGAAGCGATGAAGATGGAAACAACGCTCCGTACAGAAATTGGCGGGATTGTAAAAGAGGTCTCTGTGGCATCCGGTGATGCAGTGGAATCACAAGATCTACTCTTAATTATCGAGTAAGGTAATTATCACTTAGGTCATCGATTATTAATCATTGATCGTGACCCATAAAGAAGGCCTAGAAGTGGCGAGTATACAACTGATGTAAACTCGTTCGCTCCTAGGCTTTTTATCGCTTAGATTCTAGGCAAAGAAAAAGCCCTATTATCTGTTTTTAAGTCAATAGATCAATAGAGCTTTGAATTAGAAGCGCCCTCTAGCTGAGGTCTTATTGTGACTGCTTATGGTGATTGATTTACCACTCGCGGAAATCTTCGGTAATATCTTCACCGTCTTCGATGGCAAGGCCCGCGGCAACGGCCGCGTCCGTCATAAACTCGACGATATTTTCACGCTCGATCGTTTCAATTAAGGCATATCCACAGCTTTTGTTTACATCATTGAGCGCAAGCACTGCAACTTCAATGGCTGTACGGATCTTTCCTTCATTCTCATCGGCTTCACCTAGCGCATCGATATAGGCATCGAGCGCCTCGGTTACAGAGGTAATATCTGCGAGCGTATACCCAACATCATTCGGGGTCTCGCCGATATCATCAATGCTTTCATCATAAAATAGATATTCCAGCATCGTGTGAGTAATCGCTTCGTGATCACGAAAGGGGGCTAATTTGTCTGACATAATAATTTATTTACCTTTTTAGATAATGATTTATATAAATAGATATCATTTGATTATAACAAGATGAACCTAAGTGTCTATGGTTTGGGCAAAGCTTTTCCCATCGCTTGGTACATTCCGTAGCCTAAATAGCGAATTGTTTGATCTAAAATAAGTTCATTGAGAGCGCGTAGGAGAGCTTTACGTGAAATATTAAGCATCTGCGAGTAGTAATAATCAAAGAGCCGATTGAGGGTAA
The DNA here is from genome assembly GCF_029815055.1 of Ignatzschineria sp. RMDPL8A. Classification (NCBI taxonomy): domain Bacteria; kingdom Pseudomonadati; phylum Pseudomonadota; class Gammaproteobacteria; order Cardiobacteriales; family Ignatzschineriaceae; genus Ignatzschineria; species Ignatzschineria sp. RMDPL8A. The sequence continues at coordinate 1,753,740 of NZ_JAPPWA010000002.1, read as the reverse complement.
AGCAGTGTGGAAAGGTAAAATAATGATCCACCAATACCGTTACCCCATCTTGTTGGCGGGTAAAACGAATGCCATTATTGCTCTTTTGATAGCTCCAAAATGCATTTTGTAATACAACAATGCCATCTGAAACCGATAAGATTGGAAGATTGCGTAAATTAAGCTCCGGATTGCGCTCCGTGAAGGCGGCAATCAGTTTCGCTTGTAGCGCCGCATAATCGAGTACACTCTTTTTTAGTATAAAAGAGTCAAGCGAGTCCGTTTCACGGGTGATAAAGAGGCCGTTTGCTTCAATGTAGGTCTGTTTACGATAGAGGCGAATATTGGTGAGCTCATAGATCATCAAAAAGGGCTCTTGCCAATTGCTCTTCTGTTTGGGCGTCATCTCCGGCATTAAGATCGCTTTAATGAGTACATCGCCCAGCAGTTTTAAAAAACGCTTTGGATCGTGCTCAAGAAGGTGATAATAGGCGGTTAGTAGGGTTTCATCATAATCGGGATCTACAGCGCGTTTAGAAGGGAGCGGCAGGGCTGATGTGTGAGTGGCATATAGCGCTTCAAAAAGTGGGAGCATGCGCTGGGTAAAAGAGCTTTCAGGGAGATCAAGCGAAAGAGTAACCCGTTCGTTTTTTTTGGCCTCTTGTAGTACCGTATCATCATAATTGAGACGCAAACAGTGGCGCTGCCCAAGGTATTCGGCATCGTGATCGGTGTGATTGAGAAGCGTAATACTGAGTTGACGTGTCGGCAAAGCGATAAGACTCCCAAGACAAAATTAAAGAACGTGATCTTTAATTAATACCACGAAATCAATACTTTGTGAAATGCTTTATCTGAGTAGAATCAATGGCTTGTAAGATAAATGGCATGATAGCTTGTTCGATTTAAGCGTTCGTTATGAACGGTACTTTAAATGCGCTCGTAGACGAAATCTTTCCCTTGAATATTCATGCATTGAGTGCCGTCAGGACCCAGTTGATAGAGTTTATCGTTATGGTAGAGATATTTTGTGTTCGCATCGACGTTTAGGATAATGCGCGTGCCGGTCTCATCCCAGCTAAAGTCTCCCTCATCGCCGTAAGTGCCATCCGGAAGCCCCACTTGAATAATGGTGCGGCTAAAGGTGCGATCAGGGCGAAGCGTAAGGGTAATTTCGGTGGCTTCACAATTTGCGCAGGGGAGATAGGCACGATAGGTGCCGGGATAATCAAGGAGCGTCTCCTGCGGTTGAAACTCACGATCAAATTTTGGCGCATGAGAGGTATCAACCGGCGCGTCACTTTTGATAATCTCTACATGGGGACGATGCGATGAAGGCTCGGTGGGCCAAAAAGCCATCGCCAGCAGAGTGCCAAGAAAGATAATGAGAAAAAGACGCGCCATGGGAAAGTCCAGAAGTCCGATTAATTAACGAATGAGACTAAAATTATACCGCGCTGAGCTCATAATCGCATTGATTAATTCAGATTGATCCTTGTTTTCACGGCTGACCACCGAGAGAACCACCATTTTTCCATCATCAAGATAGAGATCGCAGGTGGAAATTTTATCGGCATCAGCTTGCATCACATAGTGAAGATGATCTTCACGGAGTTCAATGGAGCGTAAAATTCCGCGACTTCCGAGTTCCTCTTCAATCTCTTTTTGATGGTCGGCTAAGGTTTTTGTTCGATCGGCTTTCGGTAAAATCGCGCTACTTACAAGAACAGTCATCCCATGTTTGGACGACTGTTCAAGGAGGAGCGTCCCTTCGGGAGAGCGCTTTGCGGAATAGATATCATTAAACGAGCTATCGAGCATCATCGTTACCACGCCTTGACGAGAAGTGACAACTTTTTCCTCAATCGGTTGCACCATTTTATAGGCCATCACACCGACAGCAATGATTAAAAGAAGAAAAAAGCTCACAATAAGATTTCGTTGATTGCGCATACAATTGGCTCGTTTCAGAGTAAAGGTTAGTTAAATTGAATTGCCCATTATAAGCTACATTGTAGGGCTTGTGAACGGCTAAGAGGCTTTGACTTTTAAAAGCGCTTCTAAAATCTCGCTATGATTTTCATTCTCTTTCACGTAACTCTCATAAGTAGCGGTGAGCGCCTTGATAAACACCTGATATTTGTGCTCGCTTAATTGGACGTGGAGGGTCTCTTTCATCTCAGGTTTAGTGAGGCGATTCACCTCAAGGTAGGCATCAAAAATGGGGAGTTGGAGTTGAAAGAAGAATGAGAATTCTTCACGATATGAACGATCGATAAATACAAAGGATTCAAAAGGGTAACATCTATTAAGGGCTTTGCTCCGAGAGTTTTTTATGCAAAAACAATCTTTATGGATAATATATACAGATTTTCCACTTACAAAAGTGAGTCCATAAAAAATAAGTGCAAGTAAGAAGAATGGGGAGATACAGATCATTGTTGCAAAAAAGATGAACCAATAAGATTCCAATTCCAATTCCGATTCAGGATACAGATAGTCGACAATCGGAAATACAGGGATAAAAGACAATAAACCTACAGAGATAAAAATAATAATTAATCGATGATACCGATTTGCCTTGAATCGTAAAGGGTAGGCATTGATATTCATGATGAAAGTCCTTTTGCAATAGCCATAGATTGTTCTACGGGGTTATTACTTGATTAAGTAGAATAATTCAAAAAATCCGTTTTGAATTATGTTCGCTTATGCGTTTAATAATTTTTATCGGTATATTTTTTGTCAAACCCTGTGCAAAGTCAAGCAAATAGCTTACAGTGAGGAATCAAGTATTCTGTTTACAAGTGTAACAGAATATATATAAAGGAACGTTAAGAGGCGCGATAAAATTGGGCGTTTAGCGAAAGTGGTATCGATTATCAAGTGCATAATCGATATGGATTAGATAGATAGCGTATTTGGCAGAGAGATAACATGATTTTTCTTACAACACTTTCCTCCGTGTCAATCATGGGGGTGATGGTTTTGATCGGGACGCTTTTGCGTCGCAATTATGCATTCACACCAGATGTGCAGCGCATGCTGATTACGTTGATTGTTAATATCGGATTACCCTCGATTATTTTGGCGAGTATTTTTAATTTTGAGCTCGATTCGGATCTATTAACGCTGGTGTTTTTAACTTTTGGCTTATCGGTTGCGCTCAATATTACCGGGATTGTGATTGCTCGCTCGATTGCGAGATTGCGCGGTGTGCCGAAAGCGGCCGCGAATGAGATTGCGATCACTGCAACGCTTGGGAATACAGCCTTTATCGGGATTCCGCTCTGTGCGATTTTACTGGGCGCGAAAGGGGCGTTGTTAGCGGCCGTTTTTGATGCGGGGCTAGATTTTGTGATGTGGACTGTGGCGGTCTTTCTGCTTCAATCGGGGCAGACTTTTTCGTTAAAATCCCTCCGTGCGATGATCAATATCCCAATGATGGCGATAGTGACCGGGATGACGCTTGGATTATTGCAGTTTGAAGCGCCGGACTTTTTAAAGCAATTAACCAAAACGCTTGCGGCGATCGCAAGTCCTTTGGGGATGATCTATATCGGGCTTTTAGTGCCCGATCTTTGGCATAAGCTCCGCACCCTTAAAGTTGGGCGCTTAAGTTTTGGGATTATTTTTAAAATTGTTGTTTTTCCGCTAGGAGTGCTCGGTATTTTACTGATGCTCCCGATCGATTCTCTCGTGGCGAAGGTGATTATCATTCAAGCGACCATGCCAACCTTAACGCTCGCTTCGGTGCTTTTCCAGCGCTATGATGCCGATGTCAATTTTGGTACGGCGATGACGATTGTGTCGGTGCTTTTATCGCTCATCACCATTCCGATCATGGTCTATCTCGCCAGCGATTTGATGGCGTGGTAATTAATAATCGCTTATAAGTAGTAGGAAAAGAGTAGGGCAATAAAAAAGCCACCGGTAACGCTTCAAATTAAAGCAGTCGCCGATGGCTTTATCAATATCGCTTCTTAGAGAATTTTATTGAATCATCTCTAAATATGGAACCGTTAAACTTACGCTACGCGCTCGTTTACTTTGTCCCAGTTTACAAGCACCCAGTATGATGCTAAGTAGTTAGGGCGGCTGTTACGGAAGTCGATGTAGTATGCGTGTTCCCAAACGTCACAGGTTAAAAGCGGTGTTACGCCTTCTGTTAATGGGCAACCTGCGTTTGAGGTAGACATTAATTCAAGTTCGCCCGCTTTGTTTAATACAAGCCATGCCCAACCTGAACCGAAAGTGGTCGTTGCACATTCGTTGAATGCCGTTTGGAATGATTTGAAATCGCCCCATTTAGCGTTGATCATTTCAGCGATTTTACCGGTTGGCTCGCCACCTTTTTGAGGCGCAAGTGATTCCCAGTAGAATGTGTGGTTCCAAACTTGTGCTGCGTTGTTGAAGATACCGCCTTTTGATTTAAGGATGATCTCTTCAAGAGACATAGTTTCAAACTCAGTGCCAACGATTAACGAGTTTAATGTGTTCACGTAGTTTTGGTGATGCTTGCCGTGATGATATTCTAAAGTTTCTTTAGAGATATGTGGCTCAAGTGCATCGATTGCATAAGGTAAGTTAGGTAATGTAAAGGGCATAGTTCGTCTCCTTTAAATTTGAATAAGCCAATTAATTAGATAGTATCTATAGTTCTTTGGGTCCGCAAAGCGGATAGCCATAGAGACTATAGGAGATTAATAGATCTCAATCAAGGTTAAAAAAAATAACTCATTGATTGTTCATATTAATATTTTTAGCCAAAGTTTACAAAAAGAACTGGCGCGACCGGCATTTGCTTCATTGCAGGTCCCGCATTTTGTAGTCTTTTTGTATTGATTTAAATTGTTTATGGTTCTGATTCTGAGTCTTAGCCTAAACGTTATGGGGAAGCTCTGAACGCCGCATCGAGTCTTTCTTGGTGACGTTTATAAAATTCATAAGCGCCTACTTTCGGGTGGCGGGGATTTTCGGCAATTAAGTTAATCAGCTCGCTAAGTTCAGCGCTATTAAAATTAAATTGCGCTAAAAAGGTGCTAATTTCCGGAAACTCTTCTTTAAAACCTTTCCGCGCGACAACGACCATCTCGTCAATGGGGTAGATCCCTTTGGGGTCTTCTAACATTTTAATCTCGTGCTGCGCCCATTTATAATGAGGTTTCCACCCGGTAATGACAATCGGCTCTTCCGATGAGATCGCGCGTTTTAATTCGGTAACCATCGCGCTTTCCGATGAGGCCACTTGCTCAAAGTTAAGATTATAGGCTTCAATGGCGCGTTCGGTGCCCGCGTAAATGCCTGATCCTGTGCCAATGCCATATATTTTTCCCGCCATCGCCGCTTCATATTGAGGAAGCTCATCAATGGAGTTAATCGGCAGATAGTTAGGTACAACAAGGCCCGTGCTCGCATCATCAAACACAACGCCAAGAATATCGATCGAATCGCCGTAGCGCTCCCAATATTTTTTCTGAGTATGGGGGAGCCACGCATCGACAAAAATATCGGCGCCACCGTCGGAAAGTGAGGCATAGAGGAGGCCTAGCTCAAGGTAGGTGGTTTCAACATTGGTGTAGCCGTGTTCGTTTAACACCACTTCCGTCAGCGAGGTGAGTGCAACGGCTTCTGCACCATCAGGGTAGACCATGCGGATGGTAGGGTTATCGGCTTCGGTGGATTGATTCATATCGCTGCATGCCGTTAAGAGCAGGGAAAATCCCATAATAATGGTGAGTAATAATCGGTTAATGCCCATAAAATATCCTTTGGTGATAGGGGGTTATTATTGTTGTGGAGTGGTGTATCGTGATGGGTCAGTTAAATAAAGATCGCATCGAGTTTCTCTTGATGCTTTTTATAAAACTTCATCGCGCCACTGTAATTGGGGTCTTTAGTCGTTTCTTCGTGAATAATATCGATCAGCTCATTGAGCTCATCGATGGAGAGTTTAAAATTGGGTAAAATCTTAGCAAGCTCGGGGTGATCGTCTGAAAAGCCGTTTCGTCCGATAATTTCAATTCGATCAATGGGGAAGACCTTTTTCGGATCATCGAGCATTTTAAGATCGTATTTATTCCATTTATAGTGGGGCGTCCAACCGGTGATAATTACATGTTCTCTACTATTAATTGCACGGCGAAGTTCTGCCATCATTGCGCTTTCTGAAGTATTGAGCTGAGTGTAATTGAGCCCATAAATTTCGATCAGTTCGTTGGTCTTTTTGTTGGTGCCCGAACCGGCGCCAAGTCCGTAGATTTTCCCATCAAAGAGTGCCACATTATCGTTAAGCTCAAGAATGGAATTGATTGGCGTATAACTTGGAACGACAAATCCGGTGGTGCCATGATCAAAAAGAACGCCAATTGCCTCCAGTTTCGCGCCATATTTATCCCAATAACTCTCTTGAGTGAAGGGGAGCCACGCGTCCATATAGAGATCCACATCGCCCTTTGAGAGCGCCGCCCAAAGCAGCCCGACCTCTAAATAAGTCGTTTCAACCGGGCCATAACCGTGCTCTTCAAGCAAGATTTTGCTTAAAGTTGAGATCGCAATCGCCTCAACGCCATCAGGGTAGACAAGATGGAGTGCTTTATCATTGCCGTGAGTCTCCTGCGTGGTGTCACTGCATCCCATCAAGACTAAGAAGGAGAGCATCATAAGAGAGATTAACTTTTTCATAACATCACCTATGGTTGGAAAATTTAAATTCAAAAAAAGGCCATCATCACGATGGCCTTAAATACGTCTCTGTGGCGGATTAACCGCCTAAGCCTCATGCATTATTCATGAGTGTTGCGGGAGAAATTATGAGTTAAACCAGCCATCGATGGTGGTTTTATATTTCTCATAAAATTCTGCTGCGCCTTTTTTCGGATCGTTTGATTCTTGGTCCGCTTTACGCACCATTCCCATCAGCTCATGGAGTTTGTCTGAATCAAGTTCGAAGTTTTGGAAGAAGACTGCAAGCGCCGGTTTATCTTCTTTAAAACCTTTACGCGAAAGGATGTTAATTTCGTCAATTTCATAGACTGATTTTGGGTCTTCTAACATTTTAAGATCATAGAGGTCCCATTTGTAATGAGGTTTCCAACCGGTTACGATGACCGGCTCTTTAGCGTTAATCGCGCGGCGAAGTTCGGCCATCATTGAGCTCTCACTTGAGGTAATTTGCTCGTAATCTAACCCATAAACATCGATCGCTTTAATGGTGTTGGTGTGAATCCCCGCACCTGAACCGATGCCGTAGATTTTTCCGCCAAACATCTCAACATTGTCGTTAAGTTCATCGATTGAATCGATCTCAACATAATCAGGCACCACTAAACCGGTACTCGCATCATCAAATACGACGCTTAATTTATCGAGATCTTTACCAAAGCGCTCCCAATAATCAAAGTGAGTGTTCGGTAACCATGCGTCTAAATAGAGATCGGCATCGCCTTTTGCAAGTGATGCATAGAGCGGGCCCGGTTCGATTAGGGTTGTGGTGACATCCACATCGTGAGCGGTTAAAACAACATCAGCAAAGTGGGTCATCGCAACGCCTTCCGCCCAGCTTGGGTAGAGGATCGACACAGATTCTTTCCCGTCTGCCCCTTGTGTAGTATCGCTACAGCCTGCAACGAGTAGACCAAGACCGAGTACCGCCATGGATAAAAGTTTCTTCATTAAATATTCCTTTCTATTGAATTAAATTAATATCTAAAATGTCACAATAAAACTGCTAAATTTGATGATAAAGTGCGCAATTTACGAGGCTTCAGGTGTGAAGCGAGAGCCTTTGAGGAATCACTCCTAAAGGGTTGACCGGTATCGGTCGTCAAAGGCTCACTAATAATTAACTTCGATTAATTTCGATTAATTGCGACGCATTGTCTGTTTGTGTCTGTGAATTATTCTGCGATTTGATTACCGTTTTTACCAATGGCTTGGGTAATGCGGTCTAAGATAATCGCAAGGATTACGATTGAAAGACCGGCTTCAAATCCGAGTGCCATATCGGCTTGCTGAATTCCTTGGTAAACACTTTCACCAAGACCGCCAGCGCCTACCATCGAACAGATCACCACCATTGAAAGGGCGAGCATAATGGTTTGGTTTACCCCGGCTAAAATCGTTGGCATCGCAAGCGGAATTTGCACTTTAAAGAGGGTTTGGCGACCGGTACAGCCGAACGCGACCGAGGCTTCCACAATCTCTTTTGGCACTTCATTAATTCCGAGCGAGGTCATACGAACCGCAGGCGGAAGCGAGAAGATCACTGTTGCAATTACCCCAGGTACGTCCCCAACGGAGAAGAAGAGGATCGCAGGAATAAGGTATACGAATGCCGGCATCGTCTGCATAAAGTCCAGTAGAGGGCGCACAATCGCTTCAACGCGTTTATTGCGAGCACACCAGATTCCAAGGGGAATCCCGATCATTAAAATAATGATGGTCGAGACCAATACCAGTACCAACGTACTGATGAGGTGGCTCCAAAAGCCCATGCCGTTGACGAGCATTAATCCCAAGAAGATAAAGAGCGGAAGCCCTAAACGTTCTTTGGCATTATTGCGGGTGATTTTAATATTGGTAAAACTCTTCGTGATCGCGAAAAATGCGAGTAGCGCAATAATCACCGCGAATAAAACCGGATGAATTTTACTTAAAAATGATTCGAAAAAATGAATCGAGTTGCCGATCATAATGGCGATCTGGTCAAAAAATGGGCGACCCACTTGCGATAACCAGTCGACAAATTGTTCGACATATTTACCTAATTGAATAGTCATGGATTACGCTCCTTTCTCTAACGATTTACCAAATAGCTTCGCGTCGATCACGGTTTGATCGTCACTGCCTGCCATCATCTCAACCACGCTGATATAGCGGAGATAACCCACAGGGCGATCGCGTTCATCAAGCACGGCGATGGGGTAGGTGTGGTGCGCAAAGAGCGGTAAGGTTTCCGAAAGTGGCGTATCACTTGACACGTGCGGGATATTAAGAAGGACTGGCGTTAAATCGCGTTTTCCTTCCTCTAATAATCGGCGCGCATCTTTAAGGCGAATATAACCTTGGAAGCGGTTCATATTATCGACCATCGGCAAAAAGTGATGGTTAAAGCGTTCCATCTGGCGCACCGCATTCGCAGGGCCATCTTTATCAAGGCGAATTCGCTGTTTGAAGGGTTTCATCAGCCCCGCAGCAGTAATCACCTTAGTGGAATCCACCTCATCGATAAAGGATTTTACATAATCATTCGCAGGATTTAATAGGATATTTTCCGAGGTATCTTGCTGAACAATCACACCATCTTTCATAATCGCGATGGTATCACCAAGCTTTAACGCCTCATCTAAGTCGTGCGTGATAAAGACAATGGTTTTCTTTAATTTTTGTTGAATTTCAATCAGCTCATCTTGCATTTGTGAGCGGATTAAGGGGTCAAGCGCACTAAATGCCTCGTCCATCAGTAAGATTTCAGAGTCGTTCGCGATCGCACGAGCAATCCCGACGCGCTGCTGCATCCCGCCACTTAATTGGCTGGGGTAGGAGTCTGCATATTCGCTAAGACCGACCATATCAAGCACTTCACGGGCTTTTTCATGGCGCTCTTTAAGCGGTAAATTTTGAATCTCAAGCCCAAACGCCACGTTATCTAAAATCGTCTTGTGGGGCAGAAGGGCAAAATGTTGGAAGACCATTCCAATTTTTTGGCGACGAACCTCTAAAAGTCCCTTTTTATCGAGCTTGGTGATATCTTCACCATCCACTAGGATTTCGCCCGCGGTTGGGATATTAAGCATATTTAAACAGCGCAATAGGGAGGATTTTCCACTTCCGGAAAGCCCCATGATTACAAAGATCTCGCCATCATTAATGCTGAAATTTGCATGGTTTACTGCAACAACACTGCGTGTCTTTTGCAGAATTTCGTCTTTCGATGCTCCATTTTCAAGCATCTTCATCGCCTGTCTTCGATTTGAGCCATAAATAAGGGACAAATCTTTGACTTCTAATTTACTCATAATCTGTATAATTATCCTTTTTGAGTTGATCCATAAATGGGCTGGCAACTAACATGTAAACACACAAAAACGCCATGCCAGATCAACTTTATCTAACGAGCTTCCGATCAACGAGCCGAAGGGTGGCTCAAAAAATCCATATTTACATCGAGACAATTTGCTGTACAAAGCAAAAACTGACTAAGAAGACGCTATAAATGCGCTATGTCTCGGGTTGATCTCTCAAACTTAAAGCTCTAAATTTCTCTTTATTTTCAATTAATTTTGAGTCTGTTTTTTACGCAATGAAAAAACGTATACCACCCTAACCTGTATTTTCGGACCTGTCAAATTTTCGGGGTGTATTTTTCGTTTTATAGGGCGCATTTATGCTCGATTTACCCTAAAATGAGCACAAAGACGAGCATAAAAATGGAGATGAAATAGAGATGGGAAAGGGAAAAAAGAGGATACATTTTATGATACGGTAAAATGAAAAATCCCCCATTCTAATGGGGGATCTCAAAAAGTTTTTTATTCACTTTTCGGCGGGATAATTAAACGAAATAATCTTAAATAGCGCTTAAGTAAAATTAATGGCCTGAATCGATTGACTCAATTTTAGGCAAAAAGAGGGTGAGCATGCCTAAAAGGGGTAAAAATGAGCAGAAAATGAAGACCGATTGGAGGCTTGTTTTGTCCGCCATGAGTCCTAAAAGGGCGGCGGCAATACCGCTCATTCCGAACATAAAGCCAAAGAAGAGTCCCGCGATCATTCCGGTGCGTCCGGGGACGAGTTCTTGCGCGTAGACAACAATTGCTGAAAAGGCAGACGCGATCACAAGCCCGATAATAATGGTGAGAAAAATGGTGCCGTAATAGCCTACATGAGGAAGAATAAGCGTAAACGGGGCGACGCCGAGGATTGAGAACCAGATCACATAGCGCCGGCCAATTTTATCGCCCACAGGGCCGCCCACTACGGTTCCCACCGCCACAGCGGCTAAAAAGACGAAGAGGAGATTGACCGCGTGTGAGCGTGATAGCTCAAACTTTTCAATTAGATAAAAGCTGTAGTAGTTACTCATGCTTGCCATATAAAAATATTTAGAAAAAATCAGCATGCCCAAAATTCCGAGGGCCAGAAAAGTTTTTTTGCGTCCAAAGGGGAGCGGTGGCGGAGTAAAGGTTTTGCGAGCCGCGCCATTTTCTCGATTAAGGGAAGCGCTCCAGTGGCTTATTTTAAAGAGAAGCAAAATGGCGATCGCGCCGAAAATGGTAAAATAGAGGATATTTTCCTGCTTAGCGTGGCGCACAATGATTAAACTTGCAAGAAGCGGGCCAAACGCGGACCCTAAATTACCGCCCACTTGGAAAATCGACTGAGCAAGGCCATAGCGTCCGCCTGAGGCATAGCGCGCAAGGCGTGAGGCTTCTGGGTGAAAGATAGAAGAGCCAATGCCCATAAAGGCCGCTGAGATTAAAATCACCGAATAACTCTCCGTCATCGAGAGCATCGAGATGCCAAACACTGTTGACATCATCCCAAAGGGTAAAAGATAGGGCATCGGCCGCTTATCGGTAAAATGGCCAATCCCCGGTTGCAAAATGGACGCGGTGAGCTGATAGACAAGGCTAATCGTTCCGATTTGGGCAAAGGTGAGTGCAAATTTATTTTCAAGCAGCGGATAGGTCGCGGTCAACATCGATTGAATCAGGTCATTCAACAGATGGGCCGAGCCGAGCATCAGTAATATATAGACAGCAGGACGTTGATATTTCATGGTAGTAGCGGTTATTAATGAGTCATTTAAGGCGCGTCGAGGCGCGCGTTTATTATTATGCTTGCACGTTTTTGCGTACAGAATCTAAGCATATCATGGGAAATGCCGATTGCCTATCTAGATGAAATATCAACCCTCTGCCGGAGATCGGTTATTTGATAATGGCGGGATAATTATAGTAGAGCCCAAGGAGGTAATGCATCACCATTCGTTTTTCATAAAGGTGCGTAAAGAGGAGGGTAGCGCCGATAAGGCTGATAATGGAAACGAGAATAAACACGCCTTTTCCGGGAAATTTTAGGAAGATAAAATAGATAATATGGGCACTTAAAAAGAAGGCGAGGCCTAAGTAGAGACAATTTGCCCAGAGCGGCCAACTGCCATAAATACGGACCGATAGAAGATTAAATGAGAGCATTGTTGCTGTATTGAGGAGAAGGAAAATCGTCACACCTAAAAATGGGGCAATGAGTAGAGCGGCACTATAGGCTCTTAAAGCGGGAAGGCGAAGGGCATTTAAGAAAACCGACGAGAAAAGCGCGATCCAAGTATAGGAGACCAGCATTAGCGTATAGATAACGGTTTTCTCTGTGTCTGGATCATTGCTATAAACGAGCCTTGAGAGCGTCCGATCGAGATAGATCGCAAGCAGAATGGTTAAAATACCTAAGATCCCAATGCCGATGAGAAACAGGGGGCGCGTGATTTTACCGGAATGATTGGGTGTGCTGAAATTAAAGAGCGCCACAATCGCGGCGAGCGCCAACCCACAGCTTGTGATGGTGTGAAGTCCGCCCGGAGCAATGGGCAAAATTCGAGGTGCTGAAACTTCAAAGGCGTGCAGCCCAATATAATAGGCAAGCGCTGATAAGAGTGTGATGATCACTAAAATGCGCGCTTTGGGGGATTGAGTTTTATCGTGTGGGCTGTTCTCAGCTACGGCGGGGGAGGCGGTTAAATCGGTCATGAGTGTCTCGTTTGCAATCAATAATTAGAAATAGGTAATGGTGGGGAAAGCTTGTTTGACGGAGATCTTTGTCGGGCGCTTATGGTCATCTTCATGAATCGTTTTATCATAGTGATCGCTCGAGCTTCGAATGATGACCTGATGATTTTTATCGACCATTGCGATAAGGATCGCTTCCCCTTTAAATAGCGTCTCGTTGAGATTTGAAACCGTTCCCGACAGCGTCATTTTGCAGTGCGCCGTATCGTCGATCTCAGTAAGATCCGCAAGCAGCCACGCATCCATTGAAATGGTATGATCGCCGTGGGAGAAAACATAAAGATCATTCGGCTGGATGGCGTGCCCCATGGAGAGCATGCGTGGATATTGAGAATAATTTTCCGTGCTAAGCAGAGTATATTGATCGTCAAATTTGAGGCGGCAGTGCATATTATCGGCATTCACCTGTACGGTAAAATTGCGTATAAATACCTTTTCCGGATCGCGAGTATCGATCACAAAGAGATAAAGGAGAAAGACGGTGATCGCAATGAGCGAGGTGAGGCTAATTATAAAGGTTCGTATCATATTGTTTACGGGTTCTTATTTTGGATTTAATGGACTTTTCGATCATACATTATGAGATATATTAAGGGGTTATTATGCTCGAAAGTTTGATTTAACCCAGCAAAAAGACTTTCTTTGAGGAATTATTGCCCAAACGCAAAACTTTATTTGACGGAAACGGAAAAATCTCTATAATACCTAATCTCTAGTCCTCGATAGCTCAGTTGGTAGTAGCACTTGACTGTTAATCAAGGGGTCCCTGGTTCGAGCCCAGGTCGAGGAGCCAGACACGAGAAAGCCTAAGAATGTAAGTTCTTAGGCTTTTTTCTTGCGTAAAATTTGTGATCTATTCGTATGCTCTTCTCATCTATGGGCTATGTTTTAGGGAGATTTGTGACGCAGATACTTTTCGATAAAGCGGGTATCAAAACCGGTAATTTCCATTTTTTGCAGTAGCCGTTTCAGTTTACGGTCGAGCGCATTGAGCGTCATCTCATCGCGATCATCGGTGGATGCGATCAGTTTCGCAAGGGTGACCGCCTCTTGGCGCGCCTCAAGCTCGGGCGGTAAAAAGCCACTATTTTTGAGAATTTTATACCCCATACGGAGTGTCTCAGGTGTACGAGCATAATCATCATCAAGATCGAGTGATTTCCCTTGATTTGGCAGATTATCGAGCTCACCTTGTTGTTGCGCTTTCGCGATGGCACGTTCAGCTAATTGATTAAAAAAGAGGCTCATCGGTTAATCTCAATCCTCATGTTTTTCAGATGCATCATTTAACGCTTCTTCCGCCTGTTTTCGGGCTTTTGCGATCTTATCAAAGTCGGTAAACATCTCGGTGGCAAGTTGCTTTTCATCGGTTGAAAGGGCATCAAATAGCGCCTCAAAATCGTTACCATGATCGAGATAGTGACGCTGAAATACCTGCAGATATTCGCGCGTGGTTGTGAGCTCTAAACTGCGATAACCGGTGTAACTTTCGCCAAGGTAACGGGTCTCCCCCGAGCGGCGCAATGATTGATAGGCAAAATAGGCCTCTTTAATCGAGATCCGCCAAATTTCCCCATCGAGATGATCCATATAATATTTATAGATATCGCGCCCTTTATCGGAATGAAGCAACTGATCGAGCTGATTGGGATGAAGCGGATAGCGATCTTCTCCATCGATGAGTTGAATCACAGGCTTTCTCTCTAAACTGGTAATATTTTTGATGCCCGGAAGCCCATTAATGCCCCGTAAACGAATGTGATCGTCAAGAAAATCCTGCAATGAAAAGAGCGTATTTTGCATGCTCGCTCCATAAAAATAGGCTTTATAGGCAAGCTCGGTAAAGATCGCTTCAATGCAGTTGGTAAAGTGAAAAGTTGCGCTACTGATCTGTGACCGGTGGAATGAGGCTTTTTGGCAGTGTGCCATGGTGAAATCTGAGCGATTAAGCGTTGCTCGCTTAAAATTCGCCCGTTCACAATGGGCAAAGCGGAAATCGACATAATTGAGCTGGGCATTGGCAAAATTGGTGTCTCGGAGATTCGCGGAAGAGAGATCCGAGCGGTCGCCATGAATTCCCTTTAAAATCGCATGAGAAAAATCGAGCCTAAAGTTGAGCGCATTGGTGATCGTCCGCATCTGAGGCAGATCCCGATGGGTAAGGAGATGAAAGAGAATATTGATCTCATTGCTCGGCTCTTCATGATGCTGACTCACATAGACCGAATCCTCGCCGTAATGTTCCATAAAGGGTTTTTGATAGATTTTCCGCGCGATGGAAGGGTAATAATCGAGGAGATAATCCTGCGTATTGGTAAGGCTACGAATATGGCCGCACAAAATATTGAGAATCTGTTCATGGAGCGAATAGGCTTTTAAATACGCATTAATCTGCGCTGAACTTGGGTGATGCTTTTGCAGATAATGGCGTTTTAATTTACTTTGACTTGCGGGGTCAAGGGATTCTTTTGTGTCGCGAATATAGGGAATAATTGCCGATTCTTGCGGTTTTTCATAATAGACGTAGCCATGTTTTTGCTCAAGATAGGGAAGCGCTTTAACCGCATCTTTCACAATCTCCCAAAGGATATAGATCGCGCCGATCCGCACCGATTCATTGCTATCGCCCAATAGTTTAATTCCTTCATGGAAACGTTTTTCCACCTCACTTTCACGGTCTTGTTGCTGAGTGTAATCAAATTGCTTTTGCGTATGTTCAAATTGACGCTCGGAATTTTTAAGATTTTGATTGCGAATATAGGCCACATAGAGCGCGACAAAGACTGCAAAGCTCGCAAACGTACCGATATAGATATTGAGTAAAAACCCTTTGGTATCGTTCGCGTGAAGGAGATCGAGCGGAATCTCTTTGGTAAAGATCGCCACGAGATCAAAAATAAAGAGCGACACAATAAAGGAGAGTGAATAGCTCACCGCTAAAATCACGAGCGCCACAATAAACCAGAAAAAATGGTGGGCCGCATCGGAGGATTCTTGGCGCGGGCGGCCTTTTAAGGTGGAATGTTGCCCACTTGTGATCCACGCAAAAATAAGTAGGTGGAGCGTTGTCACAATAAAAAAGATAAAGAGATAGTTGATCACAAGGCCCATCACGGTGAGATGTTCGGGCGCGTTGAGATTTTGCCAGATGGTGGATGTGGCGCTAATGAGTAGCGGGGCGGTGATAAAGCTCGCAATCACCCAGAGCGCCTTGGTGCTAAATCGAATAGCCGTCAGTAAAATGGTGCTGACATAAAAGGCCAAAAAAAGCAGTAATAGCCACAACGTTAAATCGCCTAAATAGGGCGGTTTTAGGGTGAAAATATCGCGGTAGGCGATCTCACTTAGAAAGATTTTTCCAAGCCCTAATAAAATAAGCCCGTGCAAGAGTAGGGCAAGCAGGCTTAATCCTAAAAGAGAGAGGGTGTGGCGAAGGCGTGCGGATAG
The DNA here is from genome assembly GCF_029815055.1 of Ignatzschineria sp. RMDPL8A. NCBI lineage: Bacteria > Pseudomonadati > Pseudomonadota > Gammaproteobacteria > Cardiobacteriales > Ignatzschineriaceae > Ignatzschineria > Ignatzschineria sp. RMDPL8A. The sequence continues at coordinate 1,737,526 of NZ_JAPPWA010000002.1, read as the reverse complement.
AATCATAGGCAAATAGCGTCCCATTCGGAAGGCATCTTGATTAAACTCAACAAGATAAAGAGGTGAATCAATCACAATCTGACTCTCTATTATAGACCGATTTTTTCGATCAGGGCGAATCGATCTCACGATTGAGACGATTTTCGGACGTTTTCAGAAGTTTTTAGGGCATAAAAAAGCAGATCACTTAGGATCTGCCGTTTGTTTGGGTCGAGATTAAGCGAGATTAATCTTCTTTCGGTCCCATTTTTCCCGCATGTTGCGCCGCTTTTGCAAGCTCAAGAGGTTTTGGCGTTTGATCTCGCTCGGAGATAACCACCTCACTATAGGGAATGGTCCAATGATGTTTCTGCGCCGCTTTCACACACGCCCGCTGCATTAATCGTGGCAGTGAATAGTAGTAATTGAGTGCATTAACCCCCATCGAGGCAATCACGGTATAGACAAGGCCGGACGCACTATCGATCTCGCGGAAATCGACGGTAATCGCATTGATCGCCTTTTTCATGCCCTCATCAACATTGATGGTATGGGCTTCCACACTCTCCCGAATTTTTTCGATTGTCTCTTCAATATCAAGATCAAAATGGTCGTGGCTTAGGGTGAAATTGATGGTGATGCTATAGCCGTAGGTGAGGTTTTTCGGTTTTGCCGCAATAAAGTTTGCCGTCGGGTAATTGATCGTACTGCCAAAGGAATCAAGATAGACCGATTCAGGCGTTTGACGCACCACTTTCGCATAGGTTCCATCGATGATCACGGTATCGCCCGGGCGGCACGGAAACCAGATCTCATCCATTTTTACAGGCCGTGAGAGCATGCCATCTAATAGATCCACATTGAGGCGAAGTTTGCCGTTATCAAGCGCGGGATTGACTAGATAAACGGAGTAAAGATTAATGTTTTCAATTCTCCATGGAATCCCTTGATAGATGAGGCGTTCGCCTTCGCGGGCAAGCCCCATATTAAGAAAGGTACGGATCTTTTTAAAGTACGCCGGAATGGAGTTACGGAAGCTAATTAGGAAGGCCAATAAGATTAAGATCGCAAAGCCAAACAGCACCATATCGCCCGATGAATGCAGAATCACGAGGAGCGCTGTAAAGGAGATAGCAAAGGTTGCAATCTGATAGAGCAGGAGCGTTAAGCGCCATGCAAAGGAGGTTTTGCGATGTTTATATTTCTTCTCATGATAGACCGTGAGGCGATTGAGAATCCAAGAAAAGAGGTAGAGCAGCCCAAAAAACGCCCCGAAACTTAAGAGTAAAATGAGCCCGCGATTGGTCAGAAAATTGATCGTGCCATCAATCATGCGTTCAATAAAGGTGCCTTCTTTCTCAATCTCTTGATATTCAAGCATCACAAGATCGAGCTGATTTTGGAAGTTTGCTTTTTTGATCTCCCAAGAGGCACGAATTTTCTCTAAACTCTCTTGCGAGGCGGGGGATAGGGCGGTTTTATCGATCTTATCGAGATGCTTAATCCCTTTATCGATCATCGCAACGCTCTCTTCAAGCGTATTTTTATTGGCTCGAACGCCATCTTTTTTACGCTGTGATTCGGTGAGATCTTGGAGCGATGAGAAGACCGGTTGAATAATTTGGATCAGCTCTTTTTGCCAATCGTAGGTCTCAGGATCTTGGGATTCTTGCGTGGTAAAATTCTCGAAACGATCGATATCAAGGCCACCAAGCGCCTTTTTCTCAAACATCGTTTCAAAGTTTTTCTTTTGCAGGGTGAGCTGATCGAGCGTATAGGTGAGCGACTCTTTTTGCTCCGCATCATCCGCTTTCGCGAGTTCTTTTTTAATCGCCTCTTTCTTAGCGATGACATCATCAAGATTGGTTTTAATCTGATTGAGTTCTTCAACCTCATTGGGCACCGTTTGCGGTTGCGCGGTATCGGTTTGCGCTGTGGCAAAGGAGGCGCACATCAGCACCAAAAATGCGATCAGCGTGCGGAATAAACGCGATTGATCTCTCAGTATCGTGAAGGGGTGTTTCATAGAAAAGTCCTTTGGGTTAGAGAGCGGAAAAAGTAAGCGTGGATGGCGTCTCATCCACATTATAGGATTACATAGGGATTATTTGATTACAAATTTCATGACCAATATTTAGGCATTGATTTTTACGCACCTTAACAAAAAACCATGGGCTTATCGAGGCTGTCATCATCTTGTCATCGAGAGCGATTAGGCTAGAGACATTCAATTAATGAGTCACACAATGATGCATTCGAATCAAAAGGAGAATCAATCATGGGTAAGCCAAAAGCAGTCTATCTAAAAGCCGCGCACGGGGATTTGATCAGCAATGAGAGTGAAAATACTGTATTTTCAGATGTTCTCGAAAAAGGCGTATCGCGCCGTGATCTTTTACGTAAAGCCGGGGTTGGAATCGGGATTCTAGGGGCGGCAATGATCCCGGGAATGGGCGCAGCGACAACGCTCACCGCGAAATTTGGATCAAGTGCAGCCTCTGCGGGTGGACGTGTTGATTTAGCGCGTTTACTTCGCTTTGAAGCGGTGCCATTTTCAACAGAAGATACCATCATCGTTCCGAAAGGGTATAAAGCGCGTGCATTTTACAGTTGGGGCGATGCGGTTGGTTTAAATGGCAATATGCCGGAGTTTAAATTTGATGGTAGCAACAGCGCCGATGATCAGCTCGCTCAAGCGGGAATGCATCATGATGGCATGGCTTACTTCCCGATTGGCGATCATAAAGCCGGCTCGAAAAATGGGCTGCTGGCGATGAACCATGAGTATATCGATAATGGCCTACTCTTTACCGATGGTGATCAAAATTGGTCGCTCGAAAAGGTGCGTAAAGGGCAAAATGCGATGGGAGTTTCCGTGGTTGAAGTCTCAAAATCAGGCGGCGATTGGCAAGTGGTGCGTCCCTCAAAATATGCGCGCCGCATTACCCCACACACGCCGATGAAAATCTCAGGACCCGCGAAAGGGCATACCTTAATGCGTACTTTAGATGACCCGAATGGCGAGGTGATTTTAGGGACCATGCAAAACTGTGCAAACGGGCAAACCCCATGGGGCACCTATCTCACCTGTGAAGAGAACTGGTCCGATATCTTTGTGAAAAAAGGTGAGCGCACGGCGCTTGAAAAACGCTACGGCATCTCCGATAAAGATGAGGTTTATCGCTGGAACGAATTTGATAAGCGCTTTGATGCCAATGAAACGCCCAATGAACCGAATCGCTTTGGATGGGTCGTTGAGATCGATCCATTTGACCCTACCTCAACGCCGGTAAAACATACAGCGCTTGGTCGCTTTAAGCATGAAGGCGCGGAGATGGTAGTGGCTGAAAATGGCCAAGTTGCGGTCTATATGGGCGATGACCAGAAGTTTGAATATATCTATAAATTTATCTCAAACGGCACCTATGATCCGAAGAAAGGCACAGAGAATAGCGCACTTTTATCAGACGGAACGCTCTATGTAGCGCGCTTTAATGATGATGGTTCGGGCGAATGGTTGCCGATGATTCATGGTCAAAATGGATTAACAGCGGCGAACGGTTTCCGCGATCAAGGCGATGTGGTGATTAATGCTCGTGGCGCAGCGGACGTGCTTGGCGCAACGAAAATGGATAGACCGGAGTGGATTTCAGCCAATCCTCATCAACAGGGTTCAATCTACTGTACGCTAACCAACAATAGCGACCGTGGTGAAGCGGGTTATCCTGGCGTTGATGCGGCCAATCCTCGCGCGAATAACCTCTTTGGGCACATTATTCACTGGCTCGAGCAGGGCGGCGATGTCACCGGCACGGCATTTAGCTGGAATATTTTAGCGTTAGCCGGCCGTGATCAAGCGGAAAATCGCAATCATGTAGCCAATCACCGTGGCGATCTTTTCGGAAGTCCAGATGGGCTGAAATTTGACCACAACGGACTCCTTTGGGTGCAAACGGACGTTTCAACCTCCACCTTAAACCAAAAAGTCTATAAGGGGATGGGAAATAACCAGATGCTCGTCGTTGACCCCAATGAAGGCTACTTTAAGCGCTTCTTAACCGGTCCAAGCGGGGCGGAAGTAACGGGCATTGCCTTTACGCCGGATAACAAAACGATGTTTATCAATATCCAGCACCCTGGTGAACCGCCAAGCGGAAATGCCGATGCGAAAAATCCTTCACAATATTCGAATTGGCCCGATCACCGTCAAGGCGGTCGCCCACGCTCTGCAACGGTTGTGATCGAGCGTGAAGATGGCGATATTATCGGCCTCTAAGGCTTGCAAATAAACGAAAAAATAGAAGAGACAGATGTCCCTGTAATCAATGATAGTTTGAATACTTAACTCCTTATCATTGACCTTTTGCCCGAATGCGTAGACCCATTCGGGCTTTTCTTTTTTTGGAAGATTAATTATTGATTTTGAAACGATTTAAAAATAGTTTGCAAAAAGACTTGCTTTTTATTTTAAGGCATGAGATCAATATATAGAGCCTTGTAAAAGGCGACAACTTATCAAGAGTGGTGGAGGGATAGGCCCTGTGAAACCCGGCAACCTGGACATATGTTTAAGGTGCTAACTCCTACAGCGATGATCGTTTTTTCATCGGCTGAGAGATAAGGAAGATTGGATTCTTAGCCAACACTTCTTGATAGACGCAAAAGTGTTGGCTTTTTTGTGCCAGCACCATTTTGAACGGATCGGTCATTTTGACATTACTGGATAAAAAGAATAAGGAGACAATCATGTCCACAGCTCATATTTTAGGCTTTCCCCGCATTGGTGCTAACCGCGAACTTAAATTTGCTCTTGAGGGCTATTGGAAAGGAACGCACGATCAAAAGACGCTTTTAGAGGTGGCGAAAACAGAAGAAGAGAGTGTTTGGCGTGCTCAAGCGGATCTCGATCTACTCACCGTTGGCGACTTTTCCCTCTACGATCATGTGCTCGATACCTCGGTACTTTTGGGCGTTGTGCCTCCGCGTTTTAATCACCCACACGGCGAAACTGTATCGCTTGATACCTACTTTCGCATTGCTCGCGGCCAAGCGCCGACAGGGGAGGACGCACCTGCATCCGAGATGACCAAATGGTTTGATACGAATTATCACTACATCGTGCCAGAAATCGAAAAATCACAAGCCTTTACCCTCTCCCATGAGCGTCTTTTTGATGCCGTAGCGCGGGCAAAATCCTTTAGTGATAAACCGGTGAAAGCGGTCCTTTTGGGACCAGTCACATGGCTCTATCTAGCTCGTGAAAAAGGTGAGGCCTTTGATAAGCTCACGCTTTTACCCAAATTAATCAGCGCATATGAAGAAATTATCGTGCGCCTTAATCAAGTGGGCGCGTCGTGGATTCAGATTGATGAGCCGATCTTAGTGCTCGATCTTGAATCTAGCTGGTTAAACGCGCTTAAAACGGTTTACGAAAGCCTCGGTAAAGTGAGTGATAATCTCATTTTGACCACCTATTTTGATCAATTAGCCGGTAATATTGAGACGATTAAAACCCTCCCCGTTGCAGGACTCCACCTTGATGGCGTGCGCGGTGATTTAGAGAATGTTGCGGGTCATTGGCCGACGGATAAAATTTTGTCTCTTGGGATTGTCGATGGGCGCAACGTCTGGGCGAATGCGCTGGAAAAGAGCCTTGATATCTTAGAACCTCTTGCTAAAAAATGGGGCGAAAAACTCTGGATTGGCTCATCGTGCTCGCTGCTTCATGTGCCCGTTGATCTGGATGCTGAGGTGAAACTTAATCGTGAAGTGAAAGATTGGCTTGCCTTTGGCATTCAAAAAATTGCTGAAATTGTCACTTTAGATCGGGGCATTAATGAGGGGCGTGAGGCGATCGCTGCCGAGCTTGAGCGTTCCCGCAATCGGGAAGAGGCGCGCCGTACCTCAACGAAAATTCATAACGATGCGGTGGTTCGCCGGGTCGCTTCAATTAAAAAGGGCGATGATCAGCGCAATGCCCCGTTTGAAGCCCGTGCTCAAATTCAGGCCGACCGCTTTAATCTCCCGCTTTTCCCCACAACGACGATCGGTTCCTTCCCACAAACGAATGAAATTCGCCAAATTCGCCGTCAATTTAGATTGGGGAATGTGGATGAATCAGCATATCGTGAGGGGATTTTAGCGCAGATTAAATATGCCATTTCGGAGCAGGAAAAACTCGGGCTCGACGTGCTGGTTCACGGGGAAGCGGAACGCAATGACATGGTTGAATATTTTGGTGAGCACCTCGATGGTTTTGCCTTTACGCAATATGGTTGGGTACAGAGTTATGGCTCGCGCTGTGTGAAACCGCCAATCATTTATGGCGATATTTCCCGCCCTTCGAGCATTACCGTTGATTGGATTAAATATGCCCAATCGCTCACAGATAAACCCGTTAAAGGCATGTTAACGGGCCCGGTGACGATTCTCTCTTGGTCGTTCCCGCGGGATGATGAGCGTGATGAAATTAGCGCCTATCAGATTGCGCTTGCCCTTCGCGATGAGGTGGTGGAGTTGGAAGCATCCGGCGTTGGGATTATTCAGATCGATGAGCCGGCAATTCGTGAATTATTGCCTCTGCGTAAAGATCGTCAAACTGCGTATCTTAATTGGGCGGAAAAAGCCTTTAGACTCACCGCGTCAGGCGTTAAAAATGAGACGCAGATCCACACCCACATGTGTTATTCCAATTTCAATGAGATTATCCATTCGATCGCCAATCTCGATGCCGATGTAATCACCATTGAAACCTCGCGTTCTGACATGAAGCTTCTTGATGTGTTCCGCGATTTTAAATATCCCAATGATATTGGCCCGGGCGTTTACGACATTCATTCACCAAGGATTCCGACGGTTTCTGAGATTGAGACATTGATCGAACACGCCACCGAATATCTCCCGAAAGAGCGTATCTGGATTAATCCCGATTGTGGCCTTAAAACTCGCGGTTGGGAAGAGGTGCGTCGAGCGCTGAATAACTTAGTCACTGCGACAGAATCCTTGCGTAAAAAGTATGTCGCGTAAGGCTTGCATACCGATCAATATATATTGATAAACGTATATCGATAAATCCTGAAATGGCTTGGCGTTGCCACGTAGAAAATTCTCTTAAAACGCCCCTTTTCTGTTTATCCCTTTCCGCCTCCAACTGCCTCCAAGTTGTGAGGCGGTTTTTTATGAAGAATTGCAGTGCTCGGTTAATTTTCTTTAAAAATGCGCGATATAGCAGGAATTAACACAATTATTGCGTTAATTTAGCGCATAACCAGGAAATTTATGCCAGGCTGTGTATCTTCGCTTGAATATGTGATATATAGAAAGAATCGGTAAAAAAATTATCGATCTATCTTAACGATTAGCTGATCTACGCTAATTAATAATAAATTCAAAAAAACTTTATAGATTTAAGGAGAAGCCATGGAGCTTTTAGAGCAGGGGAGTGTGACGTCGGTCCCTGGATTTAAAGCCGCCGGAATTGCGGTCGGCATCAAAAAGAGTGGTAAGAAAGATTTAGCATTAATCGTCAGTGAAACGCCTGCCGTTGCGGCGCTAGCATTGACGCAAAACCGTTTTCGCGCGGCACCAGTAGACCTCTGTTTTGATTATCTCCGACGACGTCCATTTCACAGAGCTCTCATTATCAATAGTGGAAACGCCAACGCCTGTACCGGTGATGAAGGGATGGAAAATGCCCAAAAAATGACAGAAGTAACCGCATCGCTCCTTGGAATTGAGGCTGATGAGGTTTTTGTTGCCTCTACCGGTGTAATCGGCCATCAGCTCGATATGAATGTGATGAATGCAGGGATTGAGAAAATTATTCCTGAACTTTCAAGCACCGGCGGTATGGACGCAGCAACCGCGATTCGCACCACCGATACCTTCGAGAAATCCTTAGCGGTACGCGTTGAGATTGAAGGTGTGTCGGTGACGATCGGTGGAATTGCCAAAGGCTCAGGAATGATTCATCCCAATATGGCCACCATGATCGGAATTATCACCACCGATGCCAATATTGATAAAGTAACGCTCCAAACGGCATTTTCAGATGCGGTGACCAACTCCTTTAATATGGTTTCCGTTGATGGGGATACCAGTACCAACGATTCGGCCTTTGTGCTCGCCAATCAAACGGCGAAACATAGCCTCATCGATTCAACAGAGAGTGAAAATTATCGTCTCTTTAAAGAAGCGCTCGATTATGTGGCAAAAACGCTCGCAAAATTGATGGCAAAAGATGGGGAAGGCGCGACTAAATTGATTGAAGCGGTGATCGATCACGCCGGCTGTGATAGCAGTGCGCGTCTTGCGGCGAAATCAATTGTGACCTCAAGCTTAGTGAAAACCGCCATTTTTGGTGAAGATGGGAACTGGGGCCGGATTTTATCGGCGGTCGGCAACTCAGGCGCAGACTTTGAGCCCATCCATGTCAAAGCGTGGATTGAAACAGAAAGCGGTAAAGTTCAGATCGTCGATAAGGGACGAGGTATTTCGTTCGATGAGGCGGTGCTTGATGGATTATTAAAAGATAAAATCATCATTATTCGCGTTGATTTAGGCGCAGGAGAGGCATCTGCAACGGCGTGGGGGTGCGATCTTTCGTACGATTACGTAAAAATTAACGCGGACTATAGGACCTAAAATCATGGTGTATAACAATCACGATAAAGCGCAAATTCTCGTCGAGGCGCTGCCCTATATTCGTAAATACGCGGGCAAAACCGTGGTGATTAAATATGGCGGTGCGGCGATGGTCGATCCTGAGATCCGTGCGGAATTTATGAAGGATGTGGTGCTGATGAAATATATCGGAATCCGTCCGGTCATTGTTCACGGCGGTGGGCCAGAAATTAACGCTATGCTGACTAAAATTGGCAAACAGAGCCATTTTATCGACGGCAATCGCGTCAGCGACAAGGAGATTGTGGAGATTGCGGAGATGGTGCTTTCGGCGAAAGTCAATAAGAGCATCGTTACCGATCTACAGCTCGTTGGCGGCATGGCAATCGGCCTTAGCGGGAAAGATGGCAATCTGCTCCACGTGCGCAAAAAATATATAGAAAAAGAGGGAGAAAAGATCGATATCGGATTTGTTGGCGAGGTGACAAAAGTTAATCGTGAGATTATCGATATGATGCTCGAAAACGATTACATTCCGGTCATCTCCTCGATCGGCACCGATAAAGCGGGCAATACCTATAACATTAATGCCGACTATGTTGCCGGCGCAGTTGCCGGGGCGCTGAATGCTCACCGTTTAATTTTCTTAACGGATGTCGATGGAGTATTCCGCGACTTTAATGACCCGAGCACCCTGATTGCCGATATGAGCGTCACTGAAGCGCTCGATCATATTGAAACCGGCGTTATTAATGGGGGTATGTTGCCGAAAGTGGGAACCTGCCTAAAAGCGATCGAAAAGGGCGTGAGCCATGTGATTATTCTCAATGGGAAAACGCGCCACTCCATTTTATTAGAACTGTTTACCGAAGAGGGTTGCGGTACGATGATCTACCGTGACGAAGAAGGAATTGATTAGATGTTATTAAATGTTTATGGACGGTATCCCGTCACGTTTGTTAAGGGCGAAGGGCTCTACCTTTACGACGATCAAGGGCAAAAATATCTCGACTTTGTTTCGGGCATTGCCGTTAATGGGCTTGGGCATTCTCATCCTAAAATGGTGGAAGCGGTGAAAAAGCAGGCCGATACGCTCTTTCATGTATCGAACCTTTATCACAATGATGCGCAAACTGAGCTTGCGAAAAATATTACCGATAAAACCGCCTTTGAGCGTGTGTTTTTCTGTAATAGTGGCGCAGAAGCGAATGAACTTGCGTTGAAAATTGCGCGTAAATTTGGCAACAGTCAAAACGCCGATAAAAACGTCATTCTCTATATGAACAATTCATTTCACGGACGCACCACGGGAACGCTCGCGGTCACCGGGCAAGTGAAATATCAGCAAGATTTTGTGCCGCTCATGCCACGCACGGAAGCCTGTGATTTCAATAATATTGAGGCGCTTAAAGCGAAATTTAACGATAATGTGTGCGCCGTTATTTTGGAACCGATTCAAGGGGAAGGCGGCTTAAGCTCAGCGTCAGTTGAGTATCTCAAAGAGATTCGTGCGCTTTGTGATCAGCACAATGCGCTGCTTATTTTTGATGAAATTCAGTGCGGCATGGGGCGCACCGGCTCGCTTTTAGTCTGTGAGCGAATTGGCGTGCTACCGGATGTAATTACTGTGGCTAAAGCGCTCGGTGGCGGGCTTCCGATTGGGGCTTGCATGACGCGCGGACAAGCAAACGAGGTGATGAAGCCTGGGGATCACGGATCTACTTATGGCGGTAATCCATTTGTGTGTCGCGTTGCCAATACCATTTTAGAAGAGCTGACAACCGGTGGTGTTATCGATCATGTCAATGAAATTGCTCCATATGCGATTAAAAAGCTCGAAGCACTGCAAGCGAAATACCCAACATTAATTGAAGGACTTCGCGGCGAGGGGTTACTGCTCGGGCTTAAAATGACCGATAAGGTTGAAGCAGGCGAGGTGGTTAAAAAAGCGCTCGAAGAGAAGCTTCTATTAGTGCCTGCAGGCGGTAATGTGGTGCGCTATTTCCCCGCGCTTATTGTAACGGAAAAAGAGATCGACGAATCGATTGTTCTATTAGAGAAAACGCTCAAGGCTTTTCTATAAAGTTTCTATAAAGAACTGATCAGATAATTATTAAGACAATAAGAAAGCCCCTCGAGGATTAAAAATATCGATCCTACGAGGGGCTTTTTTATCTGGAAAAGATGTTTATCTCTTCTTCATTAGTTGGATGAATTAATGTTATGCATCAATCTCATTGACGGCGCGGTGCGCGGCATCGATAGCAGCGTGCATATACGGGTCCCATTCAGAGTCAGAGTTTGCGATATGAATGCGGCCAAACGGTTGACGCGCGGTTTCGATAATTTTCTCCGCTTCCTCTTCATCATCAAAGAGCGTATTAACGCAGTACGAATACCCATGACCCCAGCGATTGACGGTGATGCCAGTAATCATCTCTTCATGATCAAATCCATATTGACCAAACATATTATCGAGCTGCTCACGAATCATCTCTTCAAAGTCGATAAAGTCGAGGCGAATCACTTTTTTACGCCCTTCAATCGACTGCTCGCGCGCAGTTTTACCACTGCCAGGCAGCACAGGGACGTGCACCATGTGAAAAATAATCGGCTCATCGGGCGTATCGGAATGCTCATACCCGCCGATCGAGACCGGATAATCGAGTTTTGTTAAACAAAATGGCGCAGTTGGTGCGTAGAGTTTATGAATGCCAAGCTCTTTAAAGACCTGCCAGTTTTTAAGGGCCACTTTCGCATAGACAAACGGAACGCGAATATTCTCAGAAAGGGCATCGCGCTGCGCTTTTGGCATGGAAGGAACCATATAAGGAATCATATTATTGTAGTTCGCCATCACGATGTTTTTGGCGCGAACACGATAGAGTGAATCATTGAGCGAATAGACAAGATCGGCAGTTTGATCATCATTATTTTCCGCATGAATTGCCGTAGCATTAAGGCGTAGGCGCGTTTTCGAGCCTTCCACATCGAGCTTACTATAATCAAATTTAGCGAGCACGATATCATTCATATCACTGCCGGGAGCTACCTCTGGAATCAATTTGCGCACCACTAATCGGGCAATTGAGGCGTTTCCATCAGGAAAGTGGAACACATACGGGTCATTTAGTTCGGCTTCCGATTCCTCATCCATGGGCGGTAACTTCATCGCTTCAAAACCGGGAAGTGCGCAGAGGCGGGCATCAACACATGGGGTTGCATCAATCCCAACGCCTTGGAATTCGGTGGTTTGTTGGGTGAAGAATTTAATCGCTGTATCGGATAATTTTACCTTATCGCGAAGGAATGCCTCGTAGCTTGTGCTGTCGAGATATTCAAGTTTTTCCTCAGTAGAAAGATCGCTTAAATAATCGGTTTTCTCTTCAAAGAGTTCAATGAGCGCCTTTTTATCAGCATCATTCATCGGGAAGTCCTCAATAAATTCCGCATAACTGCGGCCATTGAGTTTATCGCGTGGAATATCATCGGCCACTTCAAATCCAGGATCGCCGGCCACAATTTTATTCTCGCCCCAGTTTTTCTTATCAAAATAGACCGCTTTTGAGAGTCCCATATCGGGATAGAGATTGACGTCAAACGCCTGTTCTAGCGTATCGATATCAACGGTTAATTCCTTCATGAAATCCGTTGCAACAGGACTAAAGATCGAGCGAGGCGATTGAAGCGACTCACTTCCGGCATAGGTCATCATCATGCCTTTTGAGGTGGTAAATTCATTACGCGCGCAGTGACCGCCAAAATCATCGCTATTATCGAGGATTAAAATGCGATTATCGGGGTGTTTTTGACGATAAAAATAGGCGGCCGCAAGACCACTAATCCCAGCGCCCACCACAATGAGATCGTATGTTTCGCTGATCGTCTCTTTTTTAGGAAGATCAAAAGGTTCATCGCCACGCATTAAGCGGTGCGCGGTTTTAATTGAGCTTGGGACATTCCCACGCAGGCCCATTTCTGCCGGCGGATAGTAATTATAAGGAACGTTCAACTCCGGCATCTCCCCCTCTTTTGTGATGGCAAATGAGAGGTGTGCTAAGGGGGAAAGGGCGATTGCTGCCGCTCCAACGCCTTTTGCAACACCGTCTAAAAAGTCACGACGTGAAATCTTTTTACTCATAGATCTGTCTCCTTTATTTATTTGAGCATGCGTTTAATTATAACAATATAAAGGTAAATTTACGTTAACCTGAGGCAAACCAGCACACTTTTTTTGCTCAATCTTAGCTCATTGTTAACAATTGATAACATTTTAATTGACACGCTTTTAACGCGCAGTTATTATCGATGTTAACAATTGATTACTTTTCAATAAAATTTACATCAAAACTTAATAAGACTTGATAAAGGCGAGAGGGTCGATGATTAATACTCAAAGTGAAATACCACCTAAATCCTCAGGACGGATTGAGTTTGCTGCATTTGTTTGGGGATTGTGTGAGGCGACCTTTTTCTTTTTAGTGCCGGATCTTTTGTTAATGGCGATCGGAATCATGAGTTTTAAGCGTGGCCTACGAGCGATTGGCTTTGCCGTATTCGGCGCGCTTTGTGGCGGGCTGATGCTCTATAGCGTTGCGGCATTATCGCTCATTGAGATGGATGACCTCAGCGCGTTTTTGCTCGATATTCCATTTATTTCAGACTCAATGTTAGACACCATTAATGAAGGGATGAGTCATTCGCCAGAGATGACATTATTAACGAGTGGATTCATCGGGATTCCTTATAAAATCTACGCGGTATTTGCGGGGCTTCACGGGATGAATATGGTGAGTTTTCTCCTATTGAGCGGTTTGATGCGCACCCTGAGGTTCACTTTTTTAGTGTTATTGGTGGAATATTTGCTAAAACGGCCCCTTAAACAGCATTGCACGTTAAAACAAATTTATGTCATATGGGCATTGATTGCTAGCGCTATTTATATGATTTACTTTATACTGATTGTCTAATTATGAGGAGACTTATTATGGAAAAACCTGCTGAAAAACAACAAAAACGACGGGTGTTAAAAACGCGTTCAAATCCGCTTATGATTCGGTTTGCAAGCTTTGTTGCAACGAAAAAGATTACCCCCAATCAAATCTCCCTTTTGAGCATTCCTTTTGCCATCTTAGGTATGATCGGGCTCTGGACATGGAATCTAATGGAGCATCGCTTTCTCCAAATTACGCTACTTGTTATAGCGATTATTGGGATTCAAGGACGGCTTCTTTGTAATTTAATTGATGGAATGGTGGCAGTGGAAGGGGGGAAAGTGACCAAAGATGGCGAGCTCTATAATGATGTGCCGGATCGCTTAACCGACATTCTCTTTTTTGTGGGGCTTGGGCTCGGGGTATCGAAACCGTTTGGGCTAGAGCTTGGGTTAACCGCAGGGCTTTTAGCGGTATTAACGGCCTATGTGCGTATGCTTGGATTATCGATGGGTACGCACGCTTTTTTTGCAGGTCCGCTGGCGAAACAGCATCGCATGGCACTTTTAACCGCTGCAATTGTTGCAACGATTATTGGACTTTTTTATCATCTGACCGATGAGATTCTCTATACCGCGCTCATTGTGATCAATATCGGCGCGCTATTAACGATTATTAATCGCCTCCATCTTATTCGCCAATATGTGCTTAATCGCGACGATGAGGATGACGATGTAGATGGTGAGGAGCGGGCTGAAGAGGCTGAAGAGGTTAAAGAGAAGCCCTCGTTAGAAAAGGATGCGGATCATGCATAATTTTCCACTCAATGCGCTTATTATGGTGGGGGTGCTTCTTGGGATTTTAGGGATGTCGAGTCTTATTGTGTGGCGTAAACAACAGCGCGAACCTGAAAAAGATCACACCGAGCTGATTCTACGCACAAAATCGTGGTGGTGGATGATCGGGCTTGTGCTCCTTGCACTTTTTTTGGGGAAACGAGCGACGACGATTTTTTTCGCCTTTGTCAGTTTTCTTGCGCTCAAAGAGTTCTATTCTATTACGCCGATGCGCGCGGTGGATCGTAGGCTTGTGTTTTGGGCTTATCTCGCCATTCCAATCCAATATTATTTCGCCTATATCCAGTGGTATGGCATGTTTATTATCTTTATTCCGGTCTATATGTTCCTCTTTTTGCCGATGCGCGCGGTCTTAATTGGGGAGACGGATGGGTTTATTAAGGCGAACGCAACAATCCAGTGGAGCCTTATGCTCTGCGTCTTTGCTTTTAGCCACATTGCTTATCTTGCAAACCTTGACCGAATTCATATTCATGCGGGCTTTACGGGGCTTGTGCTCTATCTGCTTTTTGTGACGCAATTTAACGATGTAAGTCAATATGTCTCGGGGAAACTGTTTGGGCGCCATAAGATTATCCCGAAAGTGAGCCCGAATAAGACCTGGGAGGGCTTTTTAGGCGGACTATTGATTACCACCATTTTGGCAAGCCTTCTTGCGCCGGCACTTACGATTTTAACGTGGCAACAAGGATTATTGGCTGGTGTGATTATTGCGTCCTCTGGCTTTATTGGCGATGTAGTGCTCTCCTCGGTAAAACGGGATTTAGGCATTAAAGATAGTGGATCGCTCATTCCAGGGCACGGGGGATTGCTCGATCGGGTCGATAGTTTAATGTATGCCATCCCGCTCTTTTTCCACTACTTTTTTTATGTGACGAAAGGATATGCGCTATGAAATATTGGCAAAAAATCATCCAGAAAATTCGTGCTATTAAATGGGCAAAAATTCTCTTTTTTGGGCTTTTCGTTAAACCGATTGTCTTAATTGCGCTCGGGCTTAATTTGGTCAATCGCGAGAGGCTTCCGGCAGAGGGGCCTGCAATTTTAGCGGCCAATCATACGAGCCATCTTGATACGCTGGTGTTGATGAGTCTCTATCCGCTCTCGCAAATTCATCGAGTGCGTCCGGTCGCGGCGGCGGATTACTTTTTGAGAAATCGCTGGATTGCGTGGTTTTCGATCCATTGCCTCGATATTATTCCGATGCGCCGTTATGATCGCGTTGCGCCTGCTGAACTTTTTAACGAGTGTTATAAAGCGTTAGAGCAGGGGCAAATTATTATTTTATTTCCTGAAGGAACGCGCTCACAGACTGAAGAGCGTGAGTTTCGATTAAAGCGGGGGATTCATTATCTGATTGAGCGCCATCCGGAGACGATCGTCGTTCCGGTAATTTTACGGGGGTTAGGTAAAGCACTCCCAAAAGGGGAGGCACTCTTTGTCCCATTTAACTGCGATGTGATTATCGATCATCCGCTTCCGTTTGAAGCCGATTCAAAGATCTATTTAGAGACGCTTGAATCGCGCTATCAACTTTTATTGAAACGTTGCATTACTAAATAAAGGGGCACTATGAGCGATGAATGAATAACAATCAGTCCAAAAACGTCCCATTTTGATACGCAGTAATCGCATCATTAATTTCGTGGCGCTCATTCATCACAAAGGGGCCGTATTGAATCATCGGCTCATCGATGGGAAGGGCACTTAAAATCATCGCTTCACTGCCAAGTTCGGCGTTCATCATCACCAGATCTGAGGTGTGGTCGAGTGCGGCCACTTGTCCCTCTTTTAAAATCATATTGCCGATTTTCGCTTGCCCTTTTAAGAGATAGATTAAAACGGTGCGCGACTCCTCAAAAATAAAATGATCGCCCATGGCATCATTAAAGATAAGGTAGTAGATGTGAGGATCGGTCGCAGGAGGGCGGAGCTCAGTTTCTGTGCCATTATAATCGCCGCCGATTACATGAAGCGTATTGCCATTTTCAGTGACGGTTTCCCGCGCTTTAAAGCCGTGATAGGCAGGTTCTGCTACTTTTTTGGTTTTCGGCACATTGAGCCAAATTTGCATGCCGCGCATTTTTCCTTCCGTCTGAGCGGGCATTTCGCTGTGAATAATGCCGCGTCCGGTCTGCATCCACTGCACTTCCATATCGGAAATTGTCCCTTTACCACCGGTGCTATCTTGGTGGGTCATTTTGCCGTTTAACATAAAGGTGATGGTGTCAAAGCCTTTATGGGGATGCGCGGGGAATCCTGCAATATAATCGCTTGCGTCGTCCGATCCAAATTCATCCATCATGATAAATGGATTAGTAAATGGATAGTGTGTGCTGCTAAATACCCGCCGTAATTTGACCCCGGCGCCATCTTCCGTGGGCTGCGCGGTAAAAATGTGGTCGACTTCTCGGCTCATGACAACTCCTATTGTTTGGTAAATATCCTTCAAAGAATGACAGCATGCAGTATAGCGAATCATTTTTTAAGTGATAAGTTTATAGATTAAATAGCGGTGATCGAAATTGCTTACCGATAGATGGTTCAAATATAGTTTATATAAAGATATAGCGTTAGAGTTTTTCTGGCCGGCAAAAAAAGACCCCTCTTAAAGTAAGAGAGGTCAAAAAGAAGAGCTATTGCTGAGAATATTGAAAAGGTCTGGAGGTAATAGAAAAGCAATATTCCTAAAGATCTTCTTTAAAATGGGAAATGATAGGGCAGCTAAGGGGTATGACCAAAAACTGCCACCATCATCGGCAAGTGCGACGAGGTTGTGTAGTGTGTAGTTGTGTGCGCGTTTGCCATCGGTTTTGTTATCTATCTTATTAATTGATTAACGTTAAGGGTTTGAACTATTGTTTATCGTTACTGCTTATTACTGTGTGTTACTAAGGTTACTCATTTTTCTAGGTAGGTCGTGTCGAATAATTTATAGAGTCACTTACAAATCGTTCTGCACTCGTTGTTACAAAGGTCACATCTATACAAATGAATCATCACTTGGCTTATTAGTGTTAATTCTTAAATGAGAATTTGTATCAACTGATATCTATTATTAATGCGATCGAAGTAAAAGTAAAGCCTTTTTTTAAATTATTTTAGACTTATCACCTACTGATTTGATTTGTAGTGTTTTTTTGTCTTCGATTTAAGAAATAATCAACTTGTTAATGCAGTTATTGAGATTTATTCTCATAATAAATGAGAACTCCATCTAAAAACATTGTGGGGACGAAAAAAAGATTTTCAAAAACATTTACTTTTCAGAAAAATAAAGCGGTAAACGGGCACGATTTCGCTATACTATTGAGCGATAAATTTATAAACACTCAGATAAGGACGAAAGTAACATGAATGGTGAGTTAATCACGGTTTTAGCGTTGCTCTTTGCGGCCATTGTTGCCTTTTTAATGAACAAACCGCGCATGGATGTGGTGGCGATTATTGCCATTATCGTGCTGCCGATTACGGGCGTGATTACCCTTGATGATGCGCTTAATGGGTTTAGCGACAGCAGCGTTATTTTAGTGGCGGCGTTTTTCGTGATTGGGGAAGGGCTTGTGCGCACGGGCGTTGCCTATCAAGTGGGCGATTGGCTCGTCAAACAGGCGAAAAATAATGAGACGCGGCTGATTGTCTTTTTAATGCTTTCGGTCGCGATCTTGGGCTCGGTGATGAGCTCAACAGGGATTGTGGCGATCTTTATTCCCATTGTGTTAAGCATTGCTGCAAAGATGAAAGCCGATCCACGTCGGCTTATGATGCCGCTCAGTTTTGCAGGATTAATTAGTGGCATGACGACGCTCGTGGCAACGCCGCCGAACTTAGTGGTGAGCTCCCAGCTTGAGCAATCCGGTTTAGAGCCGTTTAACTTCTTCTCGTTTACCCCGGTCGGGCTCATTATTCTTGTGATCGGGATTATCTATATGCTCTTTGCGCGCCGAATTTTAGCGAAAAAAGCGGAAAAACCGATCGATAAAGCGAAACAAGGGCGTCGTCATCTCTATGACTTTATTCGCGACTATAAACTCACCGGGCGAAGCCGTCGTGTGCGCGTTAAGATCGGCTCGATGATGATTGGAAGTACGCTTGGCGAACTGCATTTGCGGGAAAATCATAGTGCCAACATCATTGCCATTGAGCGGAAACAGGGGCGCTTTGGGCATAATGTACTCGATGCGGTGCCAGACCGTGAGATTCGCCGAGATGATATTTTACTCATTGATTTTTTCTATCCGGAGCTCTTTGAGGATTTTTGTACCGAATGGAATCTTGAGATGCTTCCCTTTGCCGGCGACTATTTTACCGATCAATCCCGCGAGATTGGGATGGCAGAGGTGATTGTTCACCCGGATTCAGCCATTATTGGAAAGAGCCTGCTTGAGAGTGAATTCCGTTCCCATTATCGCCTGAACGTAGTGGGAGTTCGCCGCGATGATGAGGCGCTTGAGCATGAGCTCAGTAATGAAAAGCTGAAAAGTGGAGATATTCTACTCGTGATCGGTACTTGGAAAGCGATTAAACAGCTCCAAACCCATCTACAAGACTTCGTTGTATTGAGTATTCCGGCTGAGATTGAAGAGGTCGCCCCTTCCTCAAGTCAAGCGCCGTATGCGCTAATTAGCTTGCTCATTACCGTGGCTCTGATGATTACCGGGATTTTCCCGAATGTCCTCGTTGCGCTCTTTGGCTGCCTCTTAATGGGGGCGTTTAGCTGCATTAATATGGAAAATGCGTATCGCTCGATCCATTGGCAGAGCATTATTTTGATTGTGGGAATGTTCCCCTTTGCGGTGGCGCTGCAAAAAACCGGCGGGGTGGACCTTGCAGTGGAATTTCTCCTTTCGATGGTCGGTGATTTCGGCCCGCGCTTCCTCTTATTTGCACTCTTTTTATTAACGGCGGTGATTGGGCTCTTTATCTCCAATACCGCTACTGCGATTTTACTTGCGCCTATTGCAATTCAGGTAGCGAACGCGATGGAAGTCTCGCCGTACCCCTTTGCAATGACGGTGGCGGTCGCTGCATCGGCCGCCTTTATGACGCCGGTCTCATCGCCGGTTAATACGCTCGTTGTGGGGCCGGGGCGCTATAGCTTTGGTGACTTCTTAAGACTTGGCGTTCCTTTTACCTTAATTGTGATGATGGTGAGCATCTTTGTGCTTCCGGTACTTTTTCCATTTCATCCCTAGGCATTTGCCGCAATAAAAAGCCCTCCGAGCGTTGACTCAGGAGGGCTTTTTTTATGATCCATTAGTCTGAATAATGGAGTTGATCTTTAATCAGATCTTTTGATTAGGTCTGATTATGCATTCGCTTCTTCAGCACTTTCAGAGGCTTCAAGAGGCTTGTGGCATACAATCTTAAGATAGATAAAGCCTGCAACCGCGGCCACCATCGAGCTCACAAGGATACTGAATTTTGCGTTGTTAATAATCTCATCAAAACCGTCAAACGCAAGCATGGTGATGAAGATCGACATGGTAAATCCAATCCCGCCGAGCATCCCTGCGCCAAAGACCATTTTCCAGTTGATAGAACTTGGAAGTGAACAGACTTTAAGTTTGCACGCAATGAACGAGAAGAGGGTAATACCGATTGGTTTACCCACCACAAGACCGAGTAAAATACCAAGACCGTAGTTCTTCGCAAGAGCGCCGGTACTGCTTGCATCAATGGTCACTGCAGTACTTGCGAGCGCAAAGAGAGGAAGAATAATAAAAGCCACCGGTTTTGCGAGAACCACTTCGATCATATAAGAGAGCGATTCTGATTTAATGCGGTTTGAAGGAATGGTGAACGCGAGGAGTACCCCAGCGATCGTTGCGTGAATTCCTGAGTTAAGCATGCAATACCACGCCGCAATCCCGCCAATTACGTAAGGAAGGAGTGATTTTACGCCACGGGTATTCATGATGAAAAGCCCTGCTAAAATCAAGAGTGCAACTGCGAGATATTCTAAATGCAGTTGGCTCGTGTAGAAGATCGCAATGACAATGATCGCGCCTAAGTCGTCAATCACGGCAAGCGCGGTTAAGAAAAGGCGAAGCGCAAAGGGTACATTTTTACCCACTAAAGTGATCACCGCAAGGGCAAATGCGATATCGGTCGCCATCGGGATTCCCGCGCCGCCTATGGTCTCTGCATTGCCAAAGTTGAGCATGATATAAAATCCAGCTGGGATCAGCATTCCGCCCATTGCTGCAAAAATGGGGAGGGCTGCGGTCTTGATATTACGCAATTCGCCGTAATAGATCTCTTGTTTTAACTCTAATCCAACATAGAGGAAGAAGATCGCCATTAAGCCGTCATTAACCCAGTGTGCGAGGTTCTCGCCAAACATCGGCGTATCCCAAATTTTAAGATACCCTTCACCGGCCGGGCTATTGGTGATCGCAAGTGAAAATATCGTACACAGAATTAAGAAAATTCCACCACTTAGTTCGTGATTTAAAACTCGGTAAAGCAAACTCTCCTTGTGAATCATGGTCTTCACTTTCGTATCCATGACTTGTCTCCTTTTCAACTTTATTTTATTCAATTTTGCAGTATAGACCGTTTAATTCCGAAAAAGGAATAGTTGTTTTTATTCAGTGGTCCGTGAGAGTTTAATTTACATCTTGATATAGGATAAAACAAACATTTATCCAAATTGATTGCTCAATAATCAGTCGAAGTTGATGAATCTCATTGATTTTGTTTAAAATTTTTTGTAGATCAATTTTATAGGTTGATGGGTGAGCACAATTTCATGCGGTGCGTCTTCCTGCTTTGATAGAAAATGAGCGTAAAGAGGGGTAAAAAATTAAAAAGATGCGAAGTTTTTTTGCGTGAAAAGTGATCAATCTTTGAAAGGAGAGGAGGAAGTCTTTAATAAGACATGTTTAGTAAGACATTAATGGGCATTAAAAAAGGCACCTTGCCAAAGATGCCTTATTGCTTCAAATTCTTAAAGTGTGATCAAATTATGCCTGTGCTAGCGTGGGATCCGCCTTACGAAGCAGTGCATAGATCTGATCTTTTAATTCAAGCTTTTCGCGTTTAAGTGCTGATAGTTCATGGGTGTTAAAGGTGGAAATGGTGCTATTGGTAATTTTCGTGATTTCCGTATTAAGACGGCTATGACGGTTAAAGAGAGTTGCAAAGTAGTTGTCCGTTTTGAGTAATTTTGCAATTAAATCGCGGTATTCAGGAAACATAGTACTTCTCCTTATCATGTTGAATTAAATGGGTAAGCCACGCTGTTTATCATTATTATTATGGGTAACTTACTCCTTCATTGTAGGGATATTACGCAAAAATTGAAAGGCACAAATCAACTTTTTACTACAAATTGGCTCGGATTAGAAAAGTTTTTGGCGCCGTGCTTCCCAGGAGAGTGCGGCCATCGAAAGACAAAATAATCCACCAAATCCGATCATCAAAAGTGTCGCCGAGAGATCAAGATAGCTAAAAAAGGCAAAGATCCCCATCATGCAGAGCGTTACGCTATTTTCAGCAAAATTTTGCACCGCCACGGCTTGCCCAACGCCATTTAAATCTTGGCCACTTTTTTGCAGAAGGGCATTAAGGGGAATCACGTAGAGCCCACCAAAGACGCCGACAAGTACCAGTAGTAAATAGATCGTAAAAAGGTGGGATTGAAAGGAGAAGATCGCGGTAATGATTCCCATGGCAACGCCCGCCCAAAGTGCTCGGCGTAGGGTTTTAATGGTGATTAAAAAGGAGGCAAGAAACGCACCGATCACAATCCCGACACTGACAATAATATTAAATAGCGCCACAGTATCGATCCCTTTTCCTAAATGATCGCGCACCCAATCGTTTAACAATAATCGAAGCGTTGTCGCAGCCCCCCAAAAGAGGCTTGTGCCTAAAATTGCAAAGCGGGCATAGGGCGAAGCAAAGAGCGCTTTGAGCGTATGGATAAATTCTGGAAGCAGTGAGCCGATGGCGCGTTTTTCGGTAATCATCGGCGGAAGTTTTGGAATAAAGAGGTTGCTAATCAGCGCTGCGCCATAAAAAAGAGCGGTAGCAATAATGGCAACGTTGATGCCAAGTGATGTGGTGATTGTGCCACCAAGATAGGCGCCTAAGAGGATTGCCAAAATGGTAGAACCTTCAATTAAGGCATTCGCTTTCACTAATAGCTCGCTCTTTACCAGTTCACTTAAAATTCCAAATTTTGCCGGTGAATAGATCGCCGCGCCCATGCCCACAAGGGCGTAACAGAGAAATGGATTAATGTTTAAAAAGAGCAGTAATACCCCTGCGATTTTAAGCGCATTTCCCCTAAAAAGGACAGCGCCTTTTGAGCGAGAATCGGCAAAATAACCGACGAGCGGGGCGAGGAGAATATAGAAAAAAACAAACGATCCCTGCAGGAGATAGGTACTGTAATTTGAATAGCCTTTGGTGGGCAAAAACTCAAGAAGGGCGAAAAAGATCGCATTATCCGCAAGGGCTGAGAAAAACTGTGCCCCAATCACCATTAAAAGTGGCTTATTCAGAAGGCGCGCTGAGCGCCTGTCTTTCTTTGCTTCCGGGAATTGAGCGATATCCGTTAAAGTTTGCATCTGTGTGCCGCCTTTTAATGATGATTGAGAGTGATCTTAGAGCATTGCGTTTAACGCGGGATAATTGATCTTTCCTGAGCCAAGAAGCGGAATCTCCATCAACTCACGGAAATCACGGGGAATCGCCAATTCATTGATCCCAAGTTTCTGCGCAATCTCAAGTAACATCTGGCGTTTCGGCGATTTTTGTGTGGTAAAGACTACAATTGCTTCACCGCGTTTTGAATCGTGACGCACCACCGCCGCATGGGCCATTTCAGGATAAGCCTCTTGTAGGAGCGTTTCCACCACTTCAAGGGAGACCATTTCCCCGGCAATTTTCGCAAAGCGTTTCGCACGCCCTTGGATAGAGACAAATCCGCGCTCATCCATGGTGACGATATCACCGGTTTTATGCCAGCCCGTTTCACCATTTAACTCAGGTTTTACCACTACGCCGGGGTTATCGGCAAAGAGATAGCCCGCCATGACGTTGCCGGCGCGGACCACAAGCTCGCCGCCTTCTTTGATGCCATCGATTTTAAGAAGTTTCGCATCGATTCCGGGAAGCATTTTGCCAACGGTGCCTTGTTTATAATTCATCGGTACGTTGATGGCGATCACCGGTGCACATTCGGTTACGCCATAGCCCTCTAAAATACGTTGGCCGATCTTATCGTTCCAAATTTTGCGCGTCTCTTCTGAGAGGCGTTCCGCCCCCGCGACCACATAGCGAAGTGAGGCGAAATCATAAGGATTACCGCGTTTAGCGTAATTTAATAGGAAGGTTGACGTGCCAAAGAGTACCGTTGCTTGAATCTCATAAATCACCTCCGGAATCACGCGATAATGGAGTGGAGATGGATAATAATAGACCTGCGAGCCGGCCATAAAGGGGAGAATCGTTCCCACTGTCAGCCCAAATGCGTGAAAGAGCGGCAACGTAATCATAAATTTGTCTTTGGCGGTAAAGTCCGCAACGGTACGAATCTGCTCCACATTTGTTAAGAGCGAGCGATGCGTATGCACAACCCCTTTCGGCAATCCTTCTGAGCCTGAGGTAAAGAGAATTACCGCTTCAGACTCAGGCGAGAGTTGCGGGAGATATTTGCTTGGAAAGAGGCGTTTTTTCACAATCTCAAGGCGATCGTTTAAGGTAATGGTGGATTTGAGATCCTCCGCATAGACCCAATTGAGGTCGCTAAAGGCCTCGACGATCGATCCTAAATTCGCTTTACTCACAAATCGGCGCGAGGTGATGATGGTTTTAATTTCTGCCGCCGAGATCGCAGCGCCCATCCCTTTAACGCCCGCTGTATAGTTGAGCATTGCTGGCGTACGCTGAAATGCAGAGAGGCCCATAATCGTTTCAGCAGTAATGGTGGCGTTTGGTAAAAGCACTCCAACGCGCTCTTTAGGCGATGTATGATGAGAGAGAAGCTGGCCAATCGCGATCGATTCGGTGATAAATCGGTTATAGGTTTTCGGTTTACGAGAGATATCGTCAGCGCAAATTCGGTCTCCGCCAAATTCATTGCGCGCTTTTAAGAGAGAATTAAATAGCGTATCGGGCTCATAGCAGGCAATGCGGAAATCCATAAAGAGTTTATGGGTATAATCGGAGAGATATTGACGGCGTTCACGACCCATTAAATTCTCTGGCACGGTGATGGTTAAAGGGTCAGCCATGGTGATTTTAATCGGGGTGAAGATACGGCGTTTAACCAATCCTTTAAGACGTCCGAAAAAGGTAAATTCAGCCCCTTCAAGATAGACCGGAATGAGCGGGACATTGGCGCGATAAGCCACAAATGCAGAGCCCTCATAAAACTTCATAAAGCTTCCGGTAAGGGTGATGCGCCCTTCAGGAAAGACCACAATGCTGCGGCCTTCTTTCGCCTTTTCAACGAGATATTTGATCGACATCGGATGTTGACTGTCGATGGTGACATGATCAATAAATTTAAGCGGAATGCGGAAATACCACCGTTTTGCAATGGCCTTATCAATGACAAAGAGCGGCGCTTGCGGTAAAAACAGCCCAAGCAGTAGCCCGTCCAAAAACGATTGGTGATTACATACGATAATCCCTTCGGTGTTCGACGCTTTCTCAGAGAGATTTAGCTCGACCTTAAAGAAAAAGCGAAAGATCGCTCGTAACATTGATTTCATGGAAAATACCTCAACCTTAACTATGTTGTTATGTAATTTTTTTGCAGTGATCGATTTGATCTAATCTACCACTAAAGTTAACAATTGTTATCATAAGATGAATTTTTAAAAAATGCACCTTATTTTTTATCATCTAAGAGGGATATAATGGCGCAAGAGGGGCGGATATGCTAGTAAAACTCAATGTTAACGATCGTTATCATTAGGTGGGTTTATGCGGTATTTTGATCAATAATTAATCAAGTTATGATCGAAAACAGATCAGAAATAGATCGATTTTGATTAGAAAAATGTTCCTTTAGGGGGATTAAATCTCATAATCTTCATTAAACCAACTGATTTAAAGGCTAAATAAGTCCCTAGAGAAAGATTGATAAAACCTCTCGTTTAGGCAGAGCTTTTTGTGATTTTTTAGTAAAGATATGTGAAGAAAAAGGGCGCTTTATTGACGTAGATCGACCTTTAAAATAAGGTGAGCTATCCTTAATTATTCAATATAATGAGAACCATTTTAAATTAGAAGCACACAAGGAGTGAGCATGTCAAAAGCGATGTGGGATGAGATTTTTTCAAGTGAAACCTATCAATATGGCGAAGCGCCGAATCAATTTATCTATGAGATGGTAACGAAAAAAGAGTTAGGCGGCGTTGTGGCTTGTTTTGCCGAAGGTGAAGGGCGAAACGCGAACTTTTTTGCCTCGCGGGGTGCGGATGTTACTGCCTTTGATCAATCGCTTGTTGGTCTAGAAAAAGCCCATAAATTAGCTGAGAAAAACGGTCATTCAATCACGATTCATCAATGCGATCTGGTGAACGATGTGATTCCTTATCAAGCCTTTGATACGGCAATTAATGTCTTTGGACATGTGCATGAATCGGAGCAGGAAGCCTTTTTCAACAATATGATTAGTGCCGTAAAACCGGGTGGGCATTTTCTCTTTGAAGTCTATTCTGAAAAGCAGATCGATTATAAAACCGGCGGGCCACGCAACAAGGCGATTTTATACGATCCCGCGCTCTTATTTAAGGTGATCGGTCATCACGATATTTTGCATTTTTACTGCGGCGAAGCGGAGCGGGTGGAAGGCGAAAAACATACTGGGCTTTGCCATGTGGTGCAGGGCGTGATCCGCATTTGTGAGTAATATGTAATCTTTAACGAGTCGGAAAACGTTAGGGCGCTGGTTCCGGCTCAATCTCAGGAATACGAAGTGGCGTGCCAATGGTTGGAATGGCAACACCAAGATCCTCAAGTTTTTTATTCGGGTCTTGAATGAGCCCATCGAGTGCGAGCTCTTGCCCATAGATGCGAAGGTGCGTCGGAGTGGCTTTAACGCCACTGAAATTTAGCTCAAGCGCCGCCGTAGTATGCGGAAGGAGGGTAATATCTTTCGTTGAGGTAAAGGTTGTCACGCTGTGGGCAAATCGCTGCGTATCGATCAAGATAAAATTATCCGCGCGATCGAGATTCGTGAGGCGCACCGGCGTATCACTATGATTATGGAGCCTTAAATCGAGGGTGTAGTAATGATTGCGCCAGCTCGAGGTGGTCACCTTTTCAAGGGAGAGCCACACGCTTTCGTTAAAAGCATCGTATTCATGAATAATCCGCTCTTCTTGCAGGGATTCACTCCCCGTCGCACCTTCTTGAATGCCTTCAATCGTGCCGGAAATCACTTCTTTACTCTTTTTAATGGTGCTTGAAAAGAAAGATTTCACCCCATCTTTGACGCTAGATTCCTCAGCAAAACTGATCGCGGGGCTCATTAAACCGAGTGCGATAAAAAGCGTCACAGCGCTTAAGCGTTTGAAAGCGTTTGATGCAGATATCGATGGAAGAAAGCGGTTCATATCAGTTCCTTTAAAGAAGCGATCGATGAGCGGGTTACAGGGCAATCATATCATGCTTTTTGGGCCTTAAAAAGACCGAGAGCAGCGATTGAAAAAATCATAATCAGCGCTTAAAAAGGGGATTTGTTACAATGCTCCTATTTAACTCTTTAGAAGAAGGCGAATTTAGTGAACGAGATTCTCACATCGAGCCAAAATGATCGCGTTAAAGCGTGGCGTAAACTCTCCCAAAAAAAGCATCGGGATGCTGAGAAAGCCTACTGGATTGAGGGCGCACATCTTTTAGAAGAGGCGCTTCAATCGGGCGCGGATATTAAAGAGATTATCGTGGTAGAAGGGAGCGATCTACAGCTTGCGTGGACGAAATTTCCCGTTACGGTGGTGAGCGATAGTGTGTTTAAATCGATCTCGCAAACGCCCTCGCCTCAAGGGATTGCCGCGGTGGTGGGCTTTGGTGAGCTCGATTATGCGCCGCAACAAGGCCATCTTTTACTACTCGATGCGGTGCAAGACCCGGGGAATTTAGGCACGATGATTCGTACGGCCGATGCTGCCGGATTTTCTGCGGTAGTCCTTGGCAAAGGCTGCGCCGATCTTTATAACGATAAAACCATTCGCGCAACGCAAGGTTCGCTCTATCATCTTCCCATCTATAAGGCGGATTTGGCGGCGTTACTTCCGGAGCTTAAAGCAGAAGGCTATCATACTTGGGTCACCGATCTAACGGAGTCTACCTATTTCCACGAGTGCGAGGTGCCTCAAAAAGTGGCGCTCATTATGGGCAATGAAGGGCAAGGGGTGTCAGAAGCGCTTATTAACGCGGCGGATCAAGCGGTAAAAATCCCGATTTTAGGGCAAGCTGAATCACTTAATGTCGGTATCGCGGCGGCAGTTTTGCTTTATCACATTGCGCTCGCGCACGAATCCGCTAAATAACGTAAATCAATAGGAGAGGGAATCATGACAAAAGCGACTCAATCGATTGGCGTTCTATTTATCTGCCTTGGTAATATTTGCAGGTCTCCGGCGGCGGAAGGCATTTTTCAGGCATTGGTGGAGAAGCGCGGTTTTAGCGATATTTTTACGGTGGATTCTGCAGGAACCTCCGGATATCACGATGGGGATCTGCCTGATGCACGTATGCGAGCTGCGGGAAAGACGCGGAATTATGCATTTGACTCCATCTCACGAAAATTGATGGTGAAGGATTTTGATCAGTTTGATTATTTGATCGTGATGGATCAGGATAATCACCGCAACACCTTAACTTTAACGCGCGGGCCGGCGGATCAGCAAAAGGTCTTTCCTATGATCGATTTTATCTATACGATCGATGAGATTGATGAAATTCCGGACCCCTATTTTGGCGGGGCGGAAGGGTTTGAGCATGTGCTCAACCTGCTTGAAGAGGGTTGTGAAAACTTGCTCGATATTTTAGTGGCGCGTCATGGACTGGTCACGTTATAAGAAGTTATGTAAACAAATTTAAAGAGCCGCGATCATTGTCGTTGATCTTTGTGAAAAAACGAGGATATCAACGAGTCACGACTATTTATCATTCCTATTTTTGCGTGAGTTTATGCTAAAATAGGCTCTGTTTTTTGGAATCAAAATAAAGGAAATTAGTATGGCAGGTCATAGTAAATGGGCTAACATTCAACATCGTAAAGGGGCGCAGGATAAAAAACGCGGAAAAATCTTCACTCGCCTCATTCGTGAAATTACCGTTGCAGTGCGCGAAGGCAAAAATGGTGACCCCGATACTAATCCTAGGTTGCGCTTAGCGATGGACCGTGCCTTAGCGGCGAACATGCCGAAGGATAATATCGAGCGTGCAATCAATCGTGGTTTAGGTTTAGGCGATGGGGAGCCCGATGAAGAGATTCGTTACGAAGGTTATGGTGCAGGCGGTGTTGCTGTGATGGTCGACTGTCTCTCCAATAACCGAAATCGTACCGTTGGTGAAGTGCGTCACGCATTTACCAAACATGGCGGAAACTTAGGCACAAGCGGTTCCGTTGCGTTCCAATTCACCCAGCGCGGCGTTTTATCCTATCCGTCAGGGACCGATGAAGATGGCCTCACGGAAGCGGCGATTATGGCCGGTGCCGAGGATGTGATCGTCGATAATGATGGTTCGATGGAAGTATTAACCACGCCTCAAGCTTATGTTGAAGTGCACGAAGCGATGGTGAAAGCGGGCTTTGAGCCGGAAGAATCAGAAGTGACGATGTATGCTGATAACACGGTATCGCTCAATGCCGACGATGCGCAAAAAATGATGGCGCTCGTGGACGCACTTGAGAATTTAGACGACGTGCAACAGGTCTACTCAAACGCGGATATCTCAGAAGAGATCTTAGCGGAACTCATTTAATCATATGATTATTTTAGGGATCGACCCCGGCTCTCGGATTACGGGATATGGGGTGATCAGAGTTGAGGGCAATCGCTATCATTATATCGATAGCGGTTGTATTCGCACCGATACCAAGGCAACCATGGCGGTGCGCCTTCACACGATTTTTCAAGGAATTGATCAACTGATCGGGCTCTATAAACCGAGCGTTTTTTCCATTGAAGAAGTCTTTATGCATAAAAATCCCCAATCGGCGATTATTTTAGGACAGGCGCGGGGCGTTGCGCTCTGTTGTGCGGCGATGGCCAATTTAGAGGTTCATGAATATGCCGCTACCCGCATTAAACAGACCATTGTCGGGCGTGGCCATGCGGAAAAAGCGCAAGTTCAAGCGATGGTTCAACACCTCCTTCGCCTCAATAGTACGCCTCAAGCGGATGCAGCCGATGCACTTGCGGCAGCGCTGACCCATGCATTTCACCGTAAAGTAGAAAGGATTATCCAATGATTGGACGTTTAACGGGCATCGTTGCGGAGAAAAGCTCTCCAAATCATGCCATTATTGATGTTCATGGCGTCGGCTATAATGTTGAATTACCAATGTCGAGCTTCTGTCTTCTCCCGGCGATCGGGGGCGAGGTGGTGCTCCACATTCAACATATTTTAAGAGAAGATGCGAGCATTTTATATGGCTTTATGTCAAAAGAGGAGCGCGAGGCGTTTCGTATTTTGATCAAAGTAACCGGCATTGGCCCGAAAAGTGCGATCGTCATTCTCTCAGGATTAACCGCAAGCGAGCTCTATCATGTGGTGCAGGCCGAAGATATCAATCAGCTAACGAAAGTGCCTGGCATTGGTAAAAAAACGGCAGAGCGATTGATTTTAGAACTTCGCGATAAGATCGATGTCTTGGCCGGAAGCGAGAGCCTCATGAATGCGGGTAAAGATGATCTCTTTGCACCGCCCGTAGATGCCTCTGATGATGCGGTACTTGCCCTTGTCGCGCTTGGTTATAATCAAACCAATGCTCAAAAAATGGTGAAGGCTGTGGCGAAAGAGGAGACGGGCGCGAGCGTTGATACGCTGGTTCGTAAAGCATTACAAAATATTATGCGTTCGAAATAGCCCGAATCTAATCAGGTTTAATGCATTAGAACCGATAAAACCGTATCGGATGAGATGATTGATCATGATCTCCGATACGGTTTTTTGTGTCTGCTTGATGAGGCGAGAGTCGTTAAAAGTTTTGAGACTTTAAAACCCGGCGCGCTCTTGAATATAATCGATAATTTGACCATTGGCTTTTGGGAAATCATCGATCATAAGATCGGCTACATTACGCCACTGGATCTGTTGCTCCTCATTGCCGCGGGGTTTACCGAAAAATGAGAAGACATTATAGATCAAAAGCTCGACGCTTTTATGGGGATAATGATGGAGAATGCTAAAGGCAAATTCAAAATCATTGATGGCAATATCGAGCTCTTCGCGCAGTTCCCGCGATAAGGCAAAGCCATCTTCTTCCAGCGCTTCCACTTTTCCGCCCGGAAACTCCCACAGACCGCCAAAATCTTTCGTCATATGACGTTGGCTCACAAGCACTTGATCGAGCGTTTCATTCCAAATAATGCCCACCACCACTCGCGTTGGCGTGCGCTTTGAGAAGTCATTTGGGCTCTCTTCGTTCAAGGCTCTATCTGTCGAGGTTTCGGGCTGACGGGAAGGAGGTTTTAAATCAGAAATTTTATCGTTTGTTTCCATATAATGTAAGGTTAGTTAGGAAAAATTAAGGTCTTTTTTGTAAATAAAGACGGAGTTGATTTAAGAGATTAATCACCGAAAATCGGCGCGTTTGCCCAAGACTAAAGCTCGGAATGGTAATCTCTTTGGTTAATTGTGTGTCCCCATGATAGAGGTTGAGCGCAAGGGTAATGTTGCGTTCGGTACGGGTGACTTCACTCACATTGAGCGCGATATCGGCGCCAAAATACTCGGCCGTATCCTGCAATTTGGTGAAAATATCATCGCTATCGTGATTAATCACCGCGCCTTTAAAATAGGGCGTGCTATCGGTAAGTTCATTGAGGCGCGAGGAGACTAGGCCTGCGCTAAAGGTTTCATAGAGCGCGAGGGTGAGTCCCGCCGTTTCAAGGAGATTTGCCACCACCGATTCCATGGAATCCTCATCATAGCCAAAGATATAATCGCCCAAAATTTCCACGATGCGGGCTTTATAGGGATCGATCAATTGATCGGCCTCCGCGAGCGTTCGGTTTTTGGAGGAGAGTTTCACCTTAATGCCATTAATGCCCGATGCGAGATAGGCAAGTTTCGGGTTGTGTGCATGATCGAGCTCATCATTAATCGTTTTGAGTTTTTCAGCAATGTCCGATTCCGGCAGCCCCCAACATTTCATTGTGCGGGTAAAAACCTGCTCGGGATTAGGAAGAAGATTAAGCAAAAATGGAATGATTGATTCACTCATCATCAGCTTCATCTCAGAGGGCACGCCCGGCATTAAAAAGATCTGTTTATCGCCGGCATCGTTTGAAATCGTATAGTGAATTCCGGGCGCAGTTCCGGGGTGAGTTGCGAGCACTTTCGCACCTTCTGGATAATAGGCTTGGCGGAGATTATTTTCGCTCATATTACGTCCGCGTTCAGCAAATTTTTCTGCAATGCGTTCGGCAAGGCGTTCATCAAATACCAGCGGTTTTCCAAGGGCTTTTGCAAGGCCATCTTTGGAGATATCATCTTGGGTTGGGCCAAGGCCGCCGGTCGATAGAACGATATCCGCGCGCGATAGAGCGAGGGTAAAAGTATTGGCAATATTGTCTAAATTATCGCCCACCACCGCTTTAAAATGGCAATCGATCCCAATTTGGCGGAGGTGTTCCGCAATCCAAGGGCCATTGGTATCGATCGATTCCCCTAATAGTAATTCAGAGCCAATCACAATAATTTCCGCGCGCATATCCTCTCTATCCTTTTTAGACGTGCGCTTTTGTGCGCACAATAGTCAATCGTTCTAGTGTAATCCTCTCGGAAAACGCTGTAAAGCCTTAATGAACGCTTAATCCTCTTCAATATTATGTTTTTTAAGGCGATAACGAAACTGCCTAAAGGAGATGCCAAGACTTTTAGCCGCTTCGGTTTTATTGCGATTATTTTCAAGCGCTTGTGAGATGATTTTGTTCTCAACGCGGGCGAGATAATCATCGATATCGGTCACCTCTTTCGGGACGATAATCTCATCATTTTCATCGGGCTCGTAATATTCGGCAATCGTCTCTTGTTTGGTGTCTCCCTCTTGAAGCGTCGCATCAATGCGGGCGACATCGCGGTTGACCACCTGTTTTTGTAAGAGACCATGTTCTAAGCCCAAATCTTCAGGCGTGATGGTTTGATCAAGGCAGAGCGCGCTCGCGCGTTCTAAAATATTCTCAAGCTCGCGGACGTTTCCGGGAAAATTATAGTGGCTAAGTGCATCGATCGCATCTCCTGTAATCACCGTTTCACTGCCATTGGCTTCATTGATGCGCTCAAGGAGGTGATGGCAGAGAATGGGGAGATCTTCGAGCCGTTCACGTAGGGGCGGAAGATTGAGGGTAATCACATTAAGGCGATAAAAAAGGTCTTGGCGGAACTCTTGTTCAAGCACCAAATGTTCTAAATTTTTATGCGAGGCGGAGATAATGCGCGCATTAATTGTGATCTCTTCGGTGCCACCCACCGGGCGAACCGCACGCTCTTGAATGGCGCGAAGAAGTTTTACCTGCATCGGAAGGGGAAGATCGGCTACCTCATCTAAGAAGATTGTCCCATTATTCGCCGCTTCAAACAGCCCTTTTTTGTCGCGATCGGCACCGGTAAAGCTTCCCTTTTTGTGGCCAAAGAATTCACTCTCAACGAGCTGCTCAGGAATCGCGCCACAGTTGACCGCAATAAATGGCCCATCCGAGCGACCACTTTCCCCGTGAATGGCGCGAGCGGCAAGCTCTTTCCCCGTTCCTGATTCTCCATTAATGTAGACAGGTGCTTGCGAGCGGGCAAGGCGTGAGATAATCCGGCGCACCTCGTCCATTGCTTGCGATTCACCATACATGCCATATTTATTGGGCTTTTTCGTGATGGTTTTTTGGGTCGCTTCTTGCTCAGAGAGCACCGTTTTCGTTTGCACGGCACTCAGCGCTAAGCGGCGCAGATGTTCAAGCTCAAAGGGTTTGGAGATAAAATCAAATGCCCCCATTTTAAGTGCTTCAATGGCACTTTCCACATTTCCATGGGCCGTCATCATTGCAACGGGAAGATTGGGTTTGCGCTCTTGAATATACTCAATAATCTCAAAGCCGTTGCCATCAGGGAGTTTTAAGTCGGTAAAGCAGACATCAAAATCCTGTTTTTGCAGGGCAACAATCGCATCGTTAACGGAATAGGCTTTCACGCAGTCGATATTGATGGACATAAAACTCATCTCGATGAGCTCGCATATATCCACTTCATCATCAATGATTAGGGCAGTATATCGGGGTTCCATGATTTCTCTCTTTTAGGGAAAGTGAAACAAAATAAGGCGAATCAGATCAATTCGTAGTCTGCCAACTATTATAGCGTTTTTTTGTCTACATTGGGGAAGAGAAAATGAGTCTAAAGCCTGATCCTTTCGCACTATTTGAAACATAATCGATATGCGCTTGATTAATTTCGCAGATCTCTTTAACCAAGAAGAGTCCAAGTCCGGTTCCCTTCACATCGGTTGTGAAAAAGGGCTCAAAGAGATGGGTTTGATTTTTCTTAGAAACGCCAACGCCATTATCGTAAATTGTGAGGGTGGGATTGCCGGCGATCTGCTCAAAGGCGAGGGTGATTTTAAGACTTTCCGGCGACATTTTTGAGTGAATTATCGCGTTATTAATGAGATTGCAGACCACTTGATGGAAGTGATTGCGGTCGAAATAGACCCATTTAAAGCCCTCATCAATATCGATGGTTAAACACTCTTTAAATTCGGCGTGTGTGAGATTAAACTCATGCATGAGCTCTTCAGACCACGTCGCTAACTCAATGCGCTCAAGGGTCGGATCGTCTTTCCGCGCGATCATCAACACCTCGCTAATAATGCGATTTGCTCGATTGATATTATTGATAATCATCTCAAAAAGACGGCTCTCCATGGGCGTTTTTTCCTCTTTTTCATTTAAGAGTTGCGCCGCTTGGAAGACGGAGGTCATGGGGTTACGAAGCTCGTGAGCGATTGCTGCGGTTAGCTGCCCAAGCGCGGCGAGTTTATTTTGCTGTGCGCGCTGATTGGCAAGATCAGTCTCTTCAATATTAATGAGGGTATATTCAAGATTGTGCGAGCGAATCTGTTTGAAGTCCACATAAAACTCCTCCTCTTGATGGTGCATCGGCTTTTTATTGTTAAAGGTGAGATCCTTCCAAAGGAGATAGCGCTCATAGAGCGGTTTTGAGTAGAGCTTAAGGGGCATATTGGTGACGATATTACCCCCAAACCAGATGCGGATATATTCGTTAATGAGCAAAATGTTGCCACGATGATCGACGACAATGATACCGCTATTGGCTTGTTGAATCACGATCTCATGGAGTACCGAGGCGTTATGAAGCTCCTCGTTTTGCTGGGTGATGATCTTTTCGGAGGCCTCATATTTACGTAGCCAGACGTTGGTGATCACAACCGCAACAACAGCAATCAGACTCTGGGTTAAAATCCGAATGAGATCTTGATTTTTAAGATATTCAATAAAACTGTAGTAGTTAAAATAACGGTTGCTATCGATCCAGAGATAGCCTTGAAAGAGAATTGCAATCGCCACTAACGAAAGTGCCTGCCAGATCGGTAAGAATGCACCGTGAGCCATAATGGAGATCAGCATCATAATGATGAGTGGACTATCGAGTCCATCGGTGATAAAGCAAAGGACGCTTAAATAGGCAAGATCAACAATGGCGAAAATGCGGATCGCCTGCATCGTTTGAAAGCGCGGGCGTTTTAAAAAGAGATAGGAGAGCAGCAGAAAGAGAAGATAGAGCGTAAAAATGATGTAAAACGTCTGCGATAAGCCCTCATCTGTGGGGATTAAGCGTTTGCTAATCAGATAGAGCGCGGCCAAAATGGTGGCAAGAAGCAACCTAAAAATGCCGAGAATTTGCATGGTAGTGCTGGAAAAGCCACTATATTTTCGTTGATCCATCGCTATATTCCTTGATTGCGGAGTACGTCAATAATCGTTTGGCGCAGCTGCTCTTCCGAATAACGTTTTCGTAACGGCACATGTAGAATCGGTAATCCCGCCTGCGCGTACGCTTCATCAACCCACGCATCGCGAAATTGACGATCATCGGCCTCATGAGAGCTATCATCGAGCTCAATCACTAGGAGCGGCGCAAATGAGAGCGGGTGCACAAGGACAAAATCGGCATGTTTAGAACGAATTTTACTAAAGGCCGCGGAATAATCATCGCTTGCAAGCCCGCGGGTGACGCGAATAAGATCGGCAATGCGAGTTTTTCCAAAAAGACGGACTGGAAGCCCTTCAATAGCCATCTCAAGACTCATCATAAAATGTTGCTCTGCTGGGGTAAAAAGGGCTGCTTGACGCTCATACCAGCGGGCAGGCGTAGGGCGATCGATCACAGGTTTCGGGCGAGTGCGATATTTAAAAAAAAGATAGGTCGCCGTAATGATGATGAGTAGAACAAAATACTTTAAAAACATGGCGGGGCGAAGGCTCCAAACGTTGCGCCCATAGCGCGTATAGGTTATGGGCAGGTTAAATAATCACTAATGCGCGCAGGTTTTCCAAGAAGCGCGTGATAGATCATGGTGTTTCCAAGCACGCTTTTGACATAATTGCGCGTTTCATAATACGGGATGCTCTCAATCCAGAGCACAATATCGTCGATCTCGTGTTTTTTCCACACTTTCACTTTGTGAGGGCCCGCGTTGTAGCTCGCCAATAGATAGGGCACGCATGCGCCGACATCGTTCTCCACTTTTTTAAGGTAGGCGACGCCGTATCGGATATTCGCCGTCGGATTATAAAGCGATTCCCGTTTCGATTCTTTCAATTCACGCGAGACAGTTTGCGCCGTCGGCATTAGAAGTTGCATTAAACCATAGGCATTTGCTGGTGATTTCGCTTTAATATGGAAAAGACTCTCTTGACGAATGAGTCCAAGCACGAGCGGGGTCGTTAAAATTGGATCGCGATTGAGATTGCTTTCAATCGTGATTTGATAGGGCGATGGATAGCGAAGCGAGAGGCCGCCGGTAGCTTTTGCTTGGGTTCCAGCCATCAGACTTAAATTGTAATAACCCGCCTTTTCAGCAAGAAGACTCGCGGCATGTTTGGTGTTGGCATTGGCATTTTTAAGTGCGGCGAGCCAACGTAAACGTCCAAAAAATTCTTCATCGACATTGTGAAGAGAGAGTGCAAGATAAAAATCACTTGGAAGATTATCGGTGCTTGGGCGACTCATGCGCTCTTTAACAAGGGTATTAAGGGCGGTATAGGGCTCATTTAAACGATCAGAGGCTAAAAATCCGTAGAAGGAAAAACGATCTTTAATGGCGCGATATTCAGCATTTGCGCGCGCGGTATCACCGACGATCTCATAGAGATACCCTCGCCAGAAACGCCACACTTCATCGGCTTTTGCACTATCGGATAAACGATCTAAAAAGGTGGTGGCAAGGGCATAATCCCCCTCTTGCATCGCAATGCGAAAGCCCCATTCCCACACGGCATCACTTCCTTCATTGGCGGGAATCGCTTTAAAGAGAGCTAAGCGGTTATCAACGTCCGTTCTGCCGGCTTGGAAGGTGGCAAGACGATTTCGCAGATAACGATAATCTTTGGGTTCAAGCAGATTACGCGCGTGCAAGAAATCGAGTCCTTGTTGCGCGGCAACGGAGTTGTTTTTTGACCAAGCGTGAATCACTTGAGTGTAGAGCGCGCTGGAATCGGAATAGAAGGTTTTTTCACCCATTACACTGCTCGGATTACGCAGTAATTTCACAAAGTAACGATAGTAACCTTGGTTTTTTTGGGGAAGATGATTGATGAGACGTTCTGCTTGAGTGATGTAGTTTTTCTCAAGACGCTCCATAATCTTTTGCGTTAATTCGTGAGCCGTCAATTGATTGCTCGCTAAGAGCTTAGTTTCAGCCTTTTGGCATGTGCCGGGAATGCCGGTCACCGAGAGCCACTCTTTTTTAAAGTTGGCGCTATCAAATTCGTTATACGCTTCAATCGCCGCATCATAGCCAATGCAACGTAGCGATAGCGTGTTTAGCAGTGGTTTATTGTCAAGAATGACTTTGTAATTGCGCTTTTTAAGTTGTTCGCTAAAAAAACGATTGCTGAGCATCCCGTAAAAATCAGCGCCGCGGTGATTCGTTAAAAATTGGGTGATCTCCGCTTCAGGAAGATCATTAACGCGGGCGTGGAGATAATTAAACTCAAGATAGGGTTTGAGGTTTGAGCTACTCAATTGTTGAGCGGCTGATTGATAAAGAGACCAATTCTTTGCGCGAATGGCCTCTTTACCTTTGAGGTACCACTCCTCATGACTCGTGTTTGCGAAACTTAGATTGCAGAGCCAAAAAATGCTCGTCAATACGATGGAAAAGAAACGTAGATCACGTCGAATCATAGGGAGTGCCTCACTTTTTAATTATTCTAATAGGATGACTGCCTTAACTATTCGGCATAAGCCAATAATATCGCTTATTTAGACGATTGGAGCGTTCCAAAAATCTTATCGCCTGCATCACCAAGGCCGGGAAGGATGTATGAGTTTTCATCTAAGCCTTCATCAACCGATGCAGTATAGATCTCAACATCAGGATGCGCTGATTTAAGCACTTCAATCCCTTCAGGGGCGGCCACCATAAAGAGTGCTTTAATGCGTTTACAGCCAGCATTTTTAAGAAGTTCAACGGTTGCTACCGCTGTGCCGCCTGTTGCGAGCATTGGGTCTAAAATAATCGCGGTACGCTCACTCATTTGTGAGGTGAGTTTTTGGTAATAAGCGCGTGGTTCGTGCGTTGTTTCATCACGCTCAAAGCCAACGACTGATACCCGTGCGCTTGGGATCAGATCGAGAACGCCTTGAAGCATTCCAACGCCTGCGCGCAAAATGGGAACGAGTGTCACTTTAAGACCTTTAATTTGCTCAACGGTCACTTCGCCTGCCCAACCTTCAACAACGCGCTCTTCCATTTCGAGGTCTTTCGTTGCTTCGTAGGTTAACAGCATGGCAATTTCTGATGAGAGGGCTCTAAAATCACGGGTAGAGATGCCTTCTTTACGCATTTTACCGAGTTTGTGAGCAATAAGAGGATGTTTGACTTCGATTACAGACATAATCATTTCCTTTAGTAGGGAGAATCAAAAAGGTCATGGAAAAATCCCACTTAAAGAAGTGGGACTTTACAATTTACGCTTCGTTATTGATGGCTTCTTCCATCATTGCTTTGAGTTCGTTGCGCTCTGCAAGTTCGAGTACGATGTCGCAGCCTCCAACGAGTTCGCCACCGATATAAATTTGTGGGAAGGTGGGCCATTCGGCATATTTTGGAAGATGTTCAAAAACTTCGTGATCATCTAATACGTTTACAAACGCAAAAGGAAGACCGGTATCCGCAAGTGCTTGCGCTGCACGGCTTGAAAAACCGCACATGGGGAATTGTGGGCTACCTTTCATATAGATCACAACGGCGTTGTTGGTTACTTGATCTTTGATTTTAGCTAATGTTGCTTGTTCTGTCATTGAAATTCACTCCAAGTAAGTGTGTGGATCATTGATCTGAAATAAACTTTGGTCAATTATTCTAGCACCTTTTAGTAAAGGTTGCTCCTTTGGATTGGCCTATTTTCGCCCTTCACCATTTCCAAAAACAATATATTTTTGTGAGGTGAGGCCTTCTAACCCAACAGGGCCACGGACATGCAATTTATCCGTTGAGATACCGATCTCAGCGCCAAGGCCAAATTCAAACCCATCGCAAAAACGGGACGAGGCATTGATCATGACGCAGGCCGAATCAACCGCTTGCAAAAAGTACATAGCGCGCGAATGATTCTCCGTTAAGATCACATCGGTGTGATGCGAGCCATAATGATTAATGTGTTCGGTCGCTTCCATCATATCGCCGACGATTTTAATCGCGATAATCGGGGCTAAATATTCAGCGCTCCAATCCTCTTCTGTCGCTGAAATGGCGTTAATCCCTGCGGATTTTAGAAGGGGAAGGGTTTTCTCGCATGCGCGCATCTCAACGCCTTTTTCTGCATAGATTGCTCCAATTTTAGGCAAAAATACAGGGGCAATCGATTCATGCACGAGCAGGGTTTCTAAGGCATTACAGGGCGCGTAACGCTGCGTTTTGGCATTATCGGCCACGGCCACCGCTTTTTCCATATCCGCCGCATCATCAATATAGGTATGGCAAATGCCATCGAGATGCTTAATAACGGGAACAGTAGCATTATTATTGATGCGCTCAACTAAGGATTTACCGCCCCGAGGAATCACTACATCAATATACTCAGGCGAGCCGATCATATAATCGACCATTGAGCGATCGGTAGTATTAATGACGCCAACGGCCTCTTCAGGAAGATCTGCCGCTGTTAATGCCTCTTTT
Organism: Ignatzschineria sp. RMDPL8A; assembly: GCF_029815055.1. Classification (NCBI taxonomy): domain Bacteria; kingdom Pseudomonadati; phylum Pseudomonadota; class Gammaproteobacteria; order Cardiobacteriales; family Ignatzschineriaceae; genus Ignatzschineria; species Ignatzschineria sp. RMDPL8A. The sequence goes on along the minus strand of NZ_JAPPWA010000002.1, from coordinate 1,697,519 downwards.
AACAGCGATCCTAAATATTGATTGGTATGAAAGGCTTCACTGCCGCCGCGTAAAATCGCACCATTTCCGGATTTTACGCAGAGCGCTGCCGCATCGATCGTTACATTGGGGCGCGATTCATAAATAATGGCAATCACGCCAAGCGGAACACGCATTTTTCCCACTTTGATGCCCGAAGGACGAATTTTAATATCGCTCATCTCGCCGACAGGATCGGGGAGGAGAATCATCTCTTTGACGCCATTGGCCATATCGGTAATGCGCGCATCATTTAAGCGAAGACGATCTAAAAAAGCCTCATCAAAGTTTTGTGAAGCAGCATTAGCGAGATCTTTCTCATTTTCAGCGATGATATCGGCCTTGTGATTTAGGATCGTTTCATAGAGATGCTCTAAAAAGCGATTTTTCTGCCCAGAATTGGCTAGGGCAATGTGGGAAGCAGCTTTTTTGGTGCCACTTGCCAGTTGATTCCAATACTCTTTCACACCATTCTCCTACAAAATTTAACGTCTTTAGCTTATCACAAAGAGTGAGAAAAAAGGGGAGGGGAAGGCTGCTTTTTCTTTAGGCAATTTTAAGGCGATTCACCTTTTTAAAAAGGTAAAAAAAGACCGATTCGAGGGTACTAAGGAATCGGTCTTTGAAAGGTGAAGATTAATCCTGTCATATCCTTACAACAGTGTTGATTAATCTTCCGTTGCCGTCGTGGCAATCATAACGTAACGAGGGGTTATCCTGTCGTCGTGTATTGTCGCTTAGTCAGCGAGTGCAACGCTTACAGAGAAAAGGGTTGCCGCGATACGGATGGCTGATTGAATGCCTTGCGTACTCACGCCCATGCCGCGTAGGTTTTTCTCGTGTGAATCAATACACATACCGCAACCGTTAATGGCTGATACAGCGATTGATGCAAGCTCGAAGGTCTCTTTATCGATCCCAGGATTGCTCATCGCGTTCATGCGTAAACGTGCAGGAAGTTTGCTATACTCACTATCGCTTACTAAGTGAACAAAGCGGTAGTAGATGTTGTTCATGCTCATGATGCTGTTCGCGATTTTCGCGCCGGTCATCTCTTCTTCAGAGAGCGTTGCGCCTGCAAATTCAGTCATCGCTTCAATTAAGCTTGGTGATTTGGTGCTCATTGCCGATGCAAGTGCGATCGCCGCGATCTGTTTGTCCGTTAATCCTGGCGCTCCGGCTTCTGATAATACCGTTGAGAAGTTAAGACGCATATCACGAGCATATTCTGGAAGTTCATTTTTAATTCTATCGATAGGCATTGCAAATCTCCTTACAATTGTTGTTAATGTCGTTCCGCTAATGTGCGGACTCTATAAGTGATGATATTGAATAAGATTGAAAGGGTGTTTCAAAACTTTGGATAAATCTGATGGTTTTCATTTAACCATATCGCACCGCGCTTTTCATATGGTATTTATTAATGAGAACGATTAATAAAGTTAAAGAATGGCGTAATCTTGCACCATACAAGGGGTTTCAGAGAGTTCATCTCGATAACTTTTGCTTATCATGTTTTAAAATTCCATATAAAACTTCAAACGAAAGCACTGTTTTCGCTTTTTGACCAAGTACCCAAACCATGAACCAAGACCAAGCACCGAGGCGCTGACATAAATGTTAAGAAAGATAATTTTAATATGAATGGCTTACCCATTAGTTTAGTGAACTTATGTAAAAAAGTTTCGCACTTTCATTAAAAATTCCCTAAAATAGAGGGATTGACTGTCGACAAAGAGTCGTTTTAAGGCAGGTTCGTGGCAATCTTTTTGCGGGATTGACAAACATCGACTAAAAATAGGGTAGACTACTTAGATTAAATAAGAATCATTATTATTAGAACGAAGTCCACTAGGAACCGACGAGAAATAGAGAGAAACAGGATTGCAGGGATTGAATCCTCAATCAGAGACTAAAAAAGGAATCTATGAGTAATAATCGAATTGATGCGCTCGAACGGGCGCCTATAAAAGGACTGTTGTGGCGTTATGCGCTTCCGGCAATTATCGGAAGCTCGGTTAATGCGCTCTATAATATTATTGGGCGCTACTTTGTGGGGAATACCCCCTATTTAGGGGATGCGGCGATGACGGCGATGGGCGTTGCGCTCCCGATTATGATTATTATTGCCGCGTTTGGCATGCTCGTTGGCGCGGGGTCTGCGAGCCGAATTTCGATCTTTTTGGGGCAAGGCTCCTCACAAAAGGCGGAAAAAGTGCTCGGAACGGCGCTGTTGTTGACGCTCGGGCTCACGCTAACGGTGTCGCTCCTGCTCTTTGCATTTTTAGATCCGGTGGTACGAATGCTCGGGGCAAAAGGGGAGATGGCGTATTATACTAAGGCATTTTTAAGCTTCTTCCTTCCCGGCAGTATTTTCTCGACGCTCTGTTTTAGCTTTAATAATATGATGCGTGCGTCGGGTTATCCGCGAAAAGCGATGTATATTATGATCTTTACGCTGGTAGTCAATATTATTTTGGCGCCGCTCTTCTTAAGACAATTTGAGTGGGGGATTGAGGGGGCTGCAATTGCGACGGTGATCTCAATGATTGTGGGTACGATTTTAGTGCTCTATCATTTTACCGTGCAATCGAGAACGTTACGTCTGCGCCTACGCTATATTCGCATTGATAAAGAGATTGCCAAAGCGATTTTAAGCATTGGGATGTCCCCATTTTTGATGCAACTGGTCTCAAGTACGGTGGTCTTTATTATCATTCGTCAGCTCGATATCTATGGAGGCGAAGCGGCCGTTGGTGCGTATACCATTATGAATGCGCTCTTAATGCTGATGATTATGATTATGGTGGGATTGACGCAAGGGATGCAACCGATCGTCGGTTATAGCTACGGCGCGGCGAAATATGAGCGGGTGGAAGAGGCGCTTAAATACACCATTAAAATCGGTATGACGATGGGGCTTGTGGGCTTAATTATCAGCCTCTTTTTCCCTCATGTGGTGGTCAATCTCTTTAAACCGTCTGATCATGCGATTATCGATGAAACGATTCGTTCAATGCGGATTTCTGGGATTTTATTGCCGATTGTGGGCTTTCAAATTGTTGCGACAAGCTTTTTCCAAAGCATTGGTAAAGTGGCGCAATCGATCGTGTTGAGCGTGAGCCGTCAGCTCCTATTTCTGCTTCCCGCACTCTTTACGCTCCCACGATATTTCGGAACCGTTGGGGTATGGGCATCGATTCCGGTAGCGGATTTTTCAGCCTCGATCATCACTGCGATTTTACTTATTGTGCAGATTCGCGCCTTTCGTGCGGCTCGGAAGATGCAGGACGTGAAGCTTAAAGCTAAATCGGACCAATAGTTTAGATCAATAATTTGGAATGATAAATCACGCGGACAAAAAGAAGGCACTGCCGGGAAACAGTGCCTTAAAAAGCCAATTCCGAACGTGGTTCAATGTACGATGAACTAAACAAAATTTGGATTGGCGCGAAGTAAGTATAAATGCTAAATCGTGCGTTTTTCGGGAAATGTATATTGCTTAAATAACTATGTGTTAACGCGTTCCTTGTTATTGTTGTTTATTCTCCTCACTTCATATCCTCCTGGATATTTTTTTATTGGGCGTTATTACGCCTTGTAAATTTTGGCAGGAATCCCCTGACGAACCACTGCACCCGTTGCCCAGTCGAGCCAAGGCGCAGCGATATTTCGGGTTGGGTCTTGAATCGCTAAATCATTGAGATTAAGCCCGCTTCCCACATGTTTATTAAAATAGATTGGCTCGCCATCGATATAGTGTGCGCGTGCGCCCATATCGCGGTGACCATACCCATGCTCGATCGCAATCACGCCGGGCATTACCCCATCGAGCACCATAATTTGCGCTTCCTCTTTACCGGAAGGCGATTCGATATAGACAATATCGCCATTTTCAATGCCTAAACGGCTCGCATCACCGGCATTTAAGCCCACGAGGTTGGTGGGTTTAATCATGCGCATGCGAAGATTTGATCCCGCAGTACTGCTGATTAAATGGGACTTAAACGAGGTCAGCAGGAACGGCCACTCATGTTGCGTATAGTGATCGCGCATGCTCGACCCATCGACAAAGCGTGACGGATAATAGGTCGGGCAACCGCTATAACGCTCGCCGTTCGTTGAATGTTTATGAACGCTCACCGTTTCATTCCAAAGCTGCATCGTCATCGGCCATTTTTTACGCAGATGATCGCCATCCCAGCCCGTTTCAAAGTGAGCCACACGGCCGCCGCGAGCATAGATATAAGCTACTTTCATCTGCTCTTCAGGCTTTAACACGGCCTCGAGCTTATCTTTAAGACGGCTCACCCCGGTGAGATTCATCTCTTCGCGGGTTGCATCTGGCACGGGTGAATCATCAAAGGCCATATTTGCCGCCGCACGGAGATAATAATCTTCCGGGCGATTGAAGGGGTAGTGGATCGATGGATCGTTTGCATCTTGAATCGCATCATCGCCAATTCCAGGTAAATTCATCGCTTTACCCACCGCGATAAAGAAACTCTCAACGCAGATCGGATCGCCATTTTTCGTCTTATCGACATGAGGCTCAATCACCGGCCAACGAGCGGTGGACGCTTTAAACGGAACGCCGGCCCACGGAGCGGTAAAGCCCCAGCTCTCAAAGTTGTGCGTATCGGGAATGATGTAATCGGCAAACGCCGTGGTTTCATTAATATAGGCATCAACGGCCACAAAGAGTGGTAATACTTTCGGATCGGCGAGTTTATCAATGAGTAATTGTCTAAACCCAGCGATGCCATAAACGGGATTGGTCATATGGCTGATCCACGCTTTAAGCGGATAGGGATCGTGCCCAAGCGCTGAAATTAGCGCCTCTGAAGACTGACCACCGGCAAAGGGATACCAAGGACGACTTGCAGGGTAGGGATTCTCCCCATTTTGCAGGCGATTTTTGTAATCCGTTGAGGTCTCGTACGGTTTTTTCGCACGGGCAATCATCATGCCTTTCGGTTCAACCATGCCTTTAAACGCATTCATGTTGTAGCGCGGGCCATCGGCGTACTCTCTGTATTTTCCGCCATTGACCAACAGACCGCCTTTATGATTCATATTGCCGATCAAAACGTTCATCGCCATCACTGACCACGCATTGTAAAAGCCGTTGCCGCTCATCATGCCGCCATGGCTAATGACCGCGGCTTTGCGTCCGTGACTGGTGAATTTACGCGATAGACCATAGATCGTTTTTTCAGGCACGCCGCACATCTCGCTATATTCGCTGATGCTGTGCTTATGCGCTGATTCGGTTAATAGGGTAAAGCTTGATTTCACCGTAACGTTTGAGCCATCAAGAAGGGTAATTGCTCGCTCAACTTCAAGCTGACCGGTTAAAACAGATGCTTCTAATCCAAATTCACCGCTTGCCTCATCCACCACTAAAATCGCGCTATCACCACGCGGGGTATCGATCGCTTTAATGTCGGCCTCACGGAGGAATTTACCGTAAAGCGGGTGATCGGTATTGGTGATCACAAGATGAGTCGCGTTTGAACAGCTCACCTCATTGTGATGGGCCATGCCGGCTTTTCCGGGGGTTTTTAAGTAAGTTTCGTTGTACCACTTTTCATCAACAATGGTACGAATGATCGCCATCGCGAGCGCCGAGTCGGTTCCGGGTAAAATCGGAATCCAAGTATTATTTTTCGTTGCGAGCGTGTTGGTCATCGGTAAATTGGGAGCAACGACTGCGTACGAAAACTCATCTACATCCTTAGTTCGCGCCGTTGCGAGTTGCCGTCCTTGGCGTTTAAAGGGATTGCCTGATTGCGCAGGTGAAGTCCCCATAAAAATAGCAAATTCAATATGATCAAAATCGGGCTTCGCGTGGGCATTTTTCTGCATATCATTCATCACAGCGCCGGAACCCAAACGATACGCGAGTCCACAATAAGCGCCGTGTTGAGCGAAGTTTTTGGTGCCAAATGAGTTAAATGCAAAACGTTTAACTAAGACCTCACGTCCTTCATTTCCCGCATTGGTAATGAGTAGCTGATTCGCCTTTGGACCATATTCAGGATAAGCGGGGTCGATTGGTGTATTTAAATCACGAATTGCGCGCAAGCCATCGACATGACCTTCACCAAAAAGATCCCCTCCCTCAACGACTTCTTTGACAAGTTCCTCAAAGCTGATGCGTTTCCATTTCCCTTCGCCTCGTTTTCCCACTCGTTTTAAAGGCGACAGAACGCGATAGGGGCTGGTTACGCCTTCGGCCATTGACGCTCCGCGCGCGCAAGCCGTTGAACGATCGTTTAACCCATTTTCTCCCCCAAGACGGCTCCACGCCTCTTTAATGGGAAGCTCATAGGGATAGTGTTCTTCGTGTGATAGCGGATGATAGGGGTTACCCATAATGCGCATGATTTCGTTCTTTTCAGAATCGACGCGTACGCGCACACCGCACACCGTCCAGCAACCAAAACATTGGGTATTGGAGACCACCTGTTTTGCCGACTGAATAAATTCTCCATCTTGGATTCTGCCTTCAACGGGAAGGGCATTCCCGGCAATGCGATCATCGGTTGGCTCGCTTGAGGTGCCATCGATCATGCCGGTCACCATGTTTTTCGCAGTATTACTATAGCCTGCGACAAATGCGGCGGCGCCTCCGGCAGCGGCAATGCCTTTTACAATATTCCGACGTTTTTTATCGAGTTTCTTATCCATGATGAGCTCCTTTAAACGTAAACCAGCGATCGTGGAGTAGACTCCAGAAGACAATTAGCAATGTGAGCCATAACCCAAAGGTGGAGATGATGCCAAGTGCGCCGTCAAAGCCCCAGCTTAAGTGGTAGGGATTGATGATGACGTTATACTTTGGCAAAGTTTGTGTCTGCATGAGGATCGCCCAACGCACCGTCCAGGCAAGTGAGAGACTCATCAGTGCAAGCACTAGGTATAAAAGGCGCGATTTGATGCGATTATCTCGGTAAGTATAGAGTGTGAAACTAAGCAATGACGCAAAGTAGATAAGGAGACCAAGACCAATCGTGAACCAAACCGAACCCTGTTCGGGGAGTGAGCGAAATGCTTCGCCCGCCGGATCATTTGAGAGCGCCCAACCGGCTAAGGTTGCCGCAACGCCCAAAAGTCCAAAAAGTTGTAGATGATTTAAAAAGGGCGCTTTTTCATCAATATTTGCCCAATTTTTCCATGTTTTAATCAGCATCGGCACCGCTTGGAGCGCTGTAAAGAAGAGGGCCCACGGAAGCCAAGGAGAATGCCAGAGCGCTTGCGCTTTTAACACATTGACCTCTTTTCCGGTATAGAGCACGATGCCAAATGCAGTGAGCCCCAACACAATTGAGACAAAGGGGATAAGGCGCGTTTCGTTATAACTACCCCAGTGAATAAAGCGGAGCCACTTAAAGGTGTTCTCTTTGACGCTATTTTCCCGTACGACGAGCAAAAATTGGAGTAAGAGCGCCGCCACAAAGCCCGGCACAATGATCGCACCGACCCACATCCAAGACCATGGAGTGATACTAAGGTAGAAGTTCATAATTCGGCCTGGTTGATGTAGGTCGGCACTGAGCGCGATAGGCCCAACGATGCCGCAGGTCGCAGCAATCGCTAAGGTCACAAGTTCGGTTTTTTTGTAATTCCCTTTACCAAACCAGCGTATGCCGATCGCCACAAATGCCGCCGTTGCCGCAATGCCGATAAAGAAAAAGTATTGAACCGCCCATGGAAGCCAGGCGAGTTCTTGAGGGTGAGTGAGCAGTTCGCGAATCATAGTTTGACCTCCTGCCAAAGCATTGCTTGTCCTTGAACGTTGCTGGTAAACGCCTCATCAAGTCCTAAATAGAAAACTTGAGGAATCGTGCCTTGTTCCGGTTTTAAGACTTTAATGTCCGCTTTGTACTCATCGAGCATCTGGCTAATGGCGCTATTGGGGTCTTTAAGATCGCCAATAATTCGCGCGCCGCCAACACAGGATTCAACGCATCCTGGTAAAAGTCCGGCTTCTAAGCGGTGAACGCAAAAGGTGCATTTATCCGCGGTGCCCGTTTCATGGTTGATAAACCGCGCTTCATAGGGGCAAGCCTGCACACAATAAGCACAGCCAACGCATTTTTTATTATCCACAACGACAATGCCATCTTTTCGCTGGAAGGTCGCTTGTACAGGGCAAACCGGCACACATGGAGGATTGTCACAATGATTGCAAAGACGAGGAAGCATCACGTTAGTCGCTTCTTCGGTTAAATTATTGATCACTTGATATTGACGTACGGTAGTACGAAATTGTCCGGGAGGCATCTGGTTTTCTACCGAGCAGCTCACGGTACAGGCTTGGCATCCAATGCAACGACGTAGATCGATTAGCATGCCATAACGCTTGGTTTCATCCCCTTCACGACGCTTTGGTGAAAAGAGCGGTTTTGCTTCCGCAAGGCTCATCACGGTGGCGCCTGCGGTGATTGCAGTCAGCTGTTTTAAAAGATTTCGACGACTAATGCTCATAGTGCCTCCCTAAAAAAATGGTGATTCAGTTGTGAAAAAATCTGAAAATCACTAAAGTGTGAGCCTATAATCGGTGATTTAAATAAAGCGCTCTATTGTGGTAAACCACATAGGGCGAAAATAATTGACCTACAGCAATAAAATGAGTGCGCATATGAGCAAAAAGGCAAGAAACTTCGACAATTGGCCACAGTTATGGCGCTTGATTGTTCTCTCTATCTGCTTGATTGGCCATGGCGTGATTTATGCTGATAATTTGGAGCCTCAAAATCGTCTAAATATTGCACAAAATGAGCCGTTGATCGAAAAACGTCCAATTAAGATCGGCATCTTGGCACCGAAAGGGAAAGCAACAGCATTTAATAGTTGGAGTCCTTGGATTGCTCATTTAAATGAGCATCTTCCGCAATATGATTTTACGATGCAGGCGATCAATCTTAATGAATTTGATGCGGTGGCCAATAGCGGCGAGGTAGATCTAATCCTTGGGCATCAGGCGAGTTTTTTGTCGATTCAGCCCAATGTGTCGATTCGTTGGATGGCGAGTTTAAAGCGCAATCTCAACACCTTTAATCAATATAGTGAGATCGGGAGCGCCATCTGGGTCACCAAAGCAAGTGGCATTGAATCGCCGAGTGACCTTAAAGGAAAACGGGTCTCGGCGGTGGGCCCGAATGCGTTTGGGGGCTTTTTGCTCGCCTATAAACATCTTTATGATGAAGGGTTAGAAGCGCCGCGGGATTATGAGGTGATCTTTACCGGATATCCGATCGAGCAGGGGATTTTGCTGCTTGAAAAGGGGGAAGTGGATGCGACCATTGCGCCGACCTGTATGTTTGAGCACATGGTGCAAAATGGGGAATTGGTGGGGTCTAAATTTAGGCTGTTATCGCCTTATCCTGCGCTCGGGGGTTGTTTAAGCAGTACGCCGCTTCTGCATAATTGGTCGCTCGCCGCGCTCCCCTCGCTAGATGAACACGACGCACAACGGATTCGTCAATTTCTCTTTAGTGAACAAGATGAGCGTCAGCCAACTTGGGGGCTTCCGGTCGGGCTTGGGGAGGTGTTTGAATTACAAAAACTCTCTGGCCTCATCAAAGTGGATGAAACCTTGTGGCAGACGGTGATTCGGCTCGCGCAGACCTATAAAATCTGGCTGATGGGGATTTTATTAGGGATGTTTTTACTCATGGTGAATCACCTTTGGCTTACGTGGACGGCACGGCGTCAGCGCATTCAGCTTGAAACGGTCTATCATACGCTGCATGAATATGAAGAGATGCTCTCACGGGCGGATCGGCTCTATATTTTGGGCGAGATCGCGAGCGGAATTGGCCACGAACTCAATCAGCCGTTAATGGCAATTCGTAACTACGCGGAAGGGAGTGCCTATGGGCTTAAAAAAGGCGGTGATCCGACGGAATTCATTGGGCCGATGGAGCGAATTGCCCAGCAAGTTGAGCATTGCAACGCCATTATTAAAAATCTTCAAGCGTGGGCAAAACCAAAGCAGGGCCATCAGATGGAGTGGGTCGATCTTCAGCCCTTTATCCTGCGCATTATTGAGATGACACGGCTGCAAAATAAAAACCGGGTGCAGATCGATGTTAATATCGATTGCCATCAGACAATTTTCACCGTAATTTCAATCTTGGAACAGGTGATTACCAATACGCTCCTCAACGCAGTGCAGGCGGGGGCGAATCATATTATTATTGAGGCAAAATGTGAGCGGGATTATTACAAAATTCTCATTACCGATAACGGCAGTGGCTTTAGTGAAGAGATTCTCGACGCGCCATTTGTCCCCTTTAGAACCACTAAACAAGAGGGGCTAGGGCTTGGACTCGTGATTTGCGAACGCTTAATTGCCTCAATCGGCGGAAAATTCCGTCTAGCGAATCGTAAAGAGGCGAACGGCGCCGCGATTCGAATCATTTTACCAAGTGGCCATAAATGCCCCTATCAGCGCGAAGAACTTGCAGGAAAAGAGAACGATGACCCATAATCCAACCATGAAAGTCCATATTATTGATGATGAGCGTGAGGTGCGCGAGTCGTGTGAATTTTTGGTACGTCAGCTCGAGTATGAAGCGGTATCGCTCTGGGAAAATGGCGCTGTTTTCATTGAGGAAGCGAATCTCAAGGAGCCTGCGATCGCCATTGTCGATCTGCGGATGCCAAAGATGAGTGGGCAAGAGGTGGTGAGTTATCTTAAAGCCCATAAAAGCGCGGTGGTGCCGATTATTTTAACCGGGCATGGAGATGTCGCGCAGGCGGTTGCGATGCTCAAAGAGGGCGCGGCGGACTTTTTAGAAAAGCCGGTCTCGATGGCGAAGCTCGTCAACGCGCTCTCCATTGCGGAAAAGCTCGCCACAGAACGGTTTGAGCAATATGAGCTTGATGCGCGTTTTGCCACCCTGTCAGAGCGGGAAAAGGCCGTGAGTGCGCTAGTTTTTGCGGGGCTCACCAATCGAAAAATTGCCGATACTTTACATGTGGCGGTGCGCACGGTGGAGGTTCAGCGCGCGAATGCGATGAAGAAGATGGATGTGGAGAATATCGCTGATTTTATTGCCAAACTTGCCTACGTTGAGGCACTTAAAGCGAGTGATTTTCTCGAAGCGCTCGATCTTGAGATTGATTAACCGGCGATTAACGCCCGATTACAACGAGATTGCAATGCGATTATAACGGACTTGCCTTAAAAGATTCGGCAGAGCGTTTCGATTCCCTCTATACTGAACGAATAGCGAGTAATGATTTGCATCTTTTTGTATCTCTTTGTATTCATTTGTATTGAAATGCAAATGCTGAAACAGGTCATTTAATCATGCTATAGCGCCCTTCTATGACGGCGGGGTAACATTTGTCACATTCCGGTCACAATGCATTTATATACTTGCCTCACGTTCCATAAACTTGTAAGAGAGACAATGAATACCATATTAATCGTTGAAGATGAGTTTACTATTCAAGAGATGCTTACCACGTATCTTGAGTCCCACGGCTATCGCATTATTTCGGCGTACGATGGGCTTGATGCAGAGGCGCGGATTGAAAACGAATCGATCGATCTTGTGCTCTTAGATTGGATGTTGCCGAAAAAGTCCGGTTTGACCCTCTTAAAAGAGCTCAAAAGTCACCCGACGCATAAGCAGATTCCGGTAATTATGGTGAGTGCTAAAGCGGAAGTCGATGATCGGGTCGAAGGGCTTGATGTGGGCGCCGATGATTACCTCACCAAACCTTTTGTCTTAAAAGAACTGTTATCACGGGTAAAAGCGCTGCTTCGCCGAGTGGAAGAGTATCAGGAAGTGGATACCGATCGTGAGATTCTCACCTTTGGCGCGCTCGTGATTGATCTTGCCGCTCACCGCGTTCTTTATCATGAAGAAGAGCTTGAGATGGGGCGGATGGAATTTAAATTGCTCGCCTTTTTAGCGCAAAACCCGGATCGGGTCTATAGTCGCAGTCAGCTCCTTGACCATGTTTGGGGCGATGATAATTATGTCGATGAGCGCACGGTGGATGTAGCGATTGGAAGGCTACGTAAAGCGCTTGATAAGAGCGGGGCCGGCAAATTAATTCAGACGGTGCGCGGCGCAGGTTACCGGTTCTCGGAGGAAGGCTAGCGGATGCTTAGATCGCTGACATTAAAACGAATTTTATTAGAAATAGGTGGGGTATTGCTTGTGTCAGCCTTGATTGGCTGGGTGAGCGGTGCCTTTTTTTTCGCGCTCTTTTTGGGCATGCTCGGGCTTGCGCTCTGGCACTATCTGCAATTGCGTAAATTGTCGCACTGGCTCTGGGAAGAAAATCGCCTCTTTCCGCCGGATGGTCGCGGAACCTGGCTTCCGATCTTTCATGGGCTACATCGCATGCGTAAAAAACAGCGGGAAGAGCGTAATCGCCTTGCCGAACGGGTCAGTTATCTTCGCCGCGGCGCGGAAGCGATTCCCGATGCGGTGATGCTCTGCGATGCGAAGGGGCGGCTTGAATGGTGTAATCATCAGGCAGAGACGCTTCTTGGCCTACGCTGGCCACAAGATCAGGAGCAGCTGCTTACCAATCTGATTCGTTACCCTGAATTTTCCAACTATCTCAAACTGCGTCAATTTGAGACACCGCTGAAACTTACCGTCGATGGGCATCTTCATATCGAGTTTCGTTTTGTCTATCCCTATATAGAATATAATCTCTTAATCATCGCGCGAAATATTACTGAAACGGCGAAGCTTGAACAGATGCGGCAAAACTTCTTTGCTAATGTGAATCACGAGCTCCGCGTCCCGTTAACGGTGATTAAGGGCTATCTTGAAATGCTCGATGATATGGGCGGACACAGCAGTTTTGAAGAGAAAGCGATTTCGCATATGAGTAGCCAAGCCGATCGCCTCTATGCGCTAGTGCAACAATTGATGAAGCTCTCGAAGATTGAATCGGCGACAGAGCGGGATAAAACCGCCATTAATCTTAGCCAGATGGGTGAAACGCTTATTCACGAATGCCCGCACCATGAAGAGTATCCCATTACGAGCCACATTGTTCCGAATCTTTGGATCGAGGGCGATCTTGAGGAGATTAAACAGGTGACCACCAATCTCTTTTATAATGCGATTTTGCACAATGAGGTGGGAACGCCGATTCATCTTGCGGTTGAGCCGGTGGGGGAATATGAGGTGCGTTTTAGCGTGACTGACAAAGGCCGCGGGATTGATGAGGCGCATCTTGCCCATCTTACCGAGCGATTCTATCGCGTGTCAGAATCGCGGAAACGAGACGCGAAAAATGATGGCGGGAGCGGGCTTGGGCTTGCGATCGTGAAACATGCGCTCCAAAATCACGGCTCAGAACTTACCGTTGAGAGTACGCTTGGGAAAGGCTCGACCTTTAGTTTTGTGATGAAATCGATTGAACCCCCAGCAACGAGCAAAAAAACGAATTAATCATTTTCAACATCTTCCATAATCGATCTTTAAAATCAGCGAGATGATCGGAATCAAAAAAGACTATCTTTTTAGTCAAACTTCCGCTAGAATCATTCGCTTTGCCTAAATGGACCGCATTTTTTGCAGGAAAACCTTAGAAAAATCCTGTTAAAAAGCGAAAAACATTTGGTTTTTTAAATTAAGTACGCTATATATAGCATGTAGCATGCAACTAAAAATAAAAACGATTTAAATAACGTAAAAATAACCGATTTAGACAAAATTATAAGAACAATTAACGTGGGAGGATGTTATGAACGTATCTTTAATTAAACGCGGGCTTATGTCATTGGTAATGGCAGGCGTATTGGCTGCGTGTTCACAGGATGACCAAACAAGCGCAAGCGCAGGCCCTGTGGCAGACGATAAACTTGAAACGCGCTTTGTCACCATTGCAACGGGCGGATCATCAGGCCCCTATAATATTATCGGCACCACTTTAAGCCAGATCTATTCAAAAACCTATGGCGCGAACTCCAAATCGCAAACCACCGGCGCATCGATCCAAAACATCAACTTAGTCCATCAAGGTAAAGCTGAGATGGCACTTGTGATGAGTGATGCTCTGAGCCAAGCGATGGAAGGTACCGGACCATTCCCCAATAAGATTGAAAACGTTGAGCAGATGGCAGCGCTCTATTCAAATTACGTTCAGATCGTTACTTCAAAATCATCGGGCATTAAGACAATGGCGGACCTTCGCGGAAAACGCGTTGCAGTCGGTGACTTAAATTCAGGTACTGAGATGAATGCGCGTGCACTTTTAAAAGGGCATGGCATTACCTATGACGATATGAAAGTTGATTACCTTGGCTTTGCGGAAGCAGTTGATGCGCTTCGCGGCGGTAAAATTGATGCGGCGATCCTAACAAGCGGGATGCCGAATGCATCGATCATGGAATTGCAACAAGGCTATGATCTTCAATTGGTTGAAATCAGCACCGATAAAGTGGACGAGATCGCCAAAGATCAGTTCTATTTTATCTCGGCGACCATTCCAAAAGGCACCTACGGTAACCCAGAAGATATCCCAACGGCAGCGATTGTGAACGCACTTGTGGTTCGTTCGGATCTAAGCGAGGCGGATGTCTATAAGCTCACTAAAACCTTCTTTGAGAATTTGGAATCGTTAGCGAACGCGCACCAAGCGGCCAAAGCGATCTCATTTGAGAATGCGCAAAAAGGCTTAGTCGCACCGCTCCATCCGGGCGCGAAGAAGTACTACGATGAGCAGGCTGCAAAATAAAGGAAGGAAACTTTCCTTAACTCTCGGGGTAGTGCTCAACGCTGCCCTTGTTAGCTTGATTGGCTTGATAGGTCTTACCTTTTTTAGCCAACATTTTTTTCCAAAACAGGTGACACTCGCTGAATATGGCGGGAAATCGTGCATCATTGCATCGCCTGATTTTGCCCTTTATTGGATTCATTCCGTCGATGGGACTCCATGGATTGAATATTACACGCGCCACGATGATCACTTCATCTTAACGGAAACGAAGTTTAAAAATTTTGGCGCAGGGGTCCCACATTACGGAACAGTGATTCAAAGTACCGATGGCATGATTACCTATCGGCTCGATCAACGCGTGCCTGAAATTAATTGGGTGGCCGATCGCGCCGTCAAGTCAAGCCTTCTGTTTGCCGATGGAACGCGCTGGCAGCTCTACAAAGAGATCGAACCTTTCACGCTAATTACCCTTCGCGCAACCACTTTGAATGGCTGGCAACGATTTTTAAAGAGGAATTGTTATGAGTCACACTCAGACTAAACAGCACGATGAATCGATGCTCGATGCGGATAAAATTTTAGAAAAATTCGATCGAGAATCGGTGGTAAGACAGCCGCAAAATGCCTATTTACGCCATTTTATTACGCTGTTTGCCGTCTTTTATTCATTATTTCATCTCTACACGACCTATAAGCCGATGCCGGAGCTTTTGTACCGCGCAACGCACGTTGCAGTGGGGATTGCCCTTGTTTTCCTAATCTACCCAACCCATAAAAAGCAGCGCCGTGATGGGGTGGCTTGGTATGATTGGGTGTTAGTTGCGCTCTCATTTGTGTCGCTTGGGTATCTATTTAAAGAATATAATGCGCTCGCAACGGTACGCGGTGGAATCGCGAATAATGCCGATATTGTGATGTCGATTATTACCATTGCGCTCGTGATGGAAGCGGCGCGCCGAGTGATGGGTCTGATTTTACCGACGCTTGCGGCAATTTTTCTGATCTTTCCATTTATCAGCCACCTTAATTTTATGCCACGGGTCCTTGCGACGCGTCCGTTTGATCTAAACGATATTTTCGGCCATATGTTTATCACAACTGAAGGGCTCTACTCGTCAGCAGTTGGGGCATCGGTCTCGTTTATCTTCCTCTTTATTCTCTTTGGCGCGTTTTTAAATAAATCGGGTATGGGGCAACTCTTTAACGATTTAGCCCTTGCGCTTGCCGGCCATAAACAGGGCGGTCCTGCGAAAGTGGCGGTTGTGGCGAGTGGCTTTATGGGAAGTATTAATGGATCAGCGGTTGGAAACGTTGTGGGAACGGGTGTTTTCACCATTCCAATGATGAAACGTGTGGGTTATAGTCCCAACTTTGCCGGCGCTGTGGAAGCAAGTGCCTCGGTGGGCGGCCAAATTTTGCCACCGATTATGGGAGCAAGTGCCTTTATCATGGCGGAAACGACGGGGATTTCCTATGGAACGATCGCTTTAGCGGCACTTTTCCCTGCGCTTTTATACTATTTAGGCGTGATTGCACAAGTGCATTTCCGTGCTGGAAAAGATAATCTTAAAGGGATTCCAAAAGCGGATCTTCCTCGAGTGAAAGAGGTGCTAAAAGAGCGTGGTCACTTGATGATTCCAATCTTTGCGCTGGTCTATTTCTTAGCCAATAATCTGCCTATTAGTTATGCGGCATTTTATACCATCGGGATCGCCATTGTGGTGAGCCAATTCCGTAAATCAACGCGCATGACCTTTAAAGATATCTTTGATGCCCTTGAAGATGGGGCGCGTCAATCGCTCTCTGTGATGGCGGCGTGTGCGGTGATTGGGGTTGTGATCGGGTCGCTTAGCTTAACCTCAGCGGCAACGGAATTGATCGGATCGATTACCGGAACGGGCGAGGGCATGCTCTTCTTAACGCTCTTTTTAACCATGATTGCATCGATGATTTTAGGGATGGGTCTTCCATCAATTCCGGCGTATATCATTACCGCAACGATTGCAGCGCCCGCGCTCGCAAATATCGGCATTCCAACCTTAGTGGCGCATCTCTTTGTATTTTATTTTGGGCTGTTTGCTAATATTACGCCTCCTGTGGCACTCGCCTCCTTTGCAGGGGCAGGCATTGCAGGCGGACATCCAATGCGTACCGGTTGGCAGTCACTTAAACTGTCGATGGCAGGGTTTATCGTTCCCTTTATGTTTGTCTATAATCCGGCGATGCTCTTTATCGATGTGACCGGCTTACCGATGAACGCAACGGAATTCCCCGCGCCACCACTCCTCGATATGCTTAGCATTACGGTAACTTCGATTATCGGGATTATCGCACTAAGTGCAGCGGTAGAAGGGTACTTTAAAGCGGGATTGAGCGGTGTCGGACGCATTATTTTAGCAGGTGGTGCATTAATGCTGATTGTCCCTGAAACAATGACCGACATTATCGGCCTTGTGATCGTAGGAACCGTGCTCGTTATCAATATGAAACGCGTGCCGTTTAAACTTCTTAATAAGGTGACAACGCTTTAATTACACGGTGATTTAATACCTAAAAACGAATATTTATATATAAATTTACATATAAATAGAAAGCCCCTCTAAGGGGCTTTTTTATGGTCGGTTATATCTTGGTGGTTACTTTAAAAAATGGGGAATCCAACGATCGATGATCGCTTTATGAAATTGATTAAAGGTGTCGCCCGGTTGCTGAGCGAGAGCAAAATCAAGATCGGGGGTTTCTACTTCGGTGTTAAGGCCGGAGAGCGCTTCAATTGCCGCGAGTCCGCAAAAGGGAACGTAGCTTTCAGAGTAACCGCCTTCGTGGGTCATGACGAGTTTCCCGTTACAGATTTTTTCCGCTGTCTCTTTAACAAGTGCCGTCATCGCGCGATAGCTATCTGAGTGGAGCATCATGCGCCCAAGCGGATCTAACGTGTTCGCATCAAAGCCGGAGGCGATAATAATCATCTCAGGGTTAAAGGCTTCAATGGCGGGTAGGGCGATGGTTTTTAACGCATGGAGATAGATCTCATGGCCACTGCCGGGAAGGAGCGAGAGATTGATGTTATAGCCAAGGCCTTTCCCTTCACCGCGGGCATTAATCGAACTCATCGCTTCAGAGTTCGGAAGCAGCGCATCATTGGGGAAATTGTTTTCCTGATGGAGCGAAATGGTGAGCACATCATCTCGATCGTAGAAAATATCTTGCTGACCATTTCCATGGTGCACATCCCAATCGATAATGGCCACGCGAGATAAGCCGTGATGTTTTTTCACATATTCAATGGCGATCGCAATGTTATTGAGATAGCAAAAGCCCATCGCTTGGTTTTTCGTGGCGTGATGCCCAGGCGGACGGGAGAGCGAATAGGCATTTTGATAGCGCCCGAGATAGACATCTTCCACCGCGCGTTTAGCGAGCCCCGCGGAGACGAGCGCGATATCGTACGTTTGCACTCCGACCGGAGTATCGACATCATACGGCGCATCAAGCGTGCCACCACCGCGATCGCTTACCGCTTTAAGATGAGTTAAATAATCGGCATCGTGAACAAGTGCCGCATCCTCAAAAGTGATGGGGCGTGCCGAATGGACCGCTAATTGACGCAGTAATCCGGAGCGATCTAACAGGTTGCGCAGACGGCGTTTACTCTCCGGGGATTCCGCATGGGCTGAACCTGCAGGCGGTTCTACCCAACCTCCCACGGGAAATTCTAAAATGTATTGACCGGCTGAGTGCCAAAAGGTGTGCTCATCGGTGTAAAAGGCGGTTTTTGGGGTGTGATGATTCATCCATAACTCCTACAATTTCATGGCCGATAATCGTCGCTGTGGCCATATGGTGAAGGCGCATTCTAGGCGCGCGCTTAATGGCTTGCACTGTATCAGATTTTGGTGTTTTGCGGGCATTAATTTGATGAAATAATCGGTTAATCTTCTGTCAACGACCAACTCGGCAGTGGCCGGTTTAAATCTCGTAAAATCGCATCAATTGCCCCAAAGGTGGTGAGCTTCATATGGCGGACAATCTCTGTTTGCTCGGCACGAGCGTTATAGAGCGTCGGATAGATTTCGCCGGCGACGGAATGATCCATAATTAGATACAGAATATTGGGGGCGCTGAGATTAAAAATGATTCGATCGATACTGCGATGATCCTCGGGAAGCCCGCTATAATCGGCGACAATGCGGCGGGTAATCTCAATTTTAGGGCTGACGCGATTGGCCATCACATCGTGCATCACCTCGTAAAATTCAGACGAGGGGAGAATCGATTCTCGTATAAAAATTCTAAAAAATCGCGGGTTACAGAGCGCACGTTCGACAAAACTTTCAATAATGGCAGAGAGTTTTTCAAAAGGGCTCATGGCACTTTCATCGATCTTGATTAAGACTTTCGTTTCGATCAAAAGCTCATGGGAGCGATAGAGAAGCGCTTTATAGAGCCCCGATTTTCCGCCAAAATGGTAATTAATCGAGGCAGTATTGACGCCGGCGGCTTCGCAAATTTCTTTACTGGTGGTGCGATCAAAGCCTTTTTCGGCAAAAATTAAGCTCGCCACATCTAAGATATGTTCTTTTGTGGCATCGCCATCAGCGCGCGTAGCGGGCGCGGTGCATTCAACCATGATCGTCTCTCCAAGTGTGATGATATGAGTGCCTGTATTTTATCAGCTTTTATCTTTCCTGCTTGACAGCGGATCGATTTTGCTTAAAATAGGTCGCCTTAGTTTAAATTCAAATTTAAATTAGATCAAATAACAGAAGAAGGTAGCAATGAGTAAGAAGGGAGATGAACTCCGCGAGCATGATCGATTGAGCTGGGTTGAGCAGATGCTCTATCCGGTGGAATCGTTAGCGATTATGGTGCCGATTATGCAAGAGATGGCGGATCGAAATCGCGTGATTTTAAGTGAATCTCACAGTGAAACGAGCGGTGAAATTGCGCAACCGTTAAACCGATCCCACAGCGCGTAACCTTGAGTGAAAGCGGGGCTTTTTATTGTTGAATATCGAGCTAAATGATAAGATACTCATTCGATAAAAGAGGTATAGAACGAAAAGGATTAGCTCGATGGAAATTATAGAGATTCATCACCCCTATGCGCCGGACGAGATTCCGAGCGATCATGTTGTGCTTGCGCTTGGCTTTTTTGACGGCGTGCATCGGGCCCATCAAAAGGTGATCAATCGCGGGCGGGAAGAGGCCAATAAACGCGGTCTAAAACTCGCGGCGATGACCTTTAATCACCATCCTTCGATCGTTTTTCAAAAAATTAATCCGCATGAAATGCGCTATTTAACCACGCTCGAGCAGAAAATTGAGCATATGGAAGCGCTTGGCGTAGATTATCTTTACGTCGTCGAATTTACCTCCCATTTTGCAAGCCTCAAACCGCAAGCCTTTGTTGATCAATATATGGTGGGACTCAATGCTGAGGTGGTGGTCGCGGGCTTTGATTATACCTATGGTCCGAAAGATTTAGCGACGATGGCGGCGCTCCCTGAATATTGTCAAGATCGCTTTGAGATTATCGCCGTTGAAAAGCAGATGGAGAGCGAGCTTAAAATTGGCTCTACGGAAATTCGTCAATTTATGGCGCTAGGCGATATGGAAAATGCGGCGCGTTATTTAGGCTATGTCTACGAGCTTTCGGGCATTGTGGTTCATGGCGATAAACGCGGGCGTCTGCTTGGCTTTCCTACGGCGAATATTAAAGTCTCTTACATGTCGCGTTTGCCACGTAAAGGGGTTTACGCCGTTAAAATTCGCGTCGCCGATAAGTGGTTTTTAGGCATGGCGCAGATCGGTTATAACATCAGTTTTGAGCAAGATCGCGATCTCACCATTGAGGTCAATATTCTCGATTTTGATCAAGATATTTATGGCGAGCAGGTGGATGTGCAGTGGTATTCTTATCTTCGTGATGAGATTAAATTTGATGGGATTGATGGTCTCATTGCCCAGCTTGAGCAAGACCGCGCCGATACCCGTGAATATTTTAATCATTACCAAGAGCCGGCCTATCTAACAAGCCCGATGGCGCGCCGCGGTATGACGATTTAATCTATGGGAAATCGCAATTCATTAAAACGGGTGCTCACCATTCAGTCGCACGTCACCTACGGCTATGTCGGCAATTCTGCGGCGGTTTTTTCTCTGCAACGCTTAGGGATTGAGGCAATGCCGCTCCATACGGTGCAATTTTCCAATCATACGGGCTATGAGCTTTTTACCGGCGATATCTTTAGCGCCGAGCATCTTCGTTCGGTGGTTTCTGGCCTTGAGCAAAACCATATTTTAGAGCGCATCGATGCGGTTTTAACCGGCTATTTAGGCAGCACTGAAACCGGCGATGTGGTCGCCGAAATTGTGGCGAAAATCCGCGCAAAAAACCCTGAGTTACTCTATCTGTGCGATCCTGTGATGGGCGATAAAGAAGATGATTGCGGGCTGTTTGTCCATGAATCGATTCCACCCTTAATGCGGGATTCAATGCTTTCGATTGCCAATATTATTACCCCCAATCATTTTGAATTTGAGCTTGTGTGCAATCAAAAAGTCACCACGATTGCAGAAGCGTATCAGGCCTCAAAAGCCCTTTTTAACGCCCATGAAACGCTCTCAACCATTGTGATTACAAGCTTTAATAGCACGGAAAGCGATGCCTTTGTAACGCTGCTTTTCTCTCGCGATGGACAAAAATTACGAGTAGAAACCCCGCGTCTTGAACGTTTCCCCATGCCGAGCGGGATGGGGGATACCTTTTCGGCGCTCTATCTCGGGCATATTTTACAAGGAAAAACGCCAGAATATGCGCTCTCCTATACCACTTCAACGCTCTACGCCTTTGTAAATGATAGCGATGATGGGCAGCGCGATCTTTCGATGATTCGTGAGCAAGCGCAGATTATTAGTCCAAAAGTGCTCTTTACCGCAACGGAGCTTGAGATTTAGCCTAACAAGTTTGGTTTAGAAGAGTTTTGATCCGTTAGAAAAATTAACGAGAAAAGAAAATGCTGCCAATCACGGAGTTTTGTAAGACGTGAGGGACAGCATTTTTTCATTATAAGCCTGCCAGTCGAAACAGGCTCTCGGATTGATCGTTACGGTTCTCTATCACTACTGGCTTAGAGCGCTTTGTGATCTTTGTTTTTCAGCAAGACTTGAAGTTTTTCATCTTTTTGTACGCGAATATCGACGCCTTTAACAAAATAGATGATAAATTCACAAATATTTTGGCTACGATCGCCAATGCGTTCAAGCGAACGGGCACAGCGCATCGCGGTTAATACTGGTGGAATGGTGCGGCTATCTTCCATCATATAGGTCATCAGTTGTCTGACAATATTGTCGTATTCATCGTCGATTTTATCGTCATCGGGATAGATGTTGAGCACCGTTTCAAGATCCATGCGCGCAAAAGCATCGAGCACATCGTGGAAAAATGTCAGGCTGCGTTTTGAGAGCGATTCTAAACTCGCAAGCACCGGTTTTAAGTGTTCTGGAAGCGGGTTAAACGCCATACGGGCAATGTTGCGCGCGGCATCGGCAATTCGCTCAAGTTCGGTAATGGTTTTTATGATCACAATTAAAAGACGCAGGTCGCTCGCGGTTGGCTGACGTTTGGCGATAATAGTGATGCACTGCTCATTAATATCAACCTCCATCTGGTTGATCACTTTATCTCCTTCAATCACCGATTTTGCGAGCGTTTCATCGTTGGTCATCATCGCTTGGACCGCTCTTTCAAGCTGTTTTTCCGTCAGTCCGCCCATGGTGAGCACTTGATTCATCGAATCTTCAAGTTCAGCATTAAATTGCGCTGAGATATGATTATTCAGTTTGACAGGTTTCATCAATATAATTCCTTTTAATTAACCATAACGCCCGGTGATATAATCTTCCGTCTGCTTGTGTGTTGGGGTGGTGAACATGGTGTCGGTGTCGTTATATTCGATCAGTTCGCCAAGGTACATAAACGCCGTTTTATCGGAGGTACGCGCCGCTTGCTGCATGTTGTGCGTCACCATCACGATGGTGTAATCGGCTTTAAGCTCGTTAATCAATTCCTCGATTCGCCCGGTTGAAATCGGGTCAAGGGCGGAGCAGGGCTCGTCCATCAATAAAATCTCAGGTTTAATCGCAATCGCGCGGGCAATGGAGAGACGTTGCTGCTGCCCACCAGAGAGATTGTAGCCACTTTCATGGAGCTTATCTTTTGTTTCATCCCAGAGCGCCGCTTTCGAAAGGGCCCATTCAATCCGCTCTTCGAGCTCAATTCTCGGGAGCTTTTCAAAGAGTTTAATGCCAAAGGCGATATTATCGTAGATCGACATCGGGAAGGGGGTCGGCTTTTGAAACACCATGCCCACTTTCGCCCGAAGGAGCGCGACATCCTCTTTGCTCGTTAAGATATTTTCATCGCCAATTAAGATTTCACCCTCGGCGCGCTGCTCAGGATAGAGCGCATACATCTTATTGAGCGTGCGCAATAGCGTCGATTTACCGCACCCTGAGGGGCCGATAAACGCGGTCACTTCATTGGCGGGGATATCGAGCGAAATGTTATGGAGCGCCTGATATTCACCGTAATAAAAATTGAGATTTCGGATCGAAATTTTCGAGTTACTCATGTGTTGGAATCTATCCTTGCAACAAAATGAATCGATTTAATTTATTCTTAAGGTATTGTAGAAATCGATTATGACGGGAATGTGACAGTATGACAACTTTGTCATATTTCGGAGTGTTATCTACGCTGAGCCATAAAAAACACCTTAAACCGGCGCACTCACAGAAGGAGATATACGCCGTTTAAGGTGTTTTGGGTGCAAGGTTAATTTAAGTTTAGGCTTAGGCTTAGATTTGGGCTAACAGGCGCTAATTAAAACTCAATGAACACATTAATGATGGGGGCGACGTTTCATATATAAGCGCCCGACAAAATCCCTGCCTCCTGCTTGTGCAAAAGGATCGAGCAAGCAGAGGATTTCTCCATTGACCATCGTTTGGCAACGCCCCGCATCTTCTGACGCTTTATCGTAACTGTAGTAACTGTCGGCGCTTCCGGTAATCTCGATCAATTCGGCTTGTATGCCGAGCGATAAGATCGTGGTCTGATTGCCGTAGACTTTTTCAGTCCCGGTGGAGAGATAGTTCCCCGAAAAGTTTCCGCCGGCGGCGTTGGTGTAGGCCAAATTACTTTCACGGCTAAAATGCTTGGTTTTCCCGGTAAATGGATCGAGCGCTAAGCGTTTACCAAAGGGAATCGCCGAGGGTAAACAGGGGTCATCACTGCGATATTTACCGTAGATTTCGTGCTGGTGGATCGAAAATTCATAAACGCCCCACGTATTGAAATGAATGGTTTTGCGCTCATTGTCGTATTGCGGTGAATAGACTAAACGCTCGCCCATATTGTTGCCATCGGCCGTTAGCGGAAGATACCAGCCGCGCTGAGAGTGGCTCTCTTGCAGATCCGCTTCAACGGGATAGGTTTTATAGGTGAGGTAATCATCTAAATAGGGTTTTTTGCCAGTATATTTAAGGTCGCCACGGTTTAAATCTTTCAGTTGCAGGGGAGAATTCATCGCTGCCGGAATATCCTTAATGGCAATTAGATTATGGGTGACGAGCGAATTTTTCCCGCGGTCAAGCTCCATGCTTGCGTTTAATCCCGTCCCAAAATAGACCCAGTGGATATCGTTTTTATTGGGGTCGCGAATTACAAGCGGTTGTACAGAAATTGCCGATTGTCCCTTCGCGGTTTTAGGCGCTTTAAAGAGGGTTTGGATCGATTCGGTATTGAGCTCCGCGTCAAAGGTCACTTTATAAAGATGCCCCTCGTAATCGCCCACATAGACCTTATCGAGCTGCTGCATATTGAGCCCCGCATCTTTCACAATAATGGTCGGAGTCGCAGCACCGCCGCCTTGTTTATTGAGAATCACCTCTTTAATAAGATCGCCGGTGTAGGCATCAATCAAATAGAGGCTCGAGACATTGCTCGTACTCCCAAAGCCATTGCCAAAGAGAGCGACTAGTTGCGGGGAGGTGCGCGCGGATTTCGGGCTCATATGATTAAAAAATTGAAAGCCGGAATAACTATAGCCTAAGTTTTGAAAGCCAGGGGTGCGCTTTTTCCCTTCGTTCACAATCTCAAAAAGTGGAGTGATATGGGTATCGCCAGTGATTTTTAGATTATCGAGGTCGGCGGCTTTTTTACCATAGAGCTGATAGCCAATCACCGCTTTTCCGCCTGCGCCAAGATTTGATAGGCCGACGGTCGCGTAATAATCGCTTCCCTCTTTCATAACGAGCCCATCACTAATGTTAGTTTTACCATCGATGACAAGCTGATGGGTGTGGCTGTGGGCAATCTCATCGATGCGCTCATGAAGAAACGAGGGGAAATAGGCAGTATTTTGCTCCCCGGCACGGCGCCCAGATTTAAGTCCGCGAGTGGCATTAATAAAGCGGAGCGTCCCGGTATCATCGCCGAGCACAATGACGCTGGAAAAATGTGAGGCTTTATTTTTCAGATACTGAATAAAGCCCTGTTTATGCGCTTGCATCAGCTCAAGATTGAGATAGAGATTGTCGTGGTTGGCCAAAAATAGATCGGCATTTGGGGAACTCCCAATCGGGGTAATGCGCCCATTTAATTGGATAAAATAGGCATCTTTCGAGGATTTCTTAAAGCGGAGCCAATCTTCATGGGCTTGTCTAAAGGGCGTTTGCGGATAGAGTTTTTTAATATTCGCCGTGGTTAAACCCATCTCTTTTTTCGAGGTGGGATTAAAGGTGATGTAACGGCCTTGATTGGGCAAAATAGTGCTACCCGTTTCCCACAATGTAACGTTATTGATGCGGTCTTTGGAGCGGTCGCCACTCGGATCCGCGACTTTATAGGAGGTCACCGCGCGAATGGAGCCAATGCCCTCATTAAAGGTGTAGGTGGTGTCGTAGCGAATTCCGCCCATATTATCGAGATTGCTGATGTTTGGCACCGATTGCGGTAGGGTCGTGATCTCTTTATCAAGGGAGGCGTAGGTGCTACTTGTACTGCGAACGAGCGTCGAGAAAATCACATCAAAGGCGCTAATGAGGTCGTCGGCGTTTTTCATCACATTGCGGCCACCCTCAACCCCCATGCGAAGTCCTCCGGTGCCATCGGTGTAATATTTATACATTTTATCGTGGATCGGCATCGCCAGACTCACCGTATGAATGGTGATTGGCATCGGTTTGGAATAGCGATCGTTCCAAGGTTGGCCGGCATTATCGTAGAGTTTATCGGCCCAGGTATTATGTTCAATGGTCAATTTTCGGATATCGCGAAGATCGATTTTTTGTGCAATATCGACGACGAATTTATGCTCTTCACCCCTAAAAAGTAGATGGCGATTGTGATTAAAACGGGCATCATAGGGTTTTAGCAAGTGCTTATCACCGGGTAAAATATCATAGAAGAAAGACTCGTTCGCAGCACCATCGGTCATTAAAATTACGTGATTGGATTGACAGCGATAGTGCAGTGGCGACTCAAAGTGTGAACTGATAATCGGCGGATCGGCTTGATCTAAAATGATGGGGTCACCACGGAGTAAGCGAATCGCTTGATAGGTCACATGGGAGACGGGCGTGTTTCCAAAGGCGATAATGTCTTTATCAATATTTTGATAGATGCGGCGATATTCATTGGAATCCACCTTGGAAAGATCTTGCACGGGGAGGTGATTATCAAGAAGCGTCCACGAATTTCTTCTCGAATTCATATTGGTATAGCCCAGCAACGCTTTATCTTTATAACGGTCAAAGAGAAGGCGAACGGTGTGTTGTAACGCATCAATTCGGCTGGTGGTTTTACCATTTAAAATCATGTCGCGAATTCCCATCGAGCCGGAATTATCGAGCGCAAGCGCAATCGCGGGCTTCGGGGAGTTTAGTTTTAACACCGGCTCACTTGAGGGGGTAAAGGTCTCATCGGCATGCAACATCTGCATCGCTCTAAGGAGAAGCAATAACAAGGAAAGTCTCTTCATTTATCGTGATCTCACATAACAATGTATTGAATATTAATTTGTTTTTATTTGTAAAGAAGTACAAAGATTTGTGTGGGATTACGTATCCTATAGGGTTTATGAGAACAGTTAAAATAAAAATATATTAATGGATTAGGTCTAAATTGACTAAAAATTAGCCTGTCACACAACGTGGCATAGAAAATTTTTTAATTGATGACGATCGACAAAATTTATGGCGCGCTTTTTGCTAAATAATCGAACGATTCAAGCATGAATCATAACGTATCAATGAGTTGATAGTTTAGGTGTGCTGAATTGTTGGCAAGATTCTTAATGGGAAGATATTTACAATTAAGAGCATCTCTCCACGATTTATTTAGGCCGTACAATTTTTGACGTAGGTCATATTCTCGATCATAAAGAAAACTTATTGGGTGGATTTAAAAAAGCTATATGGCGCTCATTTTTGGATAAAAATCGCTCAATCAAAATGGATTTTTGCTGAATAATGAGTGGCTTGGAATTGATTGACAAATCTTGACGAAAAAAAGCCCAACCGGTAGAAGGGTTGGGCAAAAGGTGAGGAACGAACGCCTCAAAAAGGTGGGTGTGACACTCTAGAGTTGATTTGGTTGCTTACATTTCGGTTAATTACGCTGACCTTTCGGACTAAAGAAGATGCGCGCAATGATGTTGAGCAGTAAGATCGCGATCGTCATAAAGAAGACGCCGGCCCAAGCAAGATGCTGTAAATTGCTATCGGGGGTCATCGCGAAGTTATAGATCGTCACCGGTAAACTTGCCATCGGCTCCATCACATTGGTGGTCCAGAATTGGTTGGAGAGCGTAGTAAATAAAAGCGGTGCGGTTTCACCTGAGATACGTGCAATGGCGAGCATAATCCCCGTCATAATGCCCGATAGCGAGGCTTTTAGAGTGATGTTGATGATGATTTTCCACTTAGGTGCGCCAAGGGCATACGCCGCTTCCCGAAGCGTGTTGGGGACTAAAAGAAGCATGTTTTCCGTGGTTCGAATCACAATCGGAATCTGAATCAGCGCGAGCGCTAAAATCCCCGCAAGCCCTGAGAAGTGTCCCATTCGCACTACAATGACGGTATAGACAAAGAGCCCAATTACGATCGAAGGGGAGGAGAGCAGTACATCATTAATAAAGCGAATCACCGAGGTGAGGCGACCATTCGGGTTATATTCCACCAGATAGATTCCGGCAAAAATCCCCATTGGCGTACCGATAAAGGTGGCCCATAAAATTAGAATGCCACTTCCGACAATGGCGTTTAATAGCCCGCCGCCTTCGGAGTTTGCCGGTGGGGTCATCTCGGTAAAAAACTCCATGGAGATGCCACCAAAGCCTTTCGTTACTGTGGTAAATAGGATTAAAAAGAGCCAGAAGAGCCCAAAGAGCATCGCCGTCATCGAGAGCGCAATGGCGCCGCGATTAATCCATTTACGAATGCGCTGTTTTTTAAGACGCATGGCGTGGCGATTTTGATCGGAGGGCGTTTGATTTGTGGCAGAAACGGAGTTGGAATGAAGGATCTGTGTGGTCATCTTAATAAGCCTTTCGATTCATAATGA
The DNA here is from genome assembly GCF_029815055.1 of Ignatzschineria sp. RMDPL8A. Lineage (NCBI taxonomy): Bacteria > Pseudomonadati > Pseudomonadota > Gammaproteobacteria > Cardiobacteriales > Ignatzschineriaceae > Ignatzschineria > Ignatzschineria sp. RMDPL8A. Next base: position 1,669,156 of record NZ_JAPPWA010000002.1, on the reverse strand, counting down.
GTTTAGAGAGCGTGAGCACGATAAAGGTGATGATAAAGAGGAGAAGTCCCAATTCCATCAACGCTGCGGTGTGCAGCTCACTCGACGCTTCGGCAAATTCGTTCGCAAGGGCGGAGGTGATACTGTTTCCGGGCATAAAGAGCGATAGACTATCGAGTTGATAGGTGTTCCCGATGACAAAGGTCACCGCCATCGTCTCCCCAAGGGCGCGCCCAAGTCCAAGCATAATGCCGCCAAATACTCCTTTACGAGTGTGCGGTAAGATGATGTGCCATACCACTTCCCAGGTTGTTGCACCAAGACCGTAGGCCGATTCTTTCATCATTTGTGGGGTACGTTCAAAGACATCTCGCATCACTGATGCAATGTAGGGAATGATCATAATGGCGAGAATAATGCCCGCCGAGAGAAGCCCGATTCCAAAAGCTGGGCCTTCAAAGAGTTTATTAATGAGCGGGATATTGGCGGTAAGGCGCGTGAGCGGCTCTTGGAGATGATCGGCAAAAAACGGGGCGAAGACAAAGAGTCCCCACATTCCGTAGACGATGCTTGGAATCGCGGCTAAGAGCTCAATTGCAATGCCAAGGGGCTTTTTAATCCAGTTTGGCGCGAGTTCCGTTAAAAAAAGCGCAATCCCAAAACTGACCGGCACCGCAATTAAAAGGGCAATAATGGAGGTGACGAGCGTTCCGTAGATCGGTACTAATGCACCAAATTGATCCATCGGCGCGTTCCACTCTTTCGTCCAAAGAAACTTGAGACCAAATTCTTTAATGCTCGGCATCGAGGCGATGATGAGCGAAACAATGATGCCCCCGAGCAGTAGTAGGACAAAGTAGGCAGACCCTTTGACCAGTAGACCAAACAGCCTGTCAAAATGGGCACTGAATTTAGAAGCGTAATGTGTCTGTCGACTCATAAAATAATTCGTTCCTTGTAGTTAACGTAACGATGGGCGGGCGGTGTTATTGTTGTCGATCTGTGTTAAATCGGTGCCTTCTGTCCCAACGATTGTCTTGTTTGATTTCAATTTATCTACCAATTTGTAGATATGCTGAAATGACAAGGGAATCATCGTTCCACTTGCCATCTCAGTGTGTCATTGATTTAGAATACGCGAAATCAATTATTTAGTTTTGATCTCTTTTGCAAGCGTCTCATCGATGATGGTTACAACGTTTTCAGGAAGTGGCGCGTAGTCTAAGCCTTTTGTGATCGCTTGACCTTTTTCAGTCTGGCCCCATTGGAAGAATTTGATGATCTCTTCCGCTTTAACTGGATCTGCTTGATCTTTATGCATTAAGATAAAGGTCGTTGAGGCTAATGGCCACGCGTTTTTACCTTCACGATGGGTGAGGTCTTGTGCAAAGGATTGTTTCCAGTTTACTTTCGCCGCAGCCGCACTGAAGCTTTCCGCGCTTGGGCTTAACACTTCACCATCTTTTGAGACAAGCTTGGTGTAGCTTAAATTGTTCTGTTTTGCGTAGGCATACTCAACGTATCCGATAGACCCTTTCACGCGTTGAACGAATGCGGTTACGCCGTCGTTACCTTTCCCGCCGATACCGGTAGGCCAGTTGACCGTTGATCCTGCGCCCACTTGGTCTTTCCAGTCGCTATTGACTTTCGAGAGGTAGGTGGTGAAGATAAATGAGGTGCCTGAACCGTCTGCACGGCGCACAACTGAGATCGCTTGATCGGGAAGTTTTACGTTCGGATTTAAGGTTTGAATCGCTTCATCGTTCCATTTTTTGATTTTGCCGAGGAAGATGTCGCCTAAGGTTTTCCCGTCAAGAACGAGCTCATTGGATTTGATGCCTTCAACGTTGATCGCAAGCACCACGCCGCCCGTGACCGTTGGGAATTGAACTAATCCCTTCTCTTTAAGATCCGCGTCACTTAATGGCGCATCGGATGCACCAAAATCAACGGTTTTTGCGGTGATCTGTTTAACGCCCGCTGAGGATCCGATCGATTGATAGTTAATGCGTTTACCGGTCTCTTTATTATATTCGTCGGCCCATTTTGCATAGACAGGCGCTGGGAATGATGCGCCCGCACCGGTGATTGACACATCTTGTGCAACGGCTGTACCACTCATAATCGCACCGCTTAAAAGGATGGCTGAAGTGAGTTTTTTTAATGAAGTCATACTGTTTCCTTTTCGTTTGATAAACGTGATTTAGATTTAAGGTTTTGATTTAAGGATTTTTGATCTACGTTGAGTATAAAAAAGGAATATGACGGGATTGTGACACTTTAAAAAGAGTCGTGTTACATAAATTTTTTTCTGAAAAGGCGGTTAGGGCAAGGTTTTTCGCGTATGAATAAAGTAAGAAACGGAAAGTCCTGTCACAATTAAGAGGAGTGCGACAACGCCGTTACGCGCGATCAGCATGCTAAGGATCATCGTTCCCCATAAGATAAGATAGATGCGGATCTTACGGCGTCTGCTAATCCCTTTATGGATCAGATAATCGCGGATAAATTCGCCAAAATAGGGATGATTGAGGAGCCAAGCGTGAAAGCGGGGCGAACTTTTCCCAAATAAATACGCACTCAAGAGCAAAAAAGGCGTGGTTGGAAGCAGTGGTAAGACCGATCCAATCAGCCCTAATATGAGCGAGATAAACCCCGCAATAATGAGAAGATAGCGCGTAATCATGGGAGCATTATAAGAATATTTAGCCAATAAAAAAAGACCCGCCGAATCATTCGAAGCGTGTCTTTTTACGTTGTGAGTCGTTGTTGTATCTCAAGGGCGAAGTAATAATTTACTTCTCGCCGCTCTTCTTTTTGCTTTGTGCGAGGAAAAAGTAGACAAGACCGCCTGCGATTGCAAATTGAAGTAACATACCAACGATGGTAATAATCATGGTTGCACTCATTATTATTCTCCTAGTAAAGTGATTGATATAGATCAAACCCGATAGGAGAGTATACGGGGTTTTAGGGAAATTACCACTGAAAAAGCGCCCCTTAAATGCTACTCGCTTAACAATCTTTACAATACGCTGATTTGATGTTTCTTTATCCTCAAAAAAGCGTATCCACTAAAGCGTTTGCATAATTTCAGCAAGGCGGCGATAGGAGTCTAAATGCGCCGTTTCATCAAAAATTGCCGAGGTAAACATCAGCTCATCGGCTTTCGTTTGACGAAGGACATCCTTTAATTTAAGGCGAACATTTTCCTCGCCACCCACCGCAGAATAGCGCAGCATCCGATTAACATGCACCTTTTCCACGATATTCCATTCCGATTCCATCTCATCTACGGGCGGAGGCGAGAGCTTTATAGTACCGCGAACGAGATTGGTAAAACTCTGCTCCATGGTGGTAAATAAGCGATGGGCTTCACGGTCACTTTCGGCAACAACCGCATTCATACAGACGATCACATAGGGGCTTTCGAGTACGTTTGAGGGTTTGAATTTACGGCGATAGGTTTCAATTGCTTGAATAAGATGATCGGGAGCAAAGTGGGCGGCAAAGACATAGGGAAGTCCAAGCTCTGCGGCAAGTCCCGCACTAAAAAGACTTGAACCTAAAATATAGATGGGAATATCGAGATCCCGCCCCGGAATCGCTTGAATTGAAGGGTCATACGCGGTACTCATGGCCGGATTAAAATAGCTCTGCAGTTCGCGGACTTCATCAGGAAATTCAAGGGCTCTGTGAGGATCACGGCGAAGGGCAAAAGTGGTCTTTTGATCAGTCCCCGGCGCGCGGCCGAGTCCACAATCGATTCGCCCAGGATAGAGCGATTCAAGCGTACCAAAACTTTCCGCAACCATAAGTGGCGCGTGGTTTGGCATCATCACCCCGCCAGAGCCAATCCGAATACTATTTGTATTTTCCGCGAGATAGCCCATTAACACCGTTGTGGCGCTGCTTGCGATATTGACCATATTGTGGTGCTCGGCAACCCAAAAGCGGGTATAGCCCTCTTTTTCCGCCTGCTGGGCTAACACTTTTGAGCGTAAAAATGCATCGCGTGGGGTTTGGTTTTGGTAAACGGTCGCAAGATCTAAAATCGAGTAGGCAATCATGTGAGCTCCTTGTCAATAAGCGGGGATTGAGGTGGATTGAGCGATTGATGACGCATCGTGCGAGCGTCAATCGAAGTGATTCGTTAAGGATAATTGATAAAAATCAAAGATTCAAGCTAACGCCTTGAATTTAAGCAATGAATTTAAGCCACTAAGTTAATTACTCGAAGTGCCTAAGAGTTTGATAAAGTAGAGGGATATTCCACCGCTAAATTGATTCATAATTAATTAATGATTAATTCATGATTGATTTATGATTCGGAAGGCGATGACACAAAGAAAAAAGGAACCGACATGCGACTAAAACAATGGATATTACTGGGGTGTGGCGTTTTTACATGGGCCAATGCAGGGACGCTGATTGACGAGATGAGTGCCTGCGATCAGCGCTTTTTCAATGCTTTATATGAAAAGGGAAGTGCGGAGCCGGGTTTTGTGCGTTCTGATAAGGCGGGCGGCGTTGCGTGGTTTGCGGTAGAAGATCGTTTTTCAGAAGATGAAGCGTCGGTCTATCGTTTTAACACACCGATTAAAGAGAAAGGCCTCTCGCTTATTGCTTATTACGATCGCTATATTGATCTGCGTGGATTTGAGCTCGGTGAATTCTACTTTTGGGGTTTTTTAGCGGAGAACAATTTTGATGAGGTGAAAGCAGCGCTTCCAAACCTTGCATGGCGTGAGACGAGCCCCGATCAATCGTGGAGTGGTGGTGAGTGGGTGCGCCGAAGCGGGAATGAACCGTGGAAATATAATCCCATCGATATGGCGGGGATTTTAACGCCGTCAGGGGTGATGGAAAAAGGCTTTTTTATTGAGCGCCTTCCCGATCATCCCAATCAACTTTGGATTACCTGCACCATCCAAGGGAGCGTAACGCCGGCGGCCATTATGCAAGATCGCCCAGATCTCGCGCCGGAAGTCGGGGAGATTGAGAATTTAGAGAGTGAGCTTAAACGTATGGAGACGGCGGATAAAGCGCGCTTAGATTAGAGTTTTCGACTGAAACCCCAAGGTTTAGTGTTTCGAATTAAAAAAACGAGTCCAGTTAAGGCTCGCTTTTTTTGATGCTTGGATTTGAGAGAGATGCTCGTTTAGAGGCGTTCGATATAATCACGCAATTGAACATCGTCAAACATCATCGCGCGAAATTCTAAGATAAAGTATTTCATCTCATCAAAATTCCCGCGAAGTGAGCAGGTATCCGCTTCTGGGTCGTAATCAAATTCGCCCATTAAATCGGGAAAGTTATCTTCTAAGAAAAGCTCAATAATATCGATCCATGCATAGCCTGAATGTTCCTTTTCGGCATCTTCAAAGAGCTCATATTGTAGATCTGCGTCAAAAAAAAGGTTGAGTTGATCATTTTCAAGTTCAATCACATGAAGCGGGTAGATATTTTGTAGGTCTTGCATCGCGTTATCCGTTAAAAGTGTGTCAAAATGAGGACCGAGAGCGATTATTATATCCACTTTTTGATAAAAGCTCGATTAATTTTATGGCCGACTTATCCTCAAATTGAGCATTTATAGGGAAAATGGGCATAGTGCGCTAAAAATGAGGCTTAATATATGGAAATAAATAGGGTAGTATATTAACGATATTATAAATTTATAATCCATTTTAGGACGGGTTATCGGGTTTATAACGGCCAAGTGGTCACGGCGTCCTCGAAGACGAAGGGCAACTTTAAAATATAAAATTCATCTAGGAACGTAAGATGTCTCAAAAAAATAATCACACCGTAAAAGAGTTCGACCTAAAGGAACAGGGAAAAATCAAACGTTTGACCAATAAAACGTTCAAGTTTGATGAGAGGATTGGAGAGGGCTGGTTTTCCGCAGTTTACTTTTTAAAAACCGCTGAAATTGCGCGACGCTATCGTGAAGATAAAAAGGTGACGATGCAGTTTTTCCAGCGTCATGATGACGTTGTCCTATGTGGCATCGACGAGGCCATTGCACTCCTTCACACTTTCGCCGATTCGCCTGAAACGCTCGAAATTAAAGCACTCAATGATGGCGATAAAATTGGGGCGTACGAAACCGTTTTATCGATTACCGGAAATTACCAAAAATTTGGCTTTCTTGAAGGCTTAATTGATGGGTTGTTAGCGCGCAGAACCTCCATTGCCACCAATGTGCATGACGTGGTTCAAGCGGCGGGCGATAAAGAGGTAATCTTTATGGGCGACCGTGACGATCATTTCGGGCAACAAGCGGGCGATGGTTATTCAGCTTATATCGGCGGCTCAAGTGCGCAAGCGACCCATGCGATGAATGAGTGGTGGGGCAAAGAGGGCTTAGGCACGATGCCGCACGCGCTCATTCAGCTCTTTAATGGCGATCTTTTGGAAGCGGCGAAAGCCTATTACGAAACCTTCCCTGAAGATAAGCTCATGGTGCTCGTTGATTACAATAATAATGTGATCGAAGATTCGCTCCGTGTTGCGCGCCATTTTGGTGAAAAACTGGTGGCGGTGCGGGTTGATACCTCCGGTAATATGGTGGATCAATACTTTATGCGCAATCCCCATCTATTGGGTCCCTTTGATCCCCGTGGCACGAATCCAACCTTGATTCGCGCGCTTCGTGATGCGCTTGATGCGGAAGGTTATACCAATGTAAAAATCGTGGTAAGTGGCGGGTTTAATCCTAAGAAAATTGAAGAATTTGAAGCGCAAAACACCCCGGTGGATGTTTATGGCGTCGGCTCAAGTCTTCTAAAAGTGAATGTCAGCTTCACCGGTGATAATGTGTTATTAGATGGTGAGCCTCAAGCGAAAGCGGGCCGAATTTTGCGCCCCAATCCCCGTTTAGAAGTGGTGGAATATCCCATCGATTCAGCGGATGCTGAGTAATTAAAATCATTTAAGGAGTGTTTCGTGGAAAAATATATCGATTATTTAGGAAACTGGTTGCAAACTGAACTTGATTATCGCGGCGCTGAGCACTTTGTGTTTGGTATGAGCGGCGGGGTTGATTCGGCAGTAGTGGCCTTTCTGTTAGCGAAGTTTTTTCCCGAGCGCTCGCTAGGCGTGATGATGCCGTGCATGAGCCACCCCAATGATTTAAAAGACGGAGAATTGGTGATGAAAGCGTGTGGCCTTCCCTCCATTACTGTTGATTTGACCGCAACGCACCATGCGCTCATGAGTGAAATTGAAGCCTCGGGAACTGAGTATATGACCAATTCAGATCCTGAGCGTCAGCGCGTTTTAATTGGCAATACCAGTGCACGCCTTCGGATGACAACGCTCTATACCATTGCACAGGCGAAAAACTCGATCGTCGTCGGCACTGATAATGCGGTGGAGTGGTATACCGGTTATTTCACTAAATATGGCGATGGCGGGGTGGACATTGTGCCGCTTTTTCATCTCAATAAAGATGAGGTTTACGACATCGCGCGGATTTTAGGCGTTCCCGATGAGATTATTAATAAAAAACCCTCAGCGGGCCTTTGGGAAGAGCAGACCGATGAAGATGAGATGGGCACAACCTATGCAATGCTCAATCGTCATCTAAATGGGGAATCGGTGCCGGAGAAAGATCGTGAAGTGATCCGTTTTTGGCATGAACGCTCGCACCATAAACGTGCTCTTCCACGCACGCCGAAGTCGCCTTCTGAGGATTGATCTTCGCGCTAAAGCCCGATATGATCGAAAGATGATTTAGTTTGAGCATACTACAAGGATTGTCCGTGTGAACGTTAAATATTTAGGATTGGCCGATTATCTTCCTGTGTTTGAAGCGATGAAACACTTTACCGAAACTCGTACCGATGAGACTGTCGACGAGCTTTGGATTGTGGAGCATCCGCAAGTGTTTACGCAGGGGCAGGTGGGAAAGCCGGAACACATTCTAAATGTTACGGAGATTCCCATTGTGCGTGTCGATCGTGGCGGTCAGGTGACCTTTCATGGTCCTGGGCAACTGGTGGTCTATACGCTGATTAACTTTAAAAAACGCAAAATTGGGATTCGTTCCCTCGTCCGTTCGATTGAGGCGAGCATTATCGATACGCTTAGCGATTATGGTATTGAAGCGTACGGTAAAGAAGATGCGCCGGGAGTCTATGTGGAGGGCGATAAGATTGCCTCCCTTGGCCTTCGGATCAAAAATGGCGCAGTCTATCATGGGCTTGCGCTCAATGTGAAGATGGATTTAACGCCCTTTACCTATATCAATCCGTGCGGGTATGCGGGGCTTAAAATGACGCAGATGGCTGATCTTATCGCAAACGAAAAGGCCGATCAGCTAAGCGTTAATCAAGTGGCCGAAAAACTGGTGAATCATCTCAAAGGCTATCTTGGCGAGATCGATTAGACGAACCAACATTTGTAGATAATTATTTTAATAAAATAGCGACCAATTATTAGGGGAAGCCAAGCGGTTTTGCCTACTTTATGCGGTCTATAAAAAACTCACAAAGGGGATACTGTGGAGAATGAATTTAGCTGGAAACGCGCCGTAAAGGTGACGTATCCAGTTGCGATGGGTTATGCGCCGGCGGGAATGGCATTTGGGATTTTAGCCACAAGTGCGGGCATTCCATGGTGGCTTGCGATTTTGATCAGTATTGTCGCACTCTCTGGGGCGGCGCAATATGCGATGATCGATGCGGTAAAAGCGGCTGCCGGCGTGATGGGGATTTCGCTCCAAACGCTCACCATTAATCTTCGCCATGTCTTTTATGGTCTACCACTTCTTGATGCGCTCCCTAAAAATCGTCTTGCACGAACCTACTGCTATTTTTGCCTTACCGATGAAGGCTTTTCCGTCCTAACGACGCTCTCAAAGCGCGATCAGAAGGGGCTTTTTCTTAAGATCTCTTTTTTAGTGCATAGCTATTGGGTGCTCGCGACCATTGCCGGTGTGATTTTAGGGGAGGGGATCGGCAGTTTGATCCCAAATCTTGATTTTGCGCTCTCATCGCTCTTTGTCATTTTATGGTATGAACAAGTGAAGATGAAAAAGGTGTGGTGGCCGAGCGTTTTAGCGCTTGGGGTGTTTCTGCTTATGCTTTGGATTTTGCCGGAGTCAGTGCTGATTATGGCGCTTGTGGTGTCGATTGCGATTATTTTAGTGCGCGCTATTTTGTTTGAGCGTAAACAGCCACTCTATCATGGGGATGGATCACTTAACGAAGATGCGCTTGGTGGGGAGAAATAAGATGACGACGATGACTGTAACCGCAATGTTTATCTCAGCGCTTTTGATGAGTGTAATCACGCTTTTCCTTCGTGCATTTCCCGCGCTTGTCCCGCTTAAATGGCTCGATTCGCCGATTTTACGGGCGCTTAATTTCGCGCTTCCCATCAGTGTGATGATGATTTTAATTTTAAATAGCCTCGCCATTCCCGAGAGTTCCATGACCGATATTTTTGCCAAAGTTGGTGCGATGTTTCTTGTGCTTGGCAGTTATCTCTGGTGGAAGAATGTCTTTGTGAGCGTTATTGTCGGCGTCGCTTCTTTAAATGGGATTCTCTATTTAGTGGCACTTTTCGCATAATTATTTATAATAAAGCCCCCCTTTAATCACGGAATCGGCATTGATGAATTGGAAAAATCGTCTTCGTAATTGGCCTAATGGCGTCTGGTTTATGGGCGTAACTCTCTGGTCGCTCTTTATTTTGTACGCTCTTTTTAAGCCAGCAAGCGAGATTCCCGAGGTGCCGTTGATTATTCCGCATCTCGATAAAGCGGTGCATTTTACCCTGTTTGCAGTGGAAGGATTTCTATTAGTAGCGCTCTTTAAAGGGCCGCTCCTTCGCTTTGATGCACGCGGGAAATGGGGTTGGTTTTTACTCTTTATGTTTCTTGTAATATGCAGCGCCGGCTCTGAATATCTGCAAGAGCACTATACGCTTGACCGAAGTGGTGATCTATTTGATGCGGTGGCCGATCTTCTAGGCGGCATTATTGGCGCGCTCTGTGCGACCTTTTTCTTTACAACGCGCGACTAAAATCGAGATACCACTTAAAGCGGTCGTAATTATAGAGAGGGTGATTGCCGGAGGTTTTTTGCCAATTGACAGAGAGTTTTGGCGTAATGCCCCAAAATTCGATATCGCGTTTCCACACGGAGAGCGAGAGCGTATATTCATCTTGTCTGCGCTGAATTCGGGTGATGTCCTCCCCTTTATAGGCACGTTTGGCGTAGCTCGCTTGCACGTTGGTTGAAAATTCATTGGGCCACTGTTTTCCCCAACCGACACGAATCCCCCGGCGAATATATTGGTCTGACTCATCACTAGGGGACTCTTTACTAAAATCGAGCCCGGCAAAGAAAAATTGGTCATTAGACGGGGCGTAAAGCAGGGTGGTGGCGATCATAAAGCGATCTCCATCTAAAAAATTCCGCTGCTGATCATAGGTTTCGTGGCGAAATTCTGCCATATTCATCCATTGCCATTTTGGCGAAAGCATCTGATCGACGCTCACTCGTAACCCGACGCTGTGGGCATAGGGTTTTTGGCTAAACCAGCGCTTTTCATAAAATGGGGTGACAAAAATCGATGTACCAAAGGTTTGATACCCGTAACCCGCGTAAACTCGTGCAGTAACCTCATTGTAGGTGCGATTGTCCCAATAATATTGCCCGTAGAGCTCGCCTTTGGTGCGGAAATAGTGCTGTCCGCTAAGGTTGTAATCTTTTTTAGCGGAGAAAAAATAGGATATCCCGTGCGCCGATTCCGCTTCGGTAATGGAGACAAATCCATTGGCATTTGCGCCGATCGGCGGTGCGCCATTGATATTCCGATCTTCCGTATAATTGAGCCCAAGATCAAATTCAAACGATTCCCGTTTATTGATATAGTCCTGATAGGATTGAAGCGCCTCGCGAGACCCATCATCAAGCGGATAACGCTCAAGCTTTTCAATGATTTCTTCCGCATCTCGATGAGCACGATTGGCAAGATTGGCCTCAAGCAGTGAAACCTCAATTTTAGGGAGATCTGGCGTCTCTTCGAGCATCGCATTAAAGTGGGCGATCGCCTTTGAATAATCGAGGTGCTCTTTTGCTACCATCCCTTCCATATAGTGGATCAGCATTGGGTCTTGATAGTGCTCGGGCAGGCGTTTATAGGCGGGAAGTAGCGCGCCCATCGCGGGGATATTATTTTCTGCAATCACCGTTTGTAGGAGCGACATTAAGAGCGCGGGATTATTTTCAAGCCCTTGAGTCGAGATCTCAATCTCCACTGCTTCGCCACTTTGTTTTGCAGGAACGACGGGGCGTTTTACTCGGTCGCTACTGGTTTCATTGTGAGTATAGTCCGCAATGGGATTGAGATTGTCTGTAGGACGATCGTGATTAAAGTTTTGTGTCTGCGCCTGTGTTTGCGCTGCAGCCTGCCCAATTAACATTGATCCGATTAATAAGGGTGCTGTAAGCGTTATATAAAAAATAGAGGAGAGAAGCGCTGAACGTTTTTGCCGATTTTTTTGTAAATGAGGCAAGGGCAATAATGAATGGCTCAGCATACTCTCTCCTTGGGCTTGATGATGCGTTATTTGGGTAAAATATCGAACGCATCGATGGCATTTTTTACATCATCGAGCATCGGTACGCGCCCGATTCCGCCCATATTGATCACATGGCGATTATGTTTGGTGAGAACCGCACCGGCGTGGCTCGGTTTACTATCGGTAAAGAGCATCACAAGCGGTAATTCTTGGCTATTGGCGATATGGGCAAAGCCAGTATCGACCGCCACCACAAGTTTAGATTGCGCGATAATATGAGCACTTTCCGTGAGCGATTGTCTTGGAACGACCACCGATTTTGGAATCTCACGGCTCATGCGTTCGGCGCGCTCTTTTTCCCGCTCATTTCCCCAAAATAATATCGAAACGAGCCCCTTCTTACGCAGCCATTTCCCGAGTGCAATCCACTCTTTTTCCGGCCACTCTTTCGATTCAGCGCTTGTGCCATGAATGAGCGAGACAAACGGTTCATCCGGCGTTAATGGATTGCTGTTTTCAAGTTTTGGCAGACCAAAATCGATTTGCGGGGTGAGATCGTAGCCAAAAATCTGCGAAAATAGCAGACGAGCGCGAGCAATGGCGCCATTGAGCCATTTGACCTCATATTGATAGGTATTAAATCGAGCAGCAGCCTTTTCACGAATGCTCTTTTCATTAAAGCCATGAATCGGCTGTTTCGCTTTTTTCGCTAAAAAGACGCTTTTTAATAATCCTTGCGCATCGATCACATAATCCCACTTTTCGGCGCGCATGGCCTTTTTAAAGGCACCATATTCGCGCCATGTTTTTGGGCTTAATAGCGCTTTTCGCCAACGGCGCATCGCAACGGGAATGATTTTTGTCGTTGCAGGATGAAGAAGCGGAATGTCTTGAAAACTCTCTTCAACCACCCACGTGAGCTCAAAGGGCTCGTCGCCAAAATGGGCTTTAAGATCGGTAAGTGCAGGAAAACAGTGGATTAAATCGCCCATGGAAGAGGTCTTAACAAGCAGAATTTTTTTCATGATATTCAAAATCTAAGGATTAAAAGAATGATAAAAAGGGTAGCACATTTCGCGTAGGCTCGCCGTTCTATCCCCTTAAGAGTTGATCAAAATGGGGTTACTAGACAGCGAATCTTTATCTACTATTTGCGCATCAGCCTGTACTCCCTAAACTTGCAAAAAATGCGAGCAGAATGGGCGAGATAATATTGATGATAAATCCAAAACTAATGGCAATCGGCACCACGCGAATCCCGCCGGATTTTTGAATGACGGGAAGCACAAAATCTAGAGAGGTTGCTCCACCTGAGCCAATGGCTGAAAGGGGGTATCGGCGCATCATAATGGGAATGACCGCAAAGGCGAAAAATTCACGAAAGAGGTCGCTAAAAAAGGCGATACTACCGACGGTCGGGCCAAATCCTTTTTGCAGGACACTCGCGGAAAGAGAGTACCAGCCAAAGCCGGAGCTTATGGCAAGCCCTTGGATAAGATCAGCACCGCTCATTAGCGCCGCTAAAATACCTCCTAAAAATGAGGAGATAATGAGCGCGACGCTTAAAATAATGCCATAGCGATTGAGGAAAACCGCTTTAAGGCTGATCCCATTACTGCGAAGTTGAATCCCGACGAAAAAGAGGAGAATCATCAATGCGATCTGCCCGGTATGGTCAGCCGTTGCCTTCATCATGCTGTGACTTAAAAGGCCCAAACGTTGGACAAAAACGCCCAATATTAAGCCTAAAATAATGGAACCAAGCAGTTTTCCAGCGTTTAACACGAGCTCAAGTTTCGAGGGTTTATAATTTGAAGTTTGCTTAACCCGTAGCGGAATATATTTATCGATGATGTAGAAAAAAGCCATATTACAGCCAAGAATCATCACAATATAGAGCACCGTTTTTCCGGCGATGCTGGTGAGTTCTGCTAGCAGATTTTCCATCACCGAGAGATTGAGCCCCATAATAAAGAGGATAAAGTAGATGAGAATCATCAAGCCCTTATCGACAAATTTTAAGATGGGCGGGTTTTGAATATAGAGCGCAAAGCCAAGAAAGAGCGGGGTTAATACCCAAAGCAAAGTGGTTAGCATGAGATCCTAAAGCAACATAGACAATAAAGATGGGGCATCGGTTTTGATGGCAACCTTAAAAGGGCGAGAACCAACGTTCGATAATAATGGCGGCCGAGATCGCATCGAGCTGGCCTTTTTTATTTCGCTGCGAGGGTTTTAAAAACGCTTCACTCTCCATCGAAGAGCGTGATTCATCCACTTCAAAAACCGGCAGTCCAAAACGGCCATGCAGGCGATTGCCAAATTTACGAATCTTTTTGATGTGATCGGTTTCCGTCCCATCTTTGGTAAAGGGAATGCCGAGAATAAACGCATCGGGCGTATACTCTTTGATCAACGCTTCCACCTCACTCCAATCGGGTTCGCCGTGGGTTGATTTTAAGATCGTAACGGGCTGCGCCGTACCAGTAATCGCATTGCCTGAGGCAACACCAATATTTTTCTCGCCGTAATCAAAGCCTAGGACGAGAGAAATCTCTGTCATCTGTGAAGGGTCTCCCTATGAATCATGAAAAAATGTGGCACAAGTGCTGATTTTAGCAGAAATAGCCGAAAAATGGAGAGAATCCTCACAGCCAATTGTGAAGGAATTTAATCGAGGTGGTGATGGATGAGTGATTACCGCTCAAGGGCCCTATTGGTATGGGCATAAAAAAGACCTTAAGTGTGCTTCTTTAAAAGGCATGACTTAAGGTCTTTTTCTGTGTTTAGTCAAATGTAGACCAAAGGGGTAGATTAAAGAGATGGGCTACTTACGCGCCGGTATTTTGTGCGGTGTCGATCTCGCTTGAGGTCTCTTTATCGCCAATTTTATCCACGATAAGGGTAAGTGCACCGTCACCTGTGACGTTCGTTGCGGTCCCAAAGCTATCTTGAGCAAGGTAGAGCGCCATCATGAGGGCAAGCATGGTATCGGTAAAGCCGAGGACGCTCGCTAAAATACCAAGAGCTGCCATCACTGCGCCGCCGGGAACGCCAGGGGCAGCCACCATGGTTAAGGCTAATAAGAAGATAAATTTCGCGTAAATGGGGAAATCAACGGGCATACCATTAAGAAGTAGAACGCCGACGGAACAGGTGACAAGCGTTACCATACTGCCTGAGAGATGGATCGTTGCAAAAAGCGGAACGGTAAAGCCCGCAACACGCTCGCTCGCGCCTGCTTCAATCGATTGACGCAGGGTTACCGGAATTGTCGCTGCTGAAGATTGTGTACCCACGGCAGTAAAATAAGCCGGAAGCATAGTTTTAATCAGCGCAAACGGTGAACGACCTGAGACCATTCCCGCGATTGAATATTGCGCGACGAGAATGATCCAATGCATCACGATAATGGCCACAAATACGAGTGCAAAGATCGATAAAATGCGCGCCACTTCGCCGGCGTAGGTCATGTTGAGGAAGATCCCGAAAATATGGAAGGGAAGAAGCGGAATAATCACTTTAGAGATCAATTTTTGGATGATTTCGCGGAACTCGTTAAACCCACTCTGAAGCACTTTACTTTTAAGCGAGGCGATTCCAATTCCGATTACAAAGGCAAATACAAGCGCACTCATCACGCCGATCATCGGTTCAATGCCGATATCAACGAAGGTGGTCGCTAATCCAGCGCCGGGCGCATCAAAGCTTTCGGTCGGTTGTGAAATAACGCGAGGAAGCAGGCTCGATGCCACGAAAAAGGCGAAAAATCCTGCAATTAAGGTCGAAACATAGGCAATGCCCGTTGCCGCACCTAAGAGCCTTTGCGAGCCTTTACCAAGCTCTGCAATTCCCGATGCGATAAAGGCAATAATAATTAACGGAACGCTGAAGTTGATAAATTCGCCAAAGACATTGTTATAGGTGGCGAAAATGCGCACAAACCATTCAGGTACGAAGTTTCCAAGCGCGCCCCCTAAGGCGATCGCAATGATGATTCGCGTTAATAATCCAAGTTTTCGTTTCTTCATTATATGGGTCATCCTCTGACAGTTAATTGACTCTGATAATAGTTAATTGAGCATCATACCAGTATTGGCACACGTTTTGGCACATGCTTTTTCAGTATATAAAAAATCCCCACAAAATATCAAAATATCATCGTGAGGATTGTATTATGACCGAAATTTCAGAAACGTACAGCCCCGTTTTGCCAGGAGCGGATTGATCGATTAAGGAATCACTTTAACAAAATCGGTATAGGCTGGTTTTTCATTCGGTTTTGGCATTTTTTCAGGATATCCAAACCATAAAACGCCGCGAATAATCTCTTTTTCAGGATCAATATCGCAAAGCTCATACCACGCTGGGCCTGAAAAGAGGCTCGCGGTAGACCATTTACTGCCAACGCCATTTTTATGAAAGCTCAGCATCATCATATACATCGCAATCGAAAGCGTCGCGTGATCTTCTAAAAACGTTTTTTCATTCTCGTTAATGGTTTGCGTTACCAGTAACCAGCCGGGAATATTGCTCCAGCGGCCAATCTTTTTATTGGCGGTATCCAGATCTTTTTGGGCAAAATCATCAAATGCTCGCGCTAAAAAGGCTTTTTTCGTCGACTCCCCAATGCGGTAAAAACGATAGGGATAGGTGAGATGATGATTCGGCGCATAGATCACCTGCGACAGCGCTTCATCAATCAATTCTTCCGGCACTGGAGTCGGCTCATAGTGATGAATGGTGCGGCGGTTTTTCATAAGATCGTTTAAGGAGAAATTCTCTGTCTGACTCATTTAAATAATCCTCTTAATCTGTTCATGTAAGTTATTTGAAAGGGGGGTATCGCTCTCTAAAAGGGAGTTAAGCGGCGCTAAAATAGCGGCTTGATCCTCACTTGAGTAGTTGCCGATTCGGGTATAAGGACCGATCAAACGGGCAGCGGTTTGTGGATTAATCCCATCGACTTTAACAATTTCACCCACATGGAACGCGTATGATGCCGGCATATCCCGTTGCATAGCCACCACATTCATACCGTATCCGGCAATGACTGAGCGCGCGCGATTGGGATTTTTGTAGCTAAATTGCGGATGCTCGGTGAGCTTTTTCACCACCGGAAGGGATACATTGGGATTACGCGCTTGGAGGGCAAACCACGAATCGATCACCGTTGGATAGTCGCGATAAGTCTCTAAAAAGTGTGTAAGAAGCGTCTCTTTTACCGCGATATCATGCTCAATTGCCAGGGTAAATGCGGCCTTACGATCGGTCATGTTGGTGGCGTTCATATAGTGCGCTTCCAAAATCGGATGATTGGTTTCGATATGGGCTAAATAGCTAAGCGCACAGTTTTTAATCGCGCGATGAGCCGGTGAATCGCCATCAAATTCCTCATAAAGATCGAGCCAACGATCCTCAAAATGTGCGGCGAGTTGGCGCGTAATGCCATTGATTTGCCCAAACAGAAGGAGCGGATCTGCGCTCTCCATTTTAGGCAAAAGCGCGGTTACGGTAGGAAGCGTAAAGAGCAGCGCGTAAAACTCAGGTGATTGGCGCACGTTTGCAAAGAGCGGCTCAAAGACCTCAAATAACTCGCGGGCTTTATCCTCTGTAGTCGAATGCTCAAAAATAATCAGCTCATAGATGCGTTGCATCGCTTCCCAACGAGCAAAGTCGTCCGTTTCGGCATGTAAAATCAGAATTAATTCTTTGAGCGTATAGTCAAAATGAAGATTGACCGGTGCTGAAAAGTCCCGTAGTAGCGAGATCACCGGCTTTTCTTTAATGCCATGGAAGAGCACACACTGCACATTTTCATTAAAGACGAGCATCTCTTCGAGGAGCATCTCGCCATCTTGCGAAAAGAGCGCATATTTAATCGGAATCGGTTGCGCGGCTCTATTTTTTTGATGCTTGCTATCGGGAAGCACTTGACGGAGCGCTAAGCGAAGCGTCTCTGATTCTGGGTGAAAGTCGATGCTAGCATGCAGCTCTGGCGTTCCCGATTGAGAATACCAGCGATCAAAATTGGTGAGATGCGTTTCATTGGCCGATTCCATTGCATAGAGAAATTCATCAGTAGTCACCGCTTGTCCGTCAAACTCTTCAATATATTTTTTCAGGCCTTTATTAAATCCGTCATGGCCCAAAATCGTTTGATAGAGGCGAATCACTTCCGCGCCTTTTTCATAGATGGTCATGGTGTAGAAATTCTCCACCTTTTCACACTCATCGGGGCGTACAGGATGAGAAAGCGGGCCCGCATCTTCCGCAAATTGGTGAGTGCGAAGTAGGGCAACATCTTCAATTCGTTTAATGCCACGGTGATGGAGATCGGCGGTAAATTCTTGCTCGCGAAAGACGGTCAATCCCTCTTTTAAGGAGAGGTTAAACCAATCGCGACAGGTGATGCGATTGCCGGTCCAGTTGTGGAAATATTCGTGCCCAATCACCGCTTCAACGGTTTTAAAATCCTCGTCGGTCGCGGTATCAGGATCGGCCAGAATAAATTTGGCATTAAAGATATTGAGCCCTTTATTTTCCATCGCGCCGCCATTAAAATCATTCACCGCAACGATATTGTAGTGATCGAGATCGCACACAAGGCCAAAGCGCTCCTCATCCCATTTCATCGCACGTTTTAGCGCACCAAGCGCAAATTCACACTGCGCAATAAACGGTTTGTGGGCGTAGATTCGAAGTTTAACGGGCGAGCCGTCGGGGCGAATGTGCGTTGCTTCAATAAATTCAAGATCGCCGGCCACAAGCGCAAAAAGATAGGTGGGTTTAGGGAAGGGGTCGTGCCAAATGGTATAGTGGCGCGTCTCATCATACTCACCCTCTTCAAGAAGATTGCCGTTCGATAGAAGAACAGGGTAAGCCTTATCGGCGATCACTTTAACGCGATAGGTCGCCATCACATCGGGGCGATCGGGGAAATAGGTAATATGGCGGAAGCCTTGCGGTTCGCAATCACTGCAAAAGAGCCCATCGGTCATGAAAATCCCTTGAAGACGATGATTATTCTCAGGGCTGACGCTGTTTTGAATCTCAAGGGTCACCGTATCGGAAAGGTCCGTAAGTAAAATCCCACCTTCTTGATTAAAGCGAAGAGCCTTAAGATCGAGCATTTCACCATTTTGAATGAAGGATTCGAGCGTTAAGGTATCGCTTCCATCCAAGGTAAAATCACGGCTTGGATTGTCAGGATTTTTCGTTAAGGTATAGCGCGCGGTAATGAGCGTTTTTTTCGGGTCGAGCTCAAAGGTGAGGTCAACGGAATCGATTAAAAAGCTGGGCGCTTCGTATTCAAGGCGATAGAGCGTAGTCTCGTGCATAGTGATCAAGTATCCCTTTTAAACGGAGAAAAACGTGGAAATATTGATCTCTATCATACTCGGTTATGGCCAATTTTGCATGGTTTCCTCGTGCCCGAGAAGGTGTTAGCGCGTTAGTGCGTCTGCTTGATCGATATGAAAGGAGAGGGTGCTGAGCTGAGTTTTAAAATGGGAAAGATCGCCGGTGGTATAAAAATGATAATGGGGCGACGCTTGATCATTTTTAGCGGATGGTAATAGCGTTAATGTCTGTTTAACAATGGAGCGTGCGGGATCGATTAAATTCACCGAATCACCCAGATAGGCTTGAATTGCCTCTCTGAGAAAGGGAAAGTGAGTACAGCCTAAAATAAATTGATCGATCTGAACCGTCTGTTCTGTGTTAGACGCGTGATTTGCTCGGGTGAATTGATATGGATTGAGTAGCGTTTCGATGCTTTGTTGGGCTTTTTTACCATAAATCTCGCCAGATTCTATAAGGGTTACCCAAGGGCCTGCTTCAATGGTGTGAACGGTGATTCCGTTAGGCGTTGCAAAGCGTTCAATGAGGCCTTTTAAGCGTGGACTATTGATGGTGGAATGGGTGGCTGCGACGGCAATGTGGCGCGTTTTAGTCAGAAGGATTGCTGGTTTAATCGCCGGCTCAATGCCAATTAGGGGAAGATCTGGGTAAAGCGCGCGAAGTGACTTTGCACTCACGGCTGTTGCGGTATTGCACGCAATAACGAGCGCATCAATTTGGTGAGTTTGAATGAGAAAATCCGTTAAAATCTCCATGCGCGTTTCGATATAGGCATCGCTTTTCGTGCCGTACGGAAGATGCCCAGAATCGGCAATGTAAAAAAAGTTGGCAGGAACGCCGGCCGCGATAAATGCCCGAAGCACCGAGAGCCCGCCAATCCCTGAATCGATTAGTCCTATATTCATATGGGAGGTATTTTACCGCCGAAGAATGGGAACGACAATACTATCATCAAAAGATTCATGTGGAGGCTCAATTTCGGCTTGTTTCACCATCACCTCTTCCGCAAGCGCTGAGAAATCTTCCGGATCAATATCAAGCATCGATTCATAGGTCTCAAGATCCCACATCTCAATGACATCCCCATTTCCGAGTAAAATGAGATCAGACTCAATATTGGCATATTTCATTAGACGTTGGGGAAGGTTGATACGGCCCTGTCCATCGAGGGTTACCTCGGTCGCACCACCGCGAACAAATCGGACAAAATCGCGCTCTTTTTTAACAAACGGATTGAGTTTTCCAAGCTCCGAATCGATCTCTTGCCACATATCATACGGGTAGAGATTAAGGCACTTATCAAAGGAGCGGTTAATGACAAAACGAACGACATCGCCGAGCTGCTTTTTAAGTGCAGCCGGGAGCATGATGCGCTTTTTCGCATCCACGCGGATCTCGTATTCGCCTAAAAAATGTACCATCGTTTTGCCAATAAAAAGAATATTCTTCTACCAATAGTAAACAGAAGCAGTCAGTTATGCAATGATTTTTGCTGGAAATGGTCCATAAAAGGCCCATGAACTGATCTCGGTAGCCTCTTTCTCTATCAGGCCCTTAATCTGCCCTTAGTCGGTATGGCTATTTTGTGCCGATTGAGGCGATTCAAGCATCCAAATAAGCGGTTTGAGCTCCCGAATGGTAAAGGGCTTCGGATCATCTTGATCAGGGTGATTTGCCGGATTAAAACGTTCTTTAATCAGCGTGAAAATCTCACAAAATTCTGGAATATCTTCCGCTTTGGTTTTGCTGTCTTCCATCAAATAGCCAAGGTAAGAGAGCTGAGCGAGGAGCGATTGGAACATAATCAGCTCGTCATTGAGCATGGAAAGGTTATAGGTTTGAATCTTTTTGGGCTCATTTTGCATGCGCGTGAGCGAATTGGAATAATCCACAATGGAGGTTTGCGTTTCACGAAGGCAATATTTAAATTCCACATCATCGGCGGCGTGACGAATCCACACCTTTTCGATGCTCAAAAAGACGCCGTAGAGATTCTCTTTGATTTTTGCAAGGTGTTCGGGAATGGTGTTTTTCTCCCAATAAGGCAATAGATAGCTAAAGCCAACGGCAATGATCGCGGCAATCACGGTGTCGATAATGCGTTCGCCCGCGAGCCCTAAACCTTGGAGCGCGGTTAAATCGCGGTCGATGTTTAATAATACTAGAACGTAGAGCGTCGTAAAGGCGATGCTGAGCTGATTGTGAACTCGCATTAATCCGTTATTAAGGACAACGGCGAAAAAGATAATGACGAGCATTCCCACAGGATTAATTTTGGACGCGATCAAAAGTCCCCCGACGACGCAGCCGACAAAAGTGCCAATAATTCGGTTGCGGCTCCGCTCTTTAGTGAGGCTAAATCCGGGGCGCATCAGACTTAACAGGGTAAAGGCAATCCAAAATCCATGGGACATAAAACTCGTCGCTTTCACAAGCAGGAGCGCGGTACACATGGCAACGGCAGAGCGAATGGAAAAGCGCATCACGTTGGAGCGAATTTTAAGATTATTGCGAATATAATCACGCGACCAATAGGAGTGCGATAAA
The DNA here is from genome assembly GCF_029815055.1 of Ignatzschineria sp. RMDPL8A. NCBI lineage: Bacteria > Pseudomonadati > Pseudomonadota > Gammaproteobacteria > Cardiobacteriales > Ignatzschineriaceae > Ignatzschineria > Ignatzschineria sp. RMDPL8A. Next base: position 1,647,729 of record NZ_JAPPWA010000002.1, on the reverse strand, counting down.
AAGCGGGAAAAACTTTTTTGGCTGAGCTCTTCATCGGGCATATATTCACCAATTAAGAGCGAGCGGAGCTTTTCGAGCTGGCGTGATAGTGACCACACTTTACGATAGTGACCGATTAAAACTTGATAGCCCTCTAAGCGTTCTCCTTCGGGATTTTCACGGCGGAGAAGTTCAAGCTCATATTCGAGCGCACGAAGTTCCGCCTTAAAGCCAAGACGTTTAAGCATCTCGCCGGCGCGAAGCGTATAGAGTCCCATCTCTTCAAGGTTATTACCCGCTTTTGAAAAGGCATCACGGAAGAAAATCTGAATATCGGTATTGGGGAATACTTGACGAATCGTTCTAAATTCTTGATGGGGAACAAGGGCTACCTCACGAATCTCAATTAGGGTGATGAGCTCGTAGATCATCTTTTTGATCTTATCGTGATTGGGGTTTTCAAGGCGAAAGAGCAGATCGCGAAGCAGCTGTAACTCTTCAAGTAGGCTCGTTTGTGAATCGATCAGTTTTTTAAACTCTTTTTGAATATCGCTATTTTGACGATAACAGGCCGACAGGTTTTTAAGGTGTTTTGAGAGTAAAAAGTAGATATTTGAGAGATTGTGCCGAATGATATGGCGCTCAAAAATCCGTGAAATCAGCAGGGTATAGATATAGTAAAACACCGCCCCAATCGTGAAAAAGAGGGTGTAGGTGTAGGGGTGCTCATTGGTGCGCGCCGCCATCATTGCGGTAAATACAAGCACAAAGCCAATCGCATTAAAGCGTGGGCCAAAATTGGAGACAAAGCCACTTAAAAAGGTGACGAGCGTTAAACTTGCGATCATCCCGATCGAGAAGTTTTTATGATAGGAGAAGAGAAGCGAGATAATTATCATCGCCACTAAACTCGCTAAAAGCTCATTGCGTTTATGCTTATAAGGGCCGATCTGATCGGAAATACCAATGGTTAAACTTCCATAGCCCACAATCAGCATGAGCGGATAATCAAAGCCAAAGGGATAGTAGAGATTGGCAAGATAGAGTAGCCCCACCGGCAGAAAAATGCCCACAGCTTTCTGGAGCCCAAAACTAAAGTCATGGCTAAAGAGGAAGCGGTAGGTGGCGGTGAGTAGTTGGTTCATGCGCTAATCTCAAATGGGGAAAGGTTAACGGGATTTAGGTCTATTTTATAACGTTTTTATCAGGGATTTATAACGTAGAGAGCCTCCAAAAAGGAGGCCTCTAAGTATACACAGATGGCTACCAATACTGTAGTCAATCCGTTTGATTTATGGCTCGTTTGCGTTAAAAGAATGCAAAACGGATAAAGAAGAGGAACGCCACAATCGCCGTTGCGGGGTGAATCTCTTTAAAGCGTCCGGTAAAGGCTTTTAACACCACGTAGCTGATAAATCCAAAGGCAAACCCGGTAGCGATCGAGTAGGTAAATGGCATCCCTAATACTAAAAGCGCTGCAGGAATTGCGTCCGTTGCCTCTTCCCAATTGACTTCCGTTAATTCGCGAAGCATCAGCCCTGCGATATAGACAAGAGCAGGGGCGGTTGCGTAGGCAGGAATTGAACCGGCAAGCGGTGAGAAGAACATCGCAAGCAAGAATAAAACCGCAATGGTTAGCGCGGTTAATCCTGTACGACCCCCGGCTTGAACGCCTGCTGAAGATTCAACAAACGCTGTTACCGAGCTGGTTCCTAAGAAGCTACCCGCAAGGATTGAGGTACTGTCTGAGAAAAGAGCACGGTTAAAACGTTTTTTCGCTTCGGGAACGTTGTTATCGGTTAAGTGAGCTTGTTTTGCAACGCCCATTAATACGCCGGTTGCGTCAAAGAGTTCCACTAATACAAGCGCGATTAAGATCTGGATAAAGCTGCCGTGAAGCACTTTTTCAAAGCTCAATTGGAAGAAGGTTGGCGCGATCGATGGTGGGGTTGACATAATGCCTTTAAATTCATTATGACCTAAGACAAAACTGAGGACACTCACCGCTAGTACACCGATTAAGATAGCGCCTTTAACGCCTAAACGGTCAAGCACCACCATGATGAAAAAGCCTAAAATACAGTAGAGCGCAGCAGGCTGAGTTAGATCCCCCATCGATACCAACGTTGCAGGGCTATCCACAACGATGCCTGCATTTTGTAGACCGATAAAAGCTAAGAACAGCCCGATCCCTGCACCAACAGAAGCGCGCAGTGATTTAGGAATCCCATCGATAATCCAGCGGCGTGCACCGGTGACCGTTAAGAGTAAGAACACCACGCCCGATACAAATACCGCACCGAGTGCTTCTTGCCAGGTAAAGCCCATTCCGCCGTGCGCAACGGGCGCTGCGATCGTAAATGCGAAGAATGCGTTTAAGCCCATGCCCGGCGCCATGCCCACCGGATAGTTTGCTGCAAATGCCATGATGAGCGTTCCGATTGCTGCTGCAATACAGGTCGCCATAAAGACAGAGTTATAGTCCATGCCCGTGGTTGAGAGAATCTGCGGGTTGACGAAGATGATGTATGCCATCGTGAGGAAGGTGGTAATCCCCGCGATAATCTCTGTTCGCACAGTCGTATTATGAAGTTTAAGTTTAAAAAGTTTTTCTAACATTTGAGGTGCATCCTAAACATGTGTTAGCAAGGGTCAATAAAAAAGTCCCGCCGAGGCGAGACTCCGAAACTATGAACTCTTTTTAGGAGGGGTCACTAAAGAGAGGACGATGGTAATCACCAGTGTTCCCAAAATGACGCCAAGCGATAATCCGGTCGGGATATGAATATCAAAATAGAGCACCAGCATTTTCGCTCCGATATAGATTAGGATAAATGCCAATCCATATTGAAGGAGGTGGAAGCGCTCCGCCATATCCGCAAGCAGGAAATACATCGCTCGTAACCCTAAAAGAGCAAAGACGTTTGAGGTCATCACAATGAAGGGATCGCGGCTCACAGCAAATACTGCGGGAACAGAGTCTACAGCGAAAATAATATCAGAGATTGTGATCATTACCAAGACTAAAAAGAGCGGGGTGGCATAGCGTAACCCATCGATTTTAGTAAAGAAATGTTCCTTATCGTAGTCTTCCGTAAAGCGGAAAAACTTCTTGGTGATCTTGATCAGTTTGTTGTCGCTTAGGTCGGCATCTTCATCATGGCCAAAGAGCATTTTGATTCCGGTGTAGAGTAAAAACGCGCCAAAAAGATAGAGAATCCACTCAAAGCGGGCAAGCAAGAAGCTTCCGATTAAAATCATTAAAATACGCAGGCCAATCGCCGCTAACACGCCATAAACTAAGACGCGACGCTGGTAAATATTGGGGACTTTGAAGTAGCCAAAAATCAGTAAGAAGACGAAGATGTTATCCATCGAGAGCGATTTTTCCAAGACGTAACCGCTTAAAAATTCAAGGGCAACGGTGTTGGCAAAGGCTTGATGATCCTCGGCAACGTGAAGACTTTCAGGCATATGAAAGCTTAAATACCACCAAAGTCCAAAGTTAAAGAGAAGCGCGACGGTAATCCAAACGAGCGTCCAGCCGAGTGCCTCTTTAAAGCTGACCTTATGATCGCCCGTTGTTTTTAGCGCGAACATATCGATCAAAATCATAATCCCGACGACAATCCCAAAGATTGTGTAGAGAAGGGGCGAACCAATATTTACATGGGGGGTCACAGCGTTACGAGTCCTTATAACGAAATATCAAAATAGTTGTCTAAAAACTCATCGAATGGAATTTGCGGTTCGGCTTCAATCGCCGCTAATTTTTCAAGGGATGCCGTTGCCTTTTCGTCAAAAAGAGCCATCTCCGCATCGCTCACTTTAAACTCCATATTCTCTGAGTAGTGTTGATGCGCAACTTTAAAGAAGTACTCTTGGTAAGTCAATCCACTTGCTTGGATTTTTTCAAGGATGATTGAAGAGGGCGTAAGCTTCGGATTTTCAATCATTTTTTCAAAGTGCGAAAGGGCGTCAGAAAACCCATTTTCTAATTGCTCACAAATTGGGCGCATCCAGTCGATCACTTTTTGAAGCGCATCGGGTAATTCGAACACTTCATTGGCAATAGTGAGATGGAAATCATCACGCTTTCCATTTTCCGCGACGAGTTTTAAGTTTCGCTGCGTCTGTTCGTACTCTTTTTGATCAAGTGGCGCGGCATCAGTTAAGAGGCAAGCCGTTAAAAGCGCTTGTAAAAACTTCATCGCTGGCAGATCAATTCCGGTGGAGACAAGAGGATTAATATCGATCGAACGCAGTTCAACATATTCAATGCCACGATTGTTGAGCGCTTCAATAAAACTTTCGCCTTTCTTCATAATCTGTTTTGGGCGAATGCTCGAGTAGTACTCATTTTCAATCTGTAAAATATGATTGTTGATCTGCTGATATTTTCCCTCTTTTTTGATCTCAATTTTCGAGAAATCTTTGCAAGGGGTGGTAATCGCATAATAGATATTTTTCACAAAGGAATTGAGATCATTCAGCGATACATCAAAATGGCATTTATTATTGCCATAGCCAATGTCGGAAAGACGAAGCGAGGTGCCCGATTTCACATAACTATCGACTTCATTAAAATCATCAAACTTATTGGGCTTATCGCGTAAAAAGCTCTTACACATTAAGGGCGATGCACCGATAAAGTAGGGCACCACAAAGCCAACACGGGCGATGTTGCGCGCTAAATTAAGATAGCGTTCAGTCTTAAACTGATTAAGTGTCTGCGTATTACCGAGCGCTTTTTGGAGTGCGATAAAAAACTCATCTTTAAAGGAAAAATTATAATGAATGCCGGAGATCGCCTGCATCATTTTACCGTAGCGATGGCTTAATCCAACGCGATAGGTATGTTTCATTTTCCCTTCATTCGATTCGCCATAATAGCCAATGATAATTTCATCATCACTTTCAATGGCAGGCGGCATCGAATTTGGCCAAAAGAGCTCACCGTTTAGACGGCGATAGGTAAATTCCTGAATTTTTTCGAGCGATAAGAGTGTTTCCTCCACAGAATCGTGGGGATCGGTGACAAATTCGAGCATCATCTCGGCAAAGTCGGTAGTGATATTGGAATGCGTGAGGGCAGAGCCGATCGCTTTTGGGTGAGGCGTACTGCTTAAACGGCCACTTTTTTCATCAATGCGGAGCGTTTCACGCTCAAGGCCAATATTAACGCGGCTCAGTAATGAACGTGCCGCGCCGAGTTTTGATAAGGTATCGTTGAGCGACTGATTGAGCTGAGTAAACATCTTAGATCATCCTTTAGTGTCGTTAGTGATACACGCTTAGTCGCCAATATTGTGTGACGATTGAATATAAGCGGGCGCAGAATCGTTATTAAACATCGAGTTATTATACCCGATATGATCCTGCCACTTGTTAACAATATTACAGAAGAGCTCGGCGGTTTTTTCGGTGTCATAAACGGCCGAATGCGCTGAATCGGGATCCCACTCAATCTTTGCTGCGTGAATCGCGCGCGCAAGTACGGTTTGTCCATAGGCAAGCGCTGAAAGACTCACGGTATCGATCACCGAAAATGGATGGAACGGTGAGTTTTTAATGCCAGTGCGTTCAATCGCTGCATTTAAAAAGCCTAAGTCAAAGTGCGCATTATGACCAATTAAAATGGCGCGGGTGCATCCACGAGATTTCACCATTTCACGGATCGGTTTAAAGATCTTGATGAGCGCTTCTTTTTCAGTAATCGCAAAGCGAAACGGATTATCGAGCTTGATGCCATTAATTTTCATCGATTCCGGATTAATGAGTAATCCTTTCGCTGGTTCAATGTGCGCTGAGACGGTTTCCACGGGGAAAATTTTGCCGGTTTCATCCATATCGAGCATGGTTGCGGCGATCTCTAAAAGTGCGTCCGTTTGGCAATTAACGCCGCCGGTTTCAACATCGACAACGACGGGTAAAAACCCCCTAAATCTCATGGAGATAGGGGGTGTACTATTGAGTTGATCAGTCATAATTATGAGGTTTTAGAAAGCGAATCGCCTTCGTTATTATCCTTTTGTGTTGATGAGTTGCGATAAATAATTTCAGGATCAAGTTTATCAGTGATCGATTTTTCGGTCACGATCACTTTTTCAACATTCTCGGCCGAAGGGAGCTCAAACATCGTGTTAAGAAGAAGCTGCTCAATAATCGAGCGTAATCCACGAGCACCGGTTTTCTTCGCCATCGCCTGTTTTGCAATCGCACGGAGCGCTTCGTCCGTAAATTCAATCTCAACCTCTTCCATTGAAAAGAGATATTGGAACTGCTTGACAATCGCATTTTTCGGTTGCGTTAAGATGTTGATCAGCGCCTCTTCATCGAGATCATCGAGGGTGGTAATCACAGGGAGACGACCGATAAATTCTGGAATCAGTCCATATTTAATCAGATCATCAGATTCCACTTCTTTAAAGATCTCTGAGGTGGTTTTCTCATCATCTTTCTCTTTAATTTCTGCAGTAAAGCCGATGCCGCCTTTGCTTTGACGTTGCTGGATCACTTTTTCAAGTCCTGCGAACGCACCGCCACAGATAAAGAGAATGTTGCGAGTATCCACATCGACAAGCTCAGCATTTGGGTGCTTACGCCCGCCCGATGGAGATACCGATGCTACCGTGCCTTCTAAGATTTTAAGCAGCGCCTGCTGAACGCCTTCGCCCGATACGTCGCGAGTGATGGAGGGGTTTTCGCTACGGCGAGTGATCTTATCAATCTCATCGACATAGATAATGCCCGTTTCAGCTGCTTCCACATCAAAGTCACAGCTTTGCAGCAATCGCTGAATAATATTTTCAACGTCTTCACCGACATAACCCGCTTCAGTAAGCGTTGTTGCATCGGCAATGGCAAAGGGGACGTTTAACGTTTTCGCAAGCGTCTCTGCCAAAAGCGTTTTCCCTGAACCGGTGGGGCCAATTAAGAGAATATTACTCTTAGTAAGCTCCACATCGGCATCTTTATCGGCTTTGCTCTCAAGGCGTTTATAGTGATTGTACACCGCAACGCTGAGGCTCTTTTTCGCATCTTCTTGGCCAATGACATATTCATCTAAAACGGCGTAGATCTCTTTGGGAGTGGGAAGCGGTTCATCGCTATAAACCACCTCTTCTTCCTCATCGACAAGATTGTTGCATAGCTCAACGCATTCGTTACAGATGTAAACGCGGTTGCCTGAAATGAGGCGCTGCACCTCATTTTGGTTCTTCCCACAAAAAGAACACTCTAATAATTTAGTGGGTTTATCTGTCTCTTTAGTCATCTTAATTCTTTAATACAAGGTGAAAGGATCGTGTTTAGTAGGATTCACTTTTTGTTTACGCATTTATTATTTTAGTACAATAATTTTAGTGTAAAAACGCCCAAAAAAGCTGGGCGATCAAAGTCGAATCAACGCAATTCGCGCAGGGCTTATCGCTTAGTGACAACACGATCAATTAAGCCGTAGTCGGCCGCTTCCTGACTGCTTAAGAAGTAGTCGCGATCGGTATCTTTTTCAATGGTTTCTAGGGGTTTTTTAGTGTGATGTGCCATGATGTCATTTAAACGACGTTTAATGGTGAGCATCTCTTTGGTGTGAATTTCAATATCACTGGCCTGACCTTGATAACCGCCAAGGGGTTGGTGAATCATCACCCGTGAATTGGGAAGGGCTAAGCGTTTGCCTTCAGCGCCCGCGGTTAATAATAGGGCACCCATGCTGCAGGCCTGACCGATACACATTGTTGAAACGTCGGGCTTAATAAATTGCATGGTGTCGTAGATTGCCATTCCCGCAGTCACTGAGCCGCCGGGAGAATTGATATAGAGGTGGATATCTTTATTGGGGTCTTCCGCTTCTAAAAAGAGCAGCTGCGCCACAACCAGATTGGCCATATGATCTTCCACTTGTCCTACGAGGAAAATCACTCGATCCTTTAAGAGGCGAGAGTAGATGTCATAGGAGCGTTCGCCGCGTCCCGTTTGCTCAACCACCATAGGAACTAATTGATTCTGGATATCATTGCCCATTAACGACATATTTGGCTACCTTTATGATCTATAAATTTATTCTGATATACAAGAGAGCTATTCTAGCAGAAAGCTTTCTGATTTTAAGAGTTTTTATAAGAATATTGTGAAATATCCTTAACCAAGTAGTAATATAACTACTTTAGGACTTTATTCTAGCGTAGATCTATCGATAAGGAGCAATTTGTGAGAAAAACATATAATTTTTGTGCAGGACCTGCGATGATGCCCGAAGATGTGTTGCAAGAGGCGCAAGCAGAACTTCTTGATTGGCAAGGGCAAGATGCCTCAATCCTAGAAGTATCCCACCGCGGCAAGGAATTTACCGCCGTGATTGAAGAGTGTGAGGCAAACCTTCGTGAGCTTCTTGATATTCCGGTTAATTATCGCGTTCTCTTCATGCAAGGGGGCGGTCTTGGGCAATTTGCGTTTGCTCCAATGAACTTACTTGGCGATAAAAAACAGATCGACTTTATTGAGACCGGTTCATGGTCGAAAAAAGCGATTGCGGAAGCGTCAAAATACGCTAAAACCAATGTTATCTATAGCACTAAAGAGGAAGGGTATTTAAGCATTCCCCGTCAGCGCGATCTCACGAATATTGATCCTGAGAGTGCGTATCTCTATTTTTGTGCAAACGAGACCATTAATGGGGTGGAGTTCTGCTACGATATCGAAAATTCACCGATTCCGGTGGTTGCGGATATGAGCTCAAACATTCTCTCGCGCCGCATTGATGTGAGTAAATATGGCATGATTTTCGCCGGTGCTCAGAAAAATATCGGGCCTGCGGGATTAACGATTGTGATTATCCGTGAAGATCTTCTTGGAAAAGCAAGTCCTTACACGCCGGATGTATTTAATTACACGATCCAAAATGAAAAAGGCTCGATGCTCAATACGCCGCCCACATTTGCTATCTACTTAATGAATTTAGTCCTTCGTAAAGTTAAAGAGCGCGGCGGAGTGGCTGCCATGGAAAAAGTGAATAACCGTAAAGCGGAACTTTTATATAAAACCATCGACGAGAGCCATCTCTATCGTAATCCGGTACATGTCGATGCGCGCTCAAAAATGAACGTGCCTTTTATCTTAGCGGACGCGAAATATGATGCGCTCTTCTTAGAAAAAGCGAAAGAAAACAACCTGATCTATCTTGCAGGACACCGATCCGTTGGCGGTATGCGTGCAAGTCTATATAACGCAATGCCCCTTGAAGGCGTGATTGCGCTCACAAACTTCATGAAAAAATTTGAGTTAGACGTCCTATAATCTAATATAGACTCAAATCGATTCAATATAGTCGAGACTGTCCCGTTATAAAGAGGCGTTAATATGACGCTTTTGTAACGGGCTTTCTTTGCTATAGCCCCTCGAAAGGAATCCATTGTTGATTCTTTTTTAAGCGATATTAATTTGAAATAGATGGTCGTATCGCTCTGAAAAGAATGGCATAATGCGACAATGTTGATCTGAAAATCGACCAAAATTATTAATCTGTGTGTGAACGATCCGTAAAGTTGGGAAATAATGAGAAAAAAACAGCCGATCATTTGGATTAAAGTCTTTGTCCTCTATTTAATGACGTGGTTTGCCGTCCAGAGTACGGCGCTTGCGGCGATTGAAGAGGATCTAATTCCGACCTATAAACAGCAGCGCATCAGTGCCGCGCATTCGGTCGTTTTAACAAAATATCATTACAGTAAACTCCCCTTTGACGATAATCTCTCAATGCGGATTTACAATACCTATCTCCGCTCACTCGATCCGCAGCGGGTCTTTTTTGTGAAGGCGGATATCGATGCCTTTAATAAACACTCGCAATATTTTGACGATTATCTGCGCCGCTCCAATTTAATGGTGCCATTTCAGATGTATGAGCAGCTCATTAAACGCATTGATGAGCGCACTGCGTTTGTTGAAAATCTCTTAAAAACCGAAGAATTTGATCTTGCGAGCAATAAGAAAATCTATATCGACCGCAGTGAACTTCCCTATGCGAAAGACCAAAAAGAGCTCGATAACATCTGGCGTGAACGTCTGCAAAATGAATTAATTATGTTGATGGTCTCCGATAAAGATCGCACTCTAGAGGATGCAAAAGAGCGCCTTTTGAAGCGCTATAAAGTCCGCGGTGAACGTTTAGCGCAAAACACCAAAGACGATATTTTTGATCTCTTTATGAATGTGGTCGCCCGCAGTTTTGACCCTCATTCAGGTTACTATTCTGCCAAGCAGATGGAAGATTTTAACATCGGCATGAGCTTATCCTTACAGGGGATCGGTACGGTGCTCCGTCAAGATGAAGATGCAGTTAAAATTATGGAGATTGTGCCGGGCGGGCCTGCGGATTTAACCAAACAATTGAACGTTGCCGATGAAATTATTGGCATTGCTCAAGGCGATAATGGTGAGTTTATGGATATCGCCGGCCTTCGTCTTGATAAAGTCGTCGATAAAATTCGCGGTAAGAAAGGGACGGTGGTGCGCCTGCAAATTTTAGGCAATAAAGGCAAAGGCCCTGAGAAAATTGTCCGTATTGTGCGCGATACCGTCAAACTTGATAAACAAGCGGCAAAATCTGAGATTAAAACCGTGTTATCGGAAAAGGCCGTTAAACCTGCCAATGTAGAAGTAGGTACCGGCAACGTAGAAGTACTCGAGAATGACAACGGAGCGAATGAAAACGGGGCAAATGAAAGCGGTGCTTATCGCATTGGCGTGATTACACTTCCCACGTTTTACAGTGACTTTGAAGGCAATCATCAAGGGAAAAAAGATTACCGCAGTACCACCCGCGATGTAAAAAATCTGCTTACTAAAATGCAAAAAGAAGCGCCGATTGATGGCTTAATTATCGATCTACGCGGCAATGGCGGGGGCTCTTTGCAAGAGGTGATCGATCTATCCTCAATTTTCCTGAAAGACCCGCATAAAACCATCGTGCAAACGCGCAATTTTGATGGGCGTATTGAACTGCAAAAAAGCTCTAATGATAAACAGCTTTACGATGGGCCACTATTGGTGATGACCGATCGCTTAAGCGCCTCCGCAAGTGAGATCTTTGCCGGCAGTATGCAGGACCAAGGGCGCGCGATTATCGCGGGATCGACTACCTTTGGAAAAGGAACCGTGCAGACCATGCTCAATCTTGAAGCGCTGCTCTCTAAAACAGAAAAGCCGGGGCAAAGTAAAGTCACCATCGCAACCTTTTATCGCGCGAGCGGTGAAACAACGCAAGAAAAAGGGGTGGTGCCCGATATCGAATTCCCAAGCCTATATGATCCCCAAGAGATTGGCGAGGCGAAAGAGCATTACGTTCTGCCGTGGGATCGCATTAAACCTGCATCCGATTATCGCCCCGATGTGATTGAGAATTTAGCGATTTTAAAAGCGAAAAGTCGTGAGCGATTTGAGAGTAATGAGCGCAATATCCTCTTTAAAAAGCAAGCGGATAATCTCTATGAGCAGTGGCGCACCAAGAAAATTTCGCTCAATTTAGAAGCGCGCAAAAAAGAATTACGAGACAAGGAGCGAGTGGTCTTAAAACGCCAAAATCGCCTGCGTGAACTCTATGGATATAAGGCGCTGACCTTAGAAGAGTTCAAAAATGAAGATGGCACCTATTCCGATCTAATCGAAAAGACCAAAGTGGATGTGCTCCTTGACGAAGCGGTGGAAATCCTCCGTGATTATATTGATTTAACCAAATAGTAGTTGTTGAAAATGGAAAATGTAAAAGGAAAACGAGTCATCGTTGGGATGTCTGGCGGTGTGGATTCATCGGTTGCGGCCTATCTGTTAAAAGAGGCGGGCGCCGATGTGCATGGCGTCTTTATGAAGAATTGGGAAGAGGAATTTGACCAAGGTTATTGTACCGCAGAAGAAGATTTGCAGGATGCAAAAGCGGTTTGTGAAACCTTAGATATTCCGCTTCACACGGTCAATTTTGCGAAAAACTATAAAGAGCGCGTTTTTGCCTACTTTATTGAGACGCTAAAAGATGGCCTAACCCCGAATCCCGATGTGCTCTGTAATAAAGAGATCAAGTTTAAAGCGTTCTTAGATTACGCCTATGAATTTGGCGCAGATCTTATCGCAACGGGGCATTATACCCGCGTTAAACGCGATGATGAGCAGACCTATCTGTTAAAAGGGCTTGATGATAATAAAGATCAGAGCTATTTCCTCCATCTGTTAAACCAAGAACAGCTTAAAAATGCCGTTTTTCCTATCGGCGATTACGATAAAAAAGAGGTGCGCCGCATCGCACTTGAGCACGAGCTTGTCACCTTTGATAAAAAAGATTCTACCGGTATCTGCTTTATTGGTGAGCGGGATTTCACCGATTTTATTATGCAATATCTCCCTACGCACCCCGGCAAAATGCGCACGCCTGAAGGGGAGGTGGTGGCAGAGCATCAAGGACTCGCGTTCTATACCATCGGGCAACGTCAAGGACTAGGCATTGGTGGGCGTAAAGATTCAAGTGGCGAGCCATGGTTTGTCGCTGATAAAGATATCGGAAAGAACGAGCTGATCGTGGTGCAAGGGAATCACCCTTATCTCTATGGAATGGCGCTCACGGCGCGGGATCTCCACTGGATTGCCAAATACGATATGGCGAGCATTAATGAGGGCTTAAAAGCGAAGATTCGTTATCGTCAAAAAGATGAGCCCTGTCAGATTGAGTTTTTAGAAAGTGGTAAGATTAAGGTCGTCTTTGATAATCCCCAGCGCGCGATTACTCCCGGGCAATCGATCGTTTTCTATAAAGAGGATGTCTGTCTTGGCGGTGCGGTGATTGAAGGAAAATGTGACGCATAAGCAGATCGTGCCGATATTGCATTACCATTAAATCGTTATCGATAACGTAAATTAAATTGAGCGGAGGGTGCATTCAAACGGGTGCGCTCTCTATTATTTTTTAGATGTGAAACCTGAGGACAAAAAGGATGAGCGACAGTAACACGCCTGCATTAGAACGTGGGCTTAAAAATCGTCACATTCAGATGATCGCACTCGGCGGTGCCATTGGAACGGGCTTATTCTACGGATCGGCGAAGTCGATTGCGCTTGTAGGCCCCGCTATTTTATTGGCGTACTTGCTCGGCGGAATGGTGATCTATCTGATCATGTCGATGATGGGAGAGATGTCCACCCACGAGCCGGTTGCCGGCGCATTTAGCCATTTTTCATATAAATATTGGGGCGAATTCCCGGGATTTTTAGCCGGTTGGAACTACTGGTTTCTCTATATTTTAGTGAGTATGGCGGAGCTCTCGGTTATCGGGCTTTACTTGCAGGAGTGGTTTGGGCTAACGCCGTGGATCACATCGCTTGTCACCTTAGTGATTATCACCTCGGTCAATCTATTGTCGATCCGCATTTATGGTGAATTTGAGTTCTGGTTTGCCTTTATTAAAGTCTTTGCCATTGTGCTATTAATCGGGCTTGGACTCTATCTAATCGGAAAAGATTCACTTCTTGGGAATACCGGTACTGAGTCAATGGTGAGCCTATCGAATCTTTGGCGCTTAGAGGGTGGATTTATGCCCTTTGGAATTAAAGAATTTCTGCTCTCGCTTGTGATCGTGATGTTCTCCTTTGGTGGAACTGAATTGATCGGGATTACTGCAGCAGAAGCCGATGACCCAAAAACCAGTATCCCCAAAGCGATTCGACAAGTGATTTGGCGGATTTTACTCTTCTATGTGCTCTCGATTGCGGTGATTATGGTGCTTGTGCCGTGGAATGAGATTGGCGAACAAGGCAGCCCCTTTGTGGTGATCTTCCAAAAAATGGGCTTAGGGGTAATCACGCTCTCAAATGGCTCTGAAATTAGTATTCCTGCGGTCTTCTTTGGGCTTGTGGTCTTTACTGCCGCGATCTCGGTTTACAATAGCGGGATTTACAGTAATGGCCGGATGCTCTACGGGCTTGCAGAGCAGGGTAATGCGCCGAAAGTCTTTATGAAGCTCAATTGCAATCGCGCGCCGTTTATCGGGATTCTGTTTTCATCATTCTGTACGCTCATTGCGGTTGTGGTCAACTTCCTCATTCCCGATGGGGCGTTTATGCATATTATGTCGGTGGCAACGGCGGCGGCGACCATCACTTGGGGACTCATTGTTCTAGTGCAATATCGTTTCCGTAAAGCGATTAACAAGGAGGGCGTCGAGCTCTCGTTTAAAGCGCCTTTTTATCCCTTTAGTAATATTTTCTGCTTGGCTTTTTTAGGGCTCCTCTTTGTGATGATGACCCAGATGGATTCGATGAAATATGCGGCCTACGTGATTCCGGCGTGGGTGATTTTGCTCTATATCGGTTTTTTAATTCGTAAAGGATTGCAGAAACGACGCGATTAAACGGAGCGTTGTAGAGTTCTCTATTGATAAACCTTCCTGATTCACCACATCAATTAATGATGGGTGGCAGGGAGGTTTTTTATTGCCTTGTAATCTAAAAGTGGAGCAATATGGGGGATTAATTAAACATCTTAACTATTTATAGAATGATTGGGTCCTGCGTAAGATTGAGCGTTATCAAGCGATAACTTGATTCTTTTTACCTCATCTTTACATAGCCATAAAATTCGATATGATGAGGCTAGGCGTTAGGCTTTTATCAGTTCTAACATTCTTTTTATACGCATTTTGACTCAAAGAGTCATATTAGTAGGAGAGATCGATGTTTAGTTTAAAGACTCAAGTTGCACTTATCACAGGCGGCGCAAATGGAATTGGTAAAGGGATCGCAAGCGTACTCGCAAAAGCGGGTGCGAAGGTGATTATCGCAGATATTGATACAAAAGCTGGTGAAGCGACGGCGAAAGAATTAAAAGGGGAGTTCGTTGAGCTCGATGTTACCAACAGAGCGCGCGTTAATGAGGTGATTAATGCGATTGATGAAGAGTATGGTCGTCTTGATATTCTCTGCTCAAATACCGGAATTTTCCCGCAAGCAACGCTTGAAGAGATGACGGAAGAGGATTGGGATTTGATGAATAACGTCAATCTTAAAGGCACCTTTTTCGTGGTTCAAGCGGCGCTTAAAGTAATGAAGAAAAATAATTATGGTCGCGTTGTGATCACTTCGTCCATTACCGGCGCGGTGACAGGGTTCCCCGGCTGGGCCCATTATGGCGCAACGAAAGCGGGGCAGCTTGGATTTATGCGAAGTGCGGCGCTTGAATATGCGAAATATGGCATTACCGTCAATGCGGTGCAACCCGGTAATATTCTCACCGATGGATTAAAAGCTCAAGGGGAAACTTACCTTGCACAGCAGCGCGCGATTATTCCGACTCATAAACTCGGAACGCCGGAAGATATCGGTTATGCCGCATGTTTCTTAGCGTCAAGTCGCGCGGGATTTATCACCGGTCAAACCATTATTGTTGATGGCGGGCAAATTCTCCCAGAATCCCCTGAAGCGATTATGGAATAAGATTGGGATCATAATAGCGAGGCTCATCGTCAACATTATTATCGTATGGTAATGAGCTTTAGATCAATCATTAAACCAGTGCCGATGCACTGGTTTTTTATTATCAAACTATTTTTTGTGATATTGTTAAGCATTAAGCCTATGATTTGTGGGCAGAGATAGACGAAGAGGCGTTATGAGCTACGATCGTAAAAAACGAATTTTAAAGATTATTGGGATATTTAGCGCGCTGTTGGTGATTGCGATTATTCTCGACGCGATTTTGAGTCATCGCGATTATCGCGATCGGCACGGGGCGATTCCCTTTAGCATTGAAACCGATGAGGTGTTTGTGCCAACGCCGGTGCAATTTTGGCCGATTGATGATGTCGATAGCTTGCAACTTGGCAGCTCCGCACTGTCGTTTTATCGCAATTTATTTACCGAAGAAGCGCTCTCTAAGCAGGTATTAGAGGAAGGGGAGACCCACGCCGCATTTGTTTCCACCGAGCTTAATATGGGGATTCATGTGGGGACGTATCAATTTAAGGAAGCGAAAACGCCGGAGGATTTTTATGACTCTGTCGGGCGCGCACTTTTCCCCGAGGAGTTCTCGCAGAAAACCCAAGAGGGGGGCGATGTGATTACCGCCGATAGTTGGCGATTGATCAATATTGATCGGATCGAGGTATGCCGTTATCATCCCGTTGATTATTATCGGGCAATGGTGAAGGTCTGTATCTTAAGCGGTCACGATCGCGGGAAAGAGATCGATCAAATTTTCTCTAAAATTCAGTTTAAGTCGCTCTAAGCGTTACAAAAGCACTCATAAAAAAGCTCGCTGATTCCTATTCATACAGGATCATTAGCGAGCTTTTTCTTATCGATCTTATTTAAGACCTTATTTATTATTAAAATAATCCACTAAAAACGCATGGAAATCATCAACGCTTTGCGATCCGGCAATCGCCGATTCATTATCAATCACGAAAAATGGCACGCTTGAGATATTCATCTGGTGCGCCAATTTTTCATCATCGCGGACATTATTGGCGTACTTTTCACTTTCAAGCGCTTCTTTAAAGGCATCCGCATCAAGTTCAACCGCTTTAGCAACTTCAATGAGTGTGGCATCATCGGCTAAATTAAGCCCTTTTGAGAGATAGCCATCAAAGAGCGCGCGCGATACTTGAATGGTTTTTTTCGGCTCATTATCCATGGTGTAATGAAGGAGCTGATGTGCTTTAAAGGTATTGGTGGGAACGATTTTATCGTAATCAAAATCAAGCCCATATTGATTGGCGATAGAAGTCGCTCGGCGGGCGAGGGCTTTAGCGCGTTGCAGGCTTGAATTGTACTTTTCAGCGAGCTGTTCATAGGCCGTTTGCTCCGTGTAATTGGGCGCATCGGGGGTGAGCTCATAGCTACGGAAATAGAGTTGAATCTCTTTTTGTTGTTCAGGGGTTAAACGGGTGATCGCCATCTCTAAATTGTGCTTTCCAATGAAGCAAAATGGGCAGGCAAAGTCAGACCAAATTTGAATCAACATCGTTATGCTCTCCGGTTTAATAAATGAGTCATTATACTATGATTTAAACTAAATGTACCGCGTAAAAATTGCCGACAATCTTGACAGATTTTTATTATATCAGTAATAATTATAAGATGATTTTTATGGATGAACCGGAGGTAAATACGATGGCCTATGCAATTATAGAAGCCCGTCAAAACGATCTATTTGCATTATCGTGCATTTGGGAAGCATCGGCGCGAATGTTCCAGAATTATCTGTCGGAGACAGAGTTTGAAACCCGTCGTAATGAGATTTTAGAGAGTAATTTTAAAGATTTAACCCTGCGCGTATATAAAATTGAAGAGGAGATTGTGGGCTTTATCGGCGTGCAATCGGGGTGCCTCGTTAAGCATTATATGTCGCCGAAATATCATGGTAGAGGCATTGGGAAAGCACTGCTTGCTTACGCAATCGGCGAGCTCGGCGTTGTTGATATTCGAGTCGATGAGAAAAATAAAACGGCGATCGATTTTTATCTATGCCACGGCTTTCGTGAAAAATCGCGCACCGATGCGGAGCGTTATGCCGATGAAGAGGCGGGGATTTTGTATCTCACCTTTGCCGGTTAACGGGGGCAAAACTTAAACGCCTTATGAACCTTCATGATATGATTAATGTCGCTATCCATCCGTACACGAAAGTAGTACAACAACAATAATAAGAAGGAGAGACTATGAGTTATGACTTAACCGTTGAGAATGTAAATGAGATTAACGCGCATAATTTAATGGGCCACATCGGTATTGAAGTGACAAAACTTGAGGCAAAATATGCCGAAGCGGTGATGCCGGTGACAGAAAACAATCAGCAAACCATGGGGTATCTGCACGGCGGGGCAACCATTGCGCTAGCGGAATCGATCGCGGGGATTGGGAGCTTTAATCTAATTGATGAAAGTGAGGCGTGCGTCGGTATGCAAATTAGCGCGAGCCACGTTTCCTCAGCTCTTTTAGGCGATCGTGTGATTGCGAAATGTGATCTTATTCACAAAGGAAAACGCAGCCATGTTTGGGATGTGAATATCTATTCTGAAACGAGGGCGTGCTTGATTTCAACCATTAAGGTGACAAACGCGATTATCCCGCGCCCTAATTATCAACCGAATAACGGTAGTTTCTAATTTTCATGTTTAATGTTTAGTTTTAATAACTGAATTGAACAAAAAGCCTCTTAGTGATCCGGTTGTATGAATGGTCAAACTAAGAGGCTTTTTTTATCTTCGGGCTTATGATGCAAGTTTTCTATGTGCGCGCTGAGTGACAATATAGCCGCGCAGGCGATTATAGCTAAAGGCTAAAATAAAGAGCGCCGCTTGCGTGAGCACAATGCACGGCCCAGTATCTGCATCGAGATGGAAGCTCGCAATCACCCCGACAAAGGAGGAGATGATCGACGCAATCACCGCAATAAGCATCATAATCGGGAAGCGTTTGGTGAGTAGAAAGCCGATAATCCCCGGCGCAACGAGCATTGCAATCACTAAAATCACGCCCACCGCTTGAAGCGAGGCAACAATACTTAGTGCGAGTAAAATGAGCAATGTGTAGTGGAGAAACTTCACCGGAAGGCCCAACACTTGAGCTTGAACCGGGTCAAAACAGTAGAGCATAAAATCTTTTCGTTTGAGCGCAATCACGGTGAGGGTAATCACTGCAATAATCACAATCTGCCAGAGCTCTTCCGGTAAAATGCCGAGCATATTCCCAAATAGAACGTGGGTGAGATGTTGATCGGTTTTCACAAAGGAGAAGAGAAAAAGCCCGAGTGCAAAAAGTCCTGAGAAGACAATTCCAAGCACGGCATCCTCTTTAACGCGACTATTGGCTTTAATATAACCTGTCGCAACGGCGCAGAAAAGCCCTGATATAAACGCACCGACCACAAGCGGAAGCCCCATAATAAAGGCCATCACGATTCCGGGAAGGACTGCGTGCGAGATCGCATCGCCCATCAGCGACCAACCCTTTAATACGAGATAGCACGAAAGTACCGCGCAGACGATTCCCGCGATCAATGCGCCGATCATCGCTTGTTGCATAAAAGGGTAGCTGAGCGGTTTTAGAATAATTAATTCCAGCATTAATACTCCTCCTTAGCGGTTAAACGGTGTAATTTTGCCGCACGACGTTTAGCTAATTGGCCATGTTTTGGTGCAAAGACAAAGGCGGTGAGGAAGGTGAGTGTTTGCAAAACGACAATGAGGCTTCCCGTTGTGCCACCGGGGAGAAAGAAGCTGACGTAAGCACCAATTAAGCTGGTAACCGCGCCGATAATGACGGAGATAGTAAGCATCACGCCAAAGCGGTCTGTTAAAAGATACGCCGTCGCGCCCGGAGTAATCACCATAGCAATCACTAAAATCGCGCCAACGGTTTGAAGCGCTGCAACAGTACAGGCGCTCAATAGCACAAAAAAGAGGATCTTAAGACGGGTAACGGGGAGACCAATTGTCGCCGCTTGTACCTCATCAAAAAAGAGGAGCATCAGATCTTTCCAATAAAGAAGGAGGAGTGTGAGCGAGACAAGGGTGATAATGGTCGCTTGAAGTGCATCGCTATCGGCAATCCCGAGCACATTCCCAAAGATAATTGAGTTGATGCTAATCGGTGTTGGGTTGAGCGAGATGATTAAGAGTCCCGTGGCAAAAAAACTGCTAAATACGAGCCCGATAATTGCATCCTCACGGAGTTTTGTGAAATGTTTGACAAGCCCCATGGCAAGCGCCGCTAAAATGCCGGTAAAAAAAGCTCCAATGGCGTACGGAAGACTAAGCGCATATGCGCCGGCGACACCGGGAACCACCGAGTGAGAGAGTGCATCGCCCATTAATGACCAGCCTTTTAACACCAGATAGCTCGATAAGAATGCACAGACTGCCCCAACGAGTAAGCACATCGCCATCGCTTTAAGCATGTAGTCATAGGTGAAGGGTTCAATGAGAAATGCAATCATGATTTCCTCTCTTCACAGGAATAAAAATTCTCTTTTTCACGAATTTCGCGAGATTTTTTAAGGTTTTGCGTCTTCTCACAACCATAGAATACCGCCGGGCGTTCATCGTCGGTTAAAACGGTGACGCTGCGTGGGTCATCGTCATCATGGAGGTGATCGCCTTTTAGGGTAATCTCACGCAATACGCCACCAAAGGTGCGCATTAAGTTCTCTTGGGTGTAGGTCGTTTCCGTTGGGCCATGGGCTAAAATGGTCTGGTTTAATAGAACCACCTGATCGCAAAACTCGGGAATGGAACCTAAGTTATGGGTCGATACCAGCATTAAATAACCCTCTTCACGCAGTGAGATTAAGAGCTCAATAATACTATCTTCCGTTTTGAGGTCTACGCCGGTAAAGGGCTCATCGAGCAGTAAAATTCGGCTCTCTTGAGCAAGAGCGCGTGCTAAAAAGACTCGTTTTTTCTGCCCGCCGGAGAGTTCACCAATTTGACGTTTACGAAAGTCGGTTAAATCCACTCGTGCGAGCGCGTCAGTCACTTTCTGCTGATCCTCTTTTGAGGGAATGCGCAAAAAGCCCATCTTGCCATAACGGCCCATCATCACCACATCTTCAACGAGAACCGGAAAATCCCAATCCACCTCTTCTGTTTGCGGCACATAAGCGATTTTATTAGCTTTAAGCGCCTGTTTAATAGGAAGATCGACAATTGAAATTGTGCCCGTTGTGGGAGTAATAAGGCCCATAATGGACTTAAAGAGCGTTGATTTTCCGCTTCCGTTGACGCCCACAAGACCGCAAATAGTCCCTTGATCGAGTCTAAAATTAATATCGAAAATAGCGCGGTGACCGTTGCTATAGGTCACCGAGAGATTATTTATTGCGATGCTCATTAGAGATCAAATCCTTTTACGATGGTTTCTACCGTAGTTTCGAGAAGTTTGATATAGGTGGGAACAGGGCCATTTTGATCCGACAGCGAATCGACATAGAGAACGCCCCCATATTTAGCACCGGTCTCTTTAGCCACCTGTTTAGCCGGTTTATCTGAAATGGTGCTTTCGCTAAAGAGAACCGGAATGTTATGTTTGCGAATGGTATCAATGAGGCGTTTTACCTGTTGCGGTGAGCCTTCTTGATCGGCATTAATCGGCCAGAGATACGCCTCTTTTAGATTATAATCAGCCGCGAGATAGCCAAACGCGCCTTCACTTGTTACAAGCCAGCGATTTTCCTCTGGAATTTGATCTAACTTCGCGCGAAGTGGCGCATCGAGGGCTTTAATTTCAGCGGCGTAACGCTCTGCATTTTGATTATAAGTGTCTGCATTGTCAGGATCGTATTTCACCAGTGCCGCGCGAATATTTTCAATGTAAACGAGCGCATTATTGGGGCTCATCCACGCGTGAGGATTGGGCGTACCTTCATATTCGCCCTCGTAAATGGAGAGTGGGGTGATCCCATCGGTGACTACAACGGACGGCACATTACGAATGCTTTGGAAGAAACGCTCAAACCAGCGCTCTAGGTTTAAGCCATTCCATAAAATGAGTTCAGCATCTTGCGCTTTAACAATGTCTTTAGGCGTTGGCTGATAATCGTGAATCTCAGCGCCCGGTTTAGTAATTGATTCCACAACCGCCGCATCTCCTGCGATATTCTGCGCCATATCTTGAATAATGGTGAAGGTTGTGATAACTTTGAACGGTTCTTTGGCATAACTTATTCCGCTTGCCGCAATGAACATCATTCCTAAGAGGGCAGCTCTCGCCCCATATTTCCATCGTTTTATCTCTGTTAGTTTCATGAATCGTCAGGCTCCTACGTCCTTTTGTTGATAATCATTCTCATTTGTAAATTTATCGCATTTAAGACAATGGGTCAAATCAATCTCGGATAAAATTTGTAAATGAACGTCATTTGTAGGCTGTCTTTTGGCCATTTTTGGAAAGGGTTAATTTAATATAGCGCTAAAATCAGCCGGTTGGGTGGATTTTAGGCATCTTCAAAATGAGCATAAAAAAAGAAGGCGGATGAGGCCTTCTTCTGTCGATTAGTTAAATGTCAGTTGACATGAGTGGTTAAGCGAGACAATCGGTCTATTTCGTTACTTTGCATTGCCTGAACATTTACGATAGAGCGACTGGTAACGATCAAAGAGATCGAGATATTGATCGATGATCGTGGTGTAATAACTTTGTGATTCCATCAATACCCGTTCATTGATATTAGTATCCATCAGATGGCGATATTGATCATTGGAAATGCCAAATTCACTGGGAATAATGGTTTTCACATTGAGCGATTTTAGCATGGAATGATGAGCTAAATATTCAGAGTTGAGCACTTTGCTTGGTAACGCATTCGGGTCTACTTTCAGCGCATCACTCATCATGATAGGAAGCGTGCGAAGGTGCGCGAACGATTCATTGTGGATCCCCTCAAAAATTGCATCGCGGTAGGTATCATCAAGGGGCGCTGATATCTGCACAATCAGCGCATTCTCCTCATCGGTGAGTTTATGACGGTCACTCTGGGATTGAAAGAGAAAGGACTCAATCAGATAGCTGAGCGATTTTAAAGACGAGTGCGCCATCAATACCGCCGAGAGATCGCTCTTTTTCCCCGTTGCCATAAAGCGCGTGATAAATTGACGTTCTTCCAGTAATTCCGTTAAGCCTTCAATGGTCTCACCACGACTAATTTTTAGTACCGCTTCTGCCATACGCATCTCTGAAAGTTTTAAGATAGAATTCCAGTCGGGCGATGGGGTTACAAGAGAACGAGCGATGGGCTCAAAGTGCTTAAATTTCCGCAATTCAAGATAACGCTTCATTAAGAGATCATTGTGCTTATTTTCATAAATTTCGTTATAAATTGCTTCATCATCGATCACTTGTTGATAGCAAATAATCGTCGGTTTTGCACGGCATGGAAACGGAAACGCTTTGCGCTCCCAATCGGAAAGACGTGTTGAAATCGGAAGCTCACCGAGGGGTGTCATCTTCTCTAACAGTTCAGCATCCATCTGGGTTTCAACACGAATGGTATTATCAAATCGAAGCGGCGCTTCATCTGGGAAGAGATAGGCGATGATCGATTCCACATGATACGGTTCGGCGTGTTCGAAATTATCGGTGGTTTTTTTGAGTTGATCGTAGTTGCGCGTGGTGAGATTTTTCCCGACGGTGTAGTAATCATCGTGGGGATAATTAAAGCCCATCAGTGCGATGTAGAGATTATCTTCAAGCTGATTGGGAGTTAATTCAGGAAGTGATAAGATAGAGCGAACTGGGTCAAGGAGGGCCGCGGATGGCGTAGACATTAACGTGCTCATTAGCGGTATTTTGGATGGCGTTGTGGGTGGTGATATCGAGGAATCATATGCTAGCGCCACCGATGAGATGAGCGTTGTGATGGTCAGAGCGGGTAGCAGTGCGAAGCGTCTCATTCGTCTCATATATAGTTCTCCAAACTCAAATTAGACATTTGTTTTTATTATCATATCATTGAATTTTTTCATAAAAGGTGATCTTTCTTATGAAAGTGATGGTTAATCTCTTTTTTATAGCACTTTTACTTGGGCTCATTACCATGATGGCCTATCCGCTCTACATGATCTATACCGATACGCCGGTTAAACAGGTCAAACCGATCGAAAAGAGTGAAACGGTGGCTCCATAATTTGATTAATTTTGATAAATCCGCAAGGTAAGTGCCTTCGCGGATTTTTTTATGGCGCACTAATGGCACACAGAAAATTTTCAATAATTTTAACTATTTTAACAAATAGAGTTGCAAATCTTTTGTGAGAGTGTATTATCGTAATGGTACAGCAATACACGCAAACCGACATGACACAAAACGAGAGCATTAGTATGAAATCGACACTCCATTATCATCATTTTTACTAATCTCAAGCAGATGCTTGGGAGCTTTACCGAGCATCGTAAAAATGTATTGCGAACGCCTCGGATGTCCGAGGTTTTTTTATAATTAAAATAATTCACAACAGCCGATTAACGAATCAAAGAGAGAAGAGAATGAAAAATCAGCGTTTAAAAATTGCCCTGCAAAAATCGGGCCGTTTAAGTAAAGAATCTGAATCCTTACTCAAGCAGTGTGGTTTAAAAATTAATATGCACGGTGATAAGTTAATTGCGCATGTTGAGAATATGCCGATCGATATTTTGCGCGTTCGTGATGACGATATTCCGGGCCTTGTGTTTGATGGTGTGGTGGATCTTGGAATCGTTGGGCAAAATGTGTTGGAAGAGGTGGAGCTTGGCCGTAAAAATGGCAATGGCATTGAATATACCACGCTAAAAGAGCTTCCCTTTGGCGGCTGCCGTCTTTCGATCGCACTGCCGAAAGAGATGGCTTATGACGGACCGGAAACCCTTAAAGATATGCGGATCGCGACCTCATATCCCAATCTTTTAAAACGTTATCTCAATGAGAAAAACGTTCCGTTTAAAAGCTCGCTCTTAAATGGATCGGTGGAAGTGGCTCCGCGTGCAGGGCTTGCTGATGCGATTTGTGACCTTGTGTCAACGGGGGCAACCCTTGAGGCCAATGGCCTTCGCGAGGTGGAGGTGATCTACCGTTCTAAAGCGTGCCTGATCCAATCATCAGCAGCGCTTTCTGAAGATAAACAAGCGTTAATTGATAAATTATTAGTGCGCATTCAAGGGGTCACCCAAGCGATTGAATCAAAATACATTATGCTTCACGCGCCAAAAGATCGTTTAGAAGAGATTCGTAATCTTCTTCCCGGAGCAGAAACGCCTACCATTTTACCGCTCACTCACGATGAGACGAAAGTTGCGATGCACATGGTCAGTAGCGAAAACCTCTTCTGGGAGACGATGGAAGCGCTCAAAGCGAAAGGCGCGAGTTCAATTTTAGTATTACCGATTGAAAAAATGATGGAGTAATGGGCGATGCGTAGATTAAATTGGAACGATCTTGATCAAAAAGCACGGATTGCAGCGCTTGAGCGTCCGGCGCAGATGGCCGCCGGCGATATTACTGCGAGCGTAACTGCTGTTAAAAATGCTGTTTTAGCAAAGGGCGATGCGGCGTTAATTGAGCTTACAGAGAAATTTGATAAGGTGCGTTTAACGGAATTAACCCTCCCGAAATCGGCCTTTGAAGCAGCGAGAAACCGACTATCCGATGAATTTAAAACCGCGCTTAAAAATGCGTATGACAATATCTACCGTTTTCACAAAGCGCAAAAGCCAAAGCCTGTCCAAGTGGAGACGCAAAAAGGGGTGATGTGTGAGGTATTAACGCGCCCGATTGAGAAGGTGGGGCTCTATATTCCGGGCGGTACTGCGCCGCTATTTTCAACGGTGTTGATGCTTGCAATCCCGGCGAAAATTGCTGGTTGTAAACGCATTGTGCTTGCTTCCCCTCCTGAGATTGCCGATGAGATTATCTATGCGGCAGAGCTTTGCGGGATTGATACTGTCTATACGTTAGGTGGCGCACAAGCGATTTTTGCACTCGGTCTTGGGACTGAAAGTGTCGAGAAGGTTGATAAGATTTTTGGCCCGGGCAATAGTTTTGTGACTGAGGCGAAAAAACAGGTGAGCCAGATGGCAGGGGGCGCCGCAATTGATATGCCGGCAGGCCCTTCAGAGGTGCTGGTGATCGCTGATGACAACGCCAACCCTGATTTTGTTGCCTCCGATCTTCTCTCGCAAGCGGAGCACGGCACCGATTCGCAAGTGGTCTTAGTCACCACAACAAATGAGATGGCCGATCAAGTGGATGCATCGATTGAAAAGCTCTTAAAACAGCTCTCTCGTAAAGAAGTGGCCCTTGAGTCGCTCGCTAACAGTGTGACGATTTTAGCAGATGATTTAACCGAAGCGGTGGCGATTAGCAATGCCTATGCGCCGGAGCACTTAATTATTCAAACGGAGAATCCACGCGCACTTCTGCCGTCGATCTATCATGCAGGATCGGTCTTTTTAGGCGCCTATTCGCCGGAATCGATGGGGGATTATGCCTCAGGAACGAACCACGTTTTACCCACTTACGGCTATGCAAAAACCTATTCGAGCTTAGGCTTGGCCGATTTTAGTAAACGTATGACGGTTCAAGAATTAACGCGCGAAGGGTTTGAAGCGCTTGCGCCAACGGTGTCGCTCCTTGCATCAAAAGAATTGCTCGATGCGCACCAATTAGCGGTGGATATTCGCGTACAATATGGCAAGGAGGAACAATAAATTATGACCAATAATCAAATGACCGAGATCGATGAGTTGAGCCGTAAAACCATTCAAGGCCTAAAGCCCTATAGCTCAACGCCGCGAGATGAATCGAGCGATGTGATCTATCTAAATGCCAACGAAAATCCCTACCCGCGAGAATATGCGCTCTTAAGTAAGGAATTTAACCGCTATCCTGAGCCGCAACCGAGCCGGTTAATTGAAAATTATGCCCAGTTTTTAGGGGTGACTCCGGATAATATTTTGGTGAGTCTTGGCGGGGATGAATCGATCAAACTCATTATCGAAGCTTTTTGTGAGCCGCGCGATGAAGCGATTTTATATTGTCCACCAACCTTTGGCATGTACGATATTAGTGCGCGCGTTGTGGGCGTGAACTCCATTGAAGTACCGCTTGATAAAGACTTTAATCTCGATGTGGCGGGCATTAAAAATGCACTCGATAATACCGAAACCAATGTCAAAGTGATCTTTCTCTGTAGCCCCAATAATCCAACCGGCAACAGCATGGATCGAGCGGCGATGATTGAGATTTTAGAAGCCGCAAAAAGGCGCGCGATTGTGGTGATTGACGAGGCCTACATTGAATTTTCCGATCAAAAATCCGATAGTGTGACAGATCTCATCAACACCTATCCTCATTTAGCGATTATCCGGACGCTCTCAAAGGCGTTTGGCCTAGCGGGGATTCGTTGCGGGTTTACCGTTGGCAGTAAAGCGCTGATTGACGTGCTTAAAAAAGTGATCGCTCCATATCCGATTCCCATTCCCGTCATTGATATTGCAACGCAAACCGTCAATGAGGCGGGCATTGCCGAGATGTGGCGCGTCGTTGATAAAATCAAAGCTCTTAAAGCGGAATTAAAAACCGATTTAGAAGCGCTGCCCATTGTCAAAAAAGTCTATAAAAGCGATACCAACTGGTTACTGGTGGAAGTATCGGACGCAAGCGCAATTTTTAATTATCTATTACAGAATAATATTCATGTACGCGATCAACGCGGCGTGCTCCAAAATATGCTACGAATTAGCATTGGCACACGTGAGGAAAACAGGCGTTTAATCGACGTATTAAAAACGTATCCATAGGAGAGGAACTCATGCAAAACATTCTTTTTATCGATCGTGATGGCACCTTAATTGACGAGCCGAAGACCGATTTTCAGATCGACTCACTGCAAAAACTGATCTTTGAGCCGATGGTGATTCCATCTCTCATTACGCTTCGCGATGCGGGGTACCGCTTTGTGCTTGTGAGCAATCAAGATGGCTTAGGAACAGAGAGTTTCCCGATGCCCACCTTTGTTGAACCTCAAGAGAAAATGCTTGAGCTCTTTGCATCGCAAGGCATTGAGTTTGATGATGTTTTAATCTGCCCGCATTTTGATAACGATAATTGCGATTGCCGTAAACCAAAATTAGGTTTAGTGCAGGCGTATATCGATGAAAAACGTTTTAATCCAGAACAGAGTTTTGTGATTGGCGATCGTGAAACCGATGTAAAATTAGCAGCAAATATGGGGATTGAAGCGATTCAATATAACCGCGAGAAGTTAGGCTGGGAGCTGATTGTTGAGAAGCTTATTAACATCAAAGAAGTCGATACGAAAACCCGCGCACCACGCGAGGCAAGCGTGACTCGCACCACAAAAGAGACCGATATTGCGCTCTCAGTATTTTTGGATGAAACCGGCTCAAGTACCATTAATACCGGCCTCCCATTTTTTGATCATATGCTCGATCAGATCGCAACCCACGGCGGTTTTCGCATCACTGTTAATGTGAAAGGGGATCTTGAGATTGACGATCACCACACCGTTGAAGATACGGCGATTGCGCTTGGTGAGGCGATTCGCGAAGCGTTAGGCGATAAACGCGGCATTGCGCGCTTTGGATTTGTCTTGCCGATGGATGAGTGCCGTGCGTTCTGTACGCTCGATCTTTCTGGCCGTCCACACTTAGAATTTGATGCGAAATTTAAGCGCGATATGGTAGGGGATTTCAGCACAGAGATGGTGCAACACTTCTTCCGTTCGCTCTCGTACTCAATGGCGTGCACGCTTCACTTAAAAGCAAAAGGCAAAAACACCCATCACAAAATTGAGTCCCTCTTTAAAGTCTTTGGCCGTACGATGCGCCAAGCGATTAAAGTCGAAGGCACCGAGCTTCCAAGCTCAAAAGGCCTACTCTAATCGAGTATAGAAGACGGATAAGGGACAAATAAGAGACTAAGGAGAGAAGATGATTATTCCAGCACTCGATTTAATTAATGGTGAGGTGGTTCGTTTAGAGCAGGGCGATTACGGCAAACAGACGACGTTTCACTACTCGCCGATTGAGAAATTTCAAGAATATGTGAGTGATGGCGCGACCTATCTGCATCTAGTGGATTTAGACGGTGCAAAAGATCCGGAAAAGCGCCAAATCACGACGATTCAATCGATTGTTGCCAATGTCGATGCTCCCATTCAAGTGGGCGGTGGTATTCGGACGGTTGAGGATGTTAAAGCGCTCCTTTCCATTGGTGTTCAGCGCGTTGTGATCGGTTCGACGGCGGTGAAAAATCCTGAAATGGTCAAAGCGTGGTTTGAAGAATTTGGCGCAGATCGTTTAGTATTAGCGCTCGATGTTCGCATTGAAGCCGGTGAAAAACGCGTCGCAGTGAGTGGTTGGCAAGAAACGAGCGATTTAACGCTTGAAGAATTGATTGCCCTTTACGAGCCCGTTGGCCTTAAACATGTGTTATGCACCGACATCTCTAAAGATGGCATGCTCACTGGATCAAACGTTGCGCTCTATAAAGAACTCGTTGAAAATTATCCTGAGATTGAGTTTCAATCCTCGGGAGGAATTGGCGTACTTGCCGATGTTGAAGCACTTAAGCCTACCAAGGTTAGCGGTGTGATCGTGGGTCGTGCGCTGCTTGAAAATCGCATTACCTTGAAGGAGGCCATCACATGTTGGCAAAAATAATCGCCTGTTTAGATGTTAAGCATGGCAAAGTCGTTAAAGGGACCCAGTTTCGCGATCACGAAACCATGGGCGATATCCTAGAATTAGCCGCACGCTACAATGAAGAGGGAGCCGATGAGATCGTGATTTACGATATCGCTGCCTCTGCTGAAAATAGCGTGGTGGATAAATCGTGGATTAAACAAGTGGCCGAAATTATCGATGTACCGCTTTGTGTCGCAGGAGGCATTAAATCTGTTGAGGACGCGCAGATGGTGCTCGATAATGGCGCGCAGAAGATTTCAATCAATTCGCCCGCGCTAGCCAATCCCGCGCTTATTACTGAACTATCACGCACCTTTGGGCGCGATAAAGTGGTGATCGGGATCGATTCCTATTTCGATGATAAGCGCAATGATTATTTTGTGTACACTTTAACCGGCGATGAGAGCAAAACGAACGAAACCGAGTGGCGTACCCTTGATTGGGTGCAAAAAGTGGAAGAGCTCGGGGCTGGCGAAATCGTGCTTAATATGATGAATCAAGATGGCGTGCGTTCGGGATACGATCTTGAGCAACTTAAAAAAGTGAAAGCGGTGTGCCAATTACCGCTTGTAGCATCGGGCGGCGCCGGAGCGAAAGAACACTTTTTAGCGGCCTATAAAGAAGCAGGCGTTGAAGGTACGCTCGGGGCATCGGCCTTTCACAAAAAAATCGTCCACATTGGCGAATTAAAACAATATTTAAACGAGAATGGGGTAGAGATACGCAATGAGTAACGCATTTGGGATTGATGAAGCGTCCATTGATTGGGAAAAAGTTGATGGAATGTTGCCGGCGATTGTGCAGGATTATCAAACGGCGGAAGTGCTGATGATGGGCTATATGACGCCAGAAGCGCTTGCAAAAACCTTTGACACAAAACAGGTGACATTTTTCTCGCGTTCGCAAAATAAACTCTGGACGAAAGGAGAGACCTCGGGGAACTTTTTAAATGCGGTAGAAATGGCGCTCGATTGTGATCAAGACACGCTCTTAATTCTCGCAAATCCTGTGGGTGAAACCTGTCATCTAGGGGAGACAAGTTGCTTTGAGTCGGCGTCGAAAAAAGCGTCATGGGTCTTCTTTAGCCGTTTAGAAAAACTGCTCGATGCGCGTAAATCAGCTGATCCTGAGAGCTCTTATACGGCGCGTCTTTATGCCTCAGGCACCAAACGCATGGCGCAAAAAGTGGGTGAAGAGGGCGTTGAGGTGGCGTTAGCCGCAACGGTTAATGATCGCGATGAGCTAATTTGCGAAGCGGCGGATCTTCTCTATCACACAACCGTTCTCCTCCACGATCAAGATCTTGCCTGGGAAGATGTTCTCAATAAATTAAAAGAGCGTCATGGCGAATAGTTGAAGCGTAAATATTCAAATACTCGTATTAATGCTTATATTAAGGCCTAAGTTAATCTTAGGCTTTTTTTATGAAGATGAATCAATGATTGTAAGGAAAATATGTACAGGCTCAAGCCTTTTCCGCTACAGTAAGGTAATCGTTCGACAACAATAATAATATGGGAGTGTGTATGAAAAAGCCTCTATTGACGCTATTGATCGGCGCGCTATTAACGAGTGCCTATGCGGCAAATGTCCCCGAAGGGACACATCTTGCGGAAAAGCAGGTGCTCGTTCGCAATAATGGAACCGAACCTCAATCGCTCGATCCGCATAAGATTGAAGGCGTGGCGGAATCCCATCTCGCGCGGGATCTGTTTGAGGGGCTCGTGATTGTCAATCAAGAGGGGGAATTGGAACCGCGGCTTGCCACAAAATGGAGCCATGAAAATCACCGTATTTGGCGTTTTTATCTTCGCCAAGATGCGCTGTGGTCCGATGGATCACCGATTACCGCCCATGATTTTGTCTATAGTTGGCAACGTTTGGCTGACCCTGAAACGGGCTCGCCCTATGAGAGTTATCTGCAATATGCGCATATCGAAAATATTGATGCGATTATCGCGGGCGAAAAGGGGAAAGAGACGCTCGGAGTGAGCGCGCTTGATGATTATACCCTTGAAATTCGCCTCTCTGAATCGATTCCTTATTTGCCACAAATTTTAGCGCATACGGTGATGTCGCCGGTGCCGCAAAAGGTGATTAATAAGGCAGGCATTAAGTGGACAAGTCCTGAAAATTTTGTAGGAAATGGTGCATACAAACTTCAAAAATGGGTCGTCAATGAACGCATTGTGTTAGAGCGCAATAAATATTATTGGGATAATGATAAAACGGTGATCGATGAGGTGACATTTTTACCGATTGCATCCGAAACGGCGGAGGTGAACCGCTACCGCAGTGGCGAGCTTGATATTACCGCCAATGTCTCCGTTGAGCTCTACCCGAAACTTAAACAAGAGATTCCCGATGAGATCAAAACGAGTCCCTATCTCTGTACCTATTATTACGGCATCAATAATCAGCGGAAACCCTTTACTGATCCACGCGTGCGTGAAGCGCTGAAACTCGGGCTCGATCAAGCATTGATGGTCAATAAAATCAAAGATCAAGGCGATACGCCGGCGTATAGTTTTACTCCACCCTTTATTTCAGGCGTTGAGATTATTAAACCGAAATGGGCAGCACTTCCGCAAAAAGAGCGCAATGAAAAAGCGCGGGTCCTGCTTGAAGAGGCGGGTTTTAATAGTGATAATCCGCTGACGATTACGCTTCTTTATAACACTTCCGATATGCACAAAAAGCTTGCGATTGCAGCCGCATCGATCTGGAAGAAAAATATCGGCATTGAGGTCAAACTTGAAAATCAAGAGTGGAAAACCTATACCGATACTCGTCATCAAGGCAATTATGATCTTGTTCGCGCCTCGTGGTGCGCCGATTATGATGAGCCGTCCTCCTTTTTAAATATGATGCGCTCCGATAGCAGCGTTAATACGGTGCATTATAAAAGCGCTGAGTTTGATCATCTGTTAGATGAAACGGTGCAGGTGGAAAATGATGCCTCCCGCGCGCTCCTATACCAAAAAGCGGAGCGGGTGCTCGATCAAGATTCGGCGATTATTCCGCTCTATTACTACGCCAATCTGCGTTTAGTGAAACCCTATGTTGGCGGGTATAACGGCAAAAACAGCCTAGGCTATTTCTTCACCAAAGATCTCTATATCATTCAAAATGAGGCAAAAAAGTAGCGAATAACCTGCGTAATTATTACACAAAAACCCATCTTTTTAGAGAATTGTAGATTGATGGGTGATAGAGTCATAAAAATAGAACCTAAAAATGATCGTATAGATGGATCACACACAATAATAAAAAATAGAGAACATAATGAATTAGGGAGGAGGCTTCCAATGAAATTAGATCACACATTTGGGCGTAAATCGATATTAACGGTGGCGCTGTCACTTCTGATGGCGGGCGGTATTGCACAGGGCGCAACAGTTCCAGAGGGCGTTACACTTGCCGATAAACAGGTGCTGGTGCGAAATAATGGCTCTGAGCCACAATCGCTTGACCCGAATAAAATTGAAGGGGTGCCTGAGTCGCAACTGTCGCGCGATCTGTTTGAAGGGCTCACCATTATCGATCCTGAGGGCAATGTCATTCCGGGAAGCGCAACAGCGTGGGAGCATGACGAGTTCCGCGTGTGGCGTTTTACCCTTCGCAATGAGGCAAAGTGGTCCAATGGCGATCCGGTGACGGCTCATGATTTTGTCTATAGTTGGAAGCGTTTAGCAGACCCAAATACCGCCTCTCCCTACCAAAGTTATCTACAATATGCCCATATCGATAATATCGATGGGATTATTAAAGGAGAACAGCCGGCAGAGAGCCTTGGCATTCGCGCGATTGATGATAAAACCTTTGAGATTACCTTAAGTGAAGCCGTTCCCTACATTCCAAAACTTGTGGCGCATACAGCCTTATCGCCAGTGCATCAAAAAACGGTGGAAGCCCATGGCGAACGCTGGACACAGCCGCAAAACTTTGTGGGAAATGGGGCGTATAAACTTAAAAATTGGGTAGTAAACGAGCGCATTGTCCTCGAGCGCAATCCTGAATATTGGGATAACGGGCAGACGATCATCGATGAGGTGACCTTTTTACCGATCGCGTCAGAAGTGACCGATGTCAATCGTTACCGCAGTGGCGAAATTGATATCACCTACAATAATATGCCAATCGAGCTTTTCCAGAAATTGCGCACCGATCTGCCCAATGAGGTGCATATCGACCCTTATCTCTGTACCTATTATTATGAGATCAATAATCAAGTGGCGCCCTTTGATAATCCTAAGGTGCGTGAAGCGTTAAAATTGCTACTCGATCGCGACATTATCGTGCATAAAATTAAAGATCAGGGTGATATGCCAGCTTACGGATTTACGCCACCCTTTATTGCGGGCATGGAGACCGATACACCGGAGTGGTTTACCCTCGATCAAAAATCGCGTAACCAGAAAGCGGCTAAACTCCTAGAAGAGGCGGGCTACAGTAAGCGCAATCCGCTCAATTTTAATCTCTTATATAACACCTCCGATCTGCATAAAAAGCTCGCCATTGCAGCATCATCGATGTGGAAGCAAAATAGTGGTGGCCTTATTAATGTGAAGCTTGAAAATCAAGAGTGGAAAACCTTCTTAGATTCGCGTCACCAAGGCAATTATCAGGTAGCGCGTGCAGGTTGGTGCGCCGATTATAATGAGCCATCGTCATTTTTAAATATTATGCTCTCTCATAGCAGCAATAATACCGCTCACTATAAGAGTGACGATTTTGATGCGGTGATGGCAAAAAGCGTGCGCGCCGAGACGGAAGCCGCTCGTGCGGTGATCTATAAAGAGGCGGAAACAGTGCTTGATCGTGATACGGCGATTGTCCCGGTCTTCTATTATGCGAATCCGCGCTTGGTGAAACCGTACGTTGGTGGCTATACCGGGAAAGACCCGCTTGGCAGTACCTACACCAAAAATCTCTACATAATCAAACATTAATCATAAAACCGTGCCACGGGTTTGGCACAATGAATAAAGCATCATTGAGATTGGGCGGGGCGTTATCGCGTTATCGGCTTTATCTCAATTAATGCCATTCATAATGAATTAATCGGATTAAAAAGGGAGGAGAATCATGGTGAATCGACATCGTTCGGTGCTTTTTAGTGTGCTCGGGGCAGTGGCGCTTAGTTCACTCGTGACTCACATAACGCTTGTTGCCGCGACAGTTCCAGAAGGGACGATGCTCAAAGAGACACAAACTCTAGTGCGCAATAATGGGACTGAGCCACAATCGCTCGACCCGCATCTGATGGTGGGCGTACCAGAGTCTAATTTGGCGCGCGATCTTTTTGAAGGTTTGACGATTACCTCTCCTGATGGTGAAATTATCCCCGGCGTTGCAACGGACTGGAAAAGTGATGATGGACGGATCTGGACATTTCATTTGCGGACAGATGCCAAGTGGTCAAATGGCGATCCGGTCACCGCGCTCGACTTTGTCTATAGTTGGCAGCGGGTTGCTGATCCGAAAACCGCTTCCCCTTATTCAAGCTTTTTAGAGCAAGCGCATATTGAAAATGCAACTGCGGTGATTCATGGTGAAAAACCGGTGGAATCGCTCGGGATTAAGGCACTTGATTCCCATACGCTTGAAATTCATCTTACGGAATCGATTCCCTATTTCCCAAAACTGACGGCGCATACGACGTTAATGCCGGTGCATGCAGCGACGATTAACGCTCACGGCGAGAAGTGGACTCAGCCCGATAATATCGTGGGAAATGGGGCGTATCAACTCTCATTTTGGCGCGTCAATGACAAGATTGTCCTCACGCGAAATTCTCACTATTGGGATAATCAGAACACCATTATTAATGAGGTGACCTTTTTACCGATCGCCTCTGAAATTACCGACCTTAATTTTTATCGCAGCGGGATGACCGATATCGCCGCAACGGTGCCGATTGATCTCTTTCATCGGGTTAAAAAAGAGCTGGGCGATGAGCTGCATATTAATCCAAAGCTCTGCACCTATTATTACGAGATGAATCATGAGGCAGAGGTTTTTAACGACCCCAAAGTGCGTGAAGCGCTTAAAATTACGCTCAACCGTGACATTATTGTCAATCGGGTGAAAAATCATGGCGAACGAAAAGCCTATGGACTCACACCTCCTTACACATCGGGAATGGGCGAATACGCGCCAGCTTGGTTTGAAGCATCTCATCAAGAGCAGGCCGAGCGAGCGAAAGCACTCCTAAAAGAGGCGGGCTATTCGAAATCCAATCCGCTTCGATTTGAATTTTTATACAACACCTCAGAGGGGCACAAAAAGATCGCCATTGCCGTTGCCTCCATTTGGAAACAATCGCTCGATGGCATGGTGGAGATGACGCTCACCAATCAAGAGTGGAAGACGTTTTTAGATCGCCGTTATGGCGGGCATTATGAGATGTCGAGCTCGGGTTGGTGCGCCGATTACGATGAGCCATCTTCCTTTTTAAATATGCTCAAATCCGATAGTAGCATCAATACCGCGCGCTATAAAAGTGAGGCCTTTGACCGCGCTATGGAAGAGGCTGTGCTTGCTAAAACAGAAGATGAGCGGCGCGAGATGTATAAAAAAGCAGAGGCGGTACTCGATCAGGAATCGGCCATTTTACCGATCTATTATTATGTGAGCGCGCGGCTGATTAAGCCCTATGTCGGCGGGTATAGCAACCAAAATACGATGGATGGATTTTATACCAAAGATCTCTACCTAAAAGAGCCCACAACTACAAAACGTTCAAGAAATTCACCGGATCGGCACAGACGCCATCGTTAATTAATAGGGAAATGTTTAGCTTAGAAGGATACTAAGAATCATGATTAAATTTATTGTTCGGCGTTTTTTGGAGGCGATTCCGACGCTGCTGATTTTAATTACGCTATCGTTTTTTATGATGCGGTTAGCCCCCGGGAGTCCCTTTACCGGTGAGCGCATGCTCCCGCCGGAGGTGCTCGCCAATATCGAGGCAAAATATAATCTTAATGTGCCGATCTGGAAGCAATATCTCGATTATCTGTGGCAATTGATGCAGGGCGATTTTGGCCCGTCGTTTAAATATCGGGATTATACGGTCAATGAGCTTGTCGCTAATGCCTTTCCCGTATCGCTTAAACTGGGGCTATTTGCCTTTATCGTTGCGGTGACGCTCGGTATTACCGCGGGAACCATTGCTGCGTTAAAACAAAATAGTTTGATTGATTATGGAGTGATGGGATTTGCGATGATCGGGATTGTGATTCCGAGCTTTGTGGTCGCGCCGCTCTTGGTGTTAAGTTTTGCGATTAAGTGGCCGGTACTCCCTGCAGGCGGTTGGCATAATGGCGAATTTATCTATATGTTGATGCCGATGATTGCGCTCTCACTTGGCTATATTGCCAGCATTTCGCGCATTATGCGCAGTTCGATGATTGAGGTACTCCATTCAAACTATATTCGTACGGCGAAAGCCAAAGGATTACCGCTTCGCCGAATTATCTTTAAACATGCGTTAAAACCGGCGCTTTTACCGGTGCTTTCCTATCTTGGGCCGGCCTTTGTGGGAATTATTACCGGTTCGATGGTGGTAGAAACTATTTTTGGGCTTCCCGGGATTGGGCAACTCTTTGTTAATGGCGCGCTCAATCGAGATTATTCGCTGGTTTTAAGTTTGACGATTTTAGTGGGCAGTTTAACGATTCTCTTTAATGCGATTGTGGATATTTTATATGCCGTAATCGATCCGAAAATTCGTTATTAAGGAGGATAGCGATGTTGATGATGAATCAAACAAAAAACCGTGAGGTGGCGGAGCAAGTTGCCGATTCTTTAGCGGTAAAAGGGCGGAGCTTATGGCAAGATGCGTGGCGCCGCTTTGTGCGCAATCGTGCCGCGATGGTGAGCCTTTTTATTTTGGTCATGATCACTCTTTTTGTGATCGTGGCTCCCTATCTCTCCCCGTTTGAATATGATGATACCGATTGGGGCATGATGTCTGAAGGCCCGGATTTTGAGTCGAAACACTTTTTTGGGACGGACTCATCAGGGCGAGATCTTTTAGTGCGCGTTGCCATTGGTGGGCGAATTTCGCTGATGGTGGGTGTTGCAGCGGCGCTGATTGCGGTGATTGTAGGCACCTTTTATGGCACGATTTCTGGCTATTTAGGCGGTAAGATCGATAGTTTTATGATGCGCGGTCTTGAGATTTTAAGCTCCTTTCCCTTTATGTTTTTCGTAATTTTGCTAGTGACCTTTTTTGGGCAAAATATCTTCCTGATTTTCGTTGCGATCGGTATGGTGTCGTGGCTTGATATGGCGCGGATTGTGCGCGGGCAGACGCTTACCATTAAACATAAAGAGTTTATTGAAGCAGCGAAGGTTTCGGGCGTTTCAACGCCGATGATCGTTTTTCGTCATATCGTGCCCAATGTCTTGGGTGTTGTGGTGGTCTATGCCTCGCTGTTAGTGCCCAATATGATTCTGTTTGAATCCTTTCTGAGTTTCTTAGGGCTTGGAACGCAAGAGCCGCTCAGCAGTTGGGGCGCGTTATTAAGTGATGGATCAAATTCGATGGAAGTCGCGCCATGGCTCTTAATTTTTCCCGCACTTTTTTTAATCATCACACTCTTTTGTTTTAACTTTATTGGCGATGGATTGCGCGATGCACTCGATCCAAAAGATCGGTAGGAGGCAGGATGTCAGAATTATTATCGATACAGAATTTAAATGTCACCTTTAAGACGGAAGAGGGCGATGTGATTGCGGTCGATTCGCTAAACTTTGCTCTTAATCGTGGGGAAACCCTCGGCATTGTTGGTGAATCAGGCTCCGGGAAATCCCAAACGGCGTTCGCATTGATGGGTCTTTTAGCCCAAAATGGTCGGGCGCAGGGCTCCATTTTATTTGATGAGCGTGAGATTTTAAACTTGCCGGCAAAGGCGCTTAACGAACTTCGCGCCAATGATATCTCCATTATCTTCCAAGATCCGATGACAAGCCTCAATCCCTATATGAAGGTGGGCGATCAGCTGATGGAAGTGTTGCGCCTTCATCAAGGATTATCGAAAAAGGAGGCGTTTAATCGCTCTTTGCAGATGCTCGATGCGGTAAAAATGCCGGAAGCGAAAAAACGGATGAATATGTATCCCCATGAATTTTCTGGTGGGATGCGGCAACGTGTGATGATCGCGATGGCACTTTTATGTGAGCCGAAACTCCTGATCGCCGATGAACCGACCACGGCGCTAGATGTCACGGTGCAAGCGCAAATTATGGCACTCTTAAAAGAGCTTCAGCAGGAATTTAACACCGCGATTATTTTGATTACCCACGACCTCGGCGTTGTTGCCGGCGTCTGCGATAAGGTGCTGGTGATGTATGCGGGGCGGACGATGGAATATGGGAGTGCGCACGAGATTTTTTACGCGCCACAACATCCCTATACGCAAGGATTACTTAGCGCAATTCCACGGCTTGAATCAGATTCGATGGCAGAACTTCGCACAATTCCGGGTAATCCGCCAAATTTATTGGCGCTTCCAAAAGGCTGTCCATTTTCACCTCGCTGCGAGCAAGCAATTGGCGCTTGTTTGGAATTACCGCCGCCACTCGTTAAAGAGTCGGGAGGGCGTTTGCGGGCCTGTTATTTAGAGAGTGGAGCGCTATAAGGAGGGATCATGGAAGAACACAATATAAATAAAATAGAGGCGCCGAAAACGATCTTAACGGTGAATCATCTTAAAGTTCATTTTCCGGTTAAAGAGCGGGTGGGATTATTTCGAACGCGCGCCCAAGCGGTGAAGGCGGTGGATGGTGTCTCCTTTTCCCTTTATGAAGGGGAGACGCTTGGCATTGTTGGGGAATCGGGGTGTGGAAAATCAACGTTAGCACGGGCAATTATCGGGCTTGCACCGAAAACAGAAGGGAGCGTTGTCTGGCTCGGGCGAGATCTCAATAACCTTGATCGAAAGGGGCAAAAGATGCTGTGCAGTGAGATGCAGATGATCTTCCAAGACCCTCTAGCATCGCTCAATCCCCGCATGACTATTGGTGATATTATCGCAGAACCGCTTAAAACGCATTCGCCTCATCTCTCTAAAAAAGAGGTGAAAGTGGAGGTAGAGGCGATGATGACGCGGGTGGGATTGCTACCGAATCTCATTAACCGTTATCCGCATGAATTTTCCGGCGGGCAATGTCAGCGAATCGGGATTGCACGCGCGCTTATTTTAAAGCCAAAGCTCGTAATTTGTGATGAGCCGGTGTCCGCGCTCGATGTCTCCATTCAAGCGCAGGTGATCAATCTCTTGCGTAAACTGCAAGCGGAAATGGGGCTCTCGCTGATCTTTATTGCCCATGATTTAGCGGTCGTGAAACATATCTCAGATCGCGTATTAGTGATGTATTTAGGCCATATTGTGGAGCTTGGCGAAAAGCGTGCTGTCTATCAAAATCCAAGCCACCCTTATACCAAAGCGCTGTTAAGTGCCGTGCCGATTCCCGATCCTGAAAAAGAACGCCATAAATCTCAAGATCTTTTAGAAGGGGATCTGCCCTCGCCGATCAATCCGCCCTCAGGCTGTGTATTCCGTACGCGTTGTCCGAAAGCGGATGCAAAATGTGCTACGATAATGCCTGAGTTACGCGGTGAAAAGGCGCATCAAATTGCCTGTTTGCATAGCGACATTAAGAACGACATTAAAACGGAAAATAACGGATAAAATGTAGGAGAGGGATCGATGGTAACGATTTACGGCATTAAAAATTGTGACACAATGAAAAAAGCGTTTAAGTATCTTGATGAGAAAGGGATTGCGTATACGTTTCATGATTATCGCGTCGATGGCATTGATGAAGTGTTGATCGATCAGTTTTTAGCACAATTTCCTTTAAAAGAGCTCGTCAATAAACGCAGCACCACCTATCGCAATCTCTCAGATGAGGAAAAGGCGACGATTGACGAGGTTGCGGTGGTAAAAGCGATTATGCTGCGCGAGCCCACATTGATTAAGCGCCCAGTTTTACTCAAAACGGCGGGTGATTCTGGTGAAAATCAAAAGGGGCTAGTGGGCTTTAAAGCCGCCGATTACGATGCATTTTTCGCGAGATAAAAATATTGCCCACTTTTTTATTCATTGGGGTTGACAAAATTTTTAAAAGGCGTTTAATAGTAATCATGCCGATTTGATACAGCTTGCGGGCAAGGAATACAGCTAAAGCGTGAGAATCTCGAAAGAGATGGATAAATCACTGAATTTATAAAAAGCCTGTGTCGACGTCGATATGGGCTTTTTTTGTGATTGAAAAAAGCGTTTGGTTTAACATCAATGAAAAAGGATGATCTAGAATGAGTTCTACAAAGACATTCGCATCACGTGTTGAAAACGTGGTCGACCTAAAACCTGAAATTCTAAAGGCGACGCAAGAGACCTTTACAATGCTTGGAATTTCCGTAACGACGGGGGTAATTATCGGGTTGATGCTCGGAATTATTCTCTATATTACGCGTCCAGGTTCGCTCTATCAGCGTCATGCGTTTTATAAGGTTAACAGCATTGTCGTAGACTTTTTCCGTGCGTTTCCTTTTATCATCTTGATGGTTGCCTTAAGTCCGCTTGCGAAAAAAGTCGCGGGCACAACCATTGGGCCGATTGCAGCGTCCGTTACCTTAACCATCGCAGCCGTTTTTTACTTTGCGCGCTTAGTGGAACAAAATTTACGTGAGGTGGATAAAGGGGTGATTGAAGCGGCGCTCTCGATGGGGGCCGATCCGAAAACGATCATCTTCAAAGTGCTCATTCCTGAGGCGCTCTCGGGCATTGTGTCAAGCGTTACGATTTTAACCATCAGTATCTTATCGGCGAGTGCGGCAGCGGGGATGATTGGCGGCGGCGGTCTTGGAGACTTAGCAATTCGCCACGGTCACATGCGCTATCAGCCGGAGGTCATTGTCACCATCATGATTATTTTGACGGCAATGGTTATTTTAATTCAATCACTGGGTAACAAAATTTCACGATCACTCGATAAACGATAATCGATAATCGATAATCCAATAGGGATAAAACGAGTGAATTATTACAAATCGCTTAGGAGGCAGAAATGTTTAAAAAATGGTTTAAAAGTCTTGCCGTAGTATTAGGACTCTCCGTCCTAGTGGCATGTGGCAGTGGGGACGACGCAACAACTGAAGGTGGCGTTAAAAAAGAGATTCGCTTTGGGGCAACTACCGGTGAATTTTACGACATGATCAAATACTCGATTGCGCCGATCTTAGAAGAGCAGGGCTATAAAGTAAAATTGATCGAATTTACCGATTACGTTCAACCAAATCTCGCGCTTGCAAATGGGGATTTAGATATCAACGTATTCCAACATCTTCCTTATTTACAGAGCTTTAAAAAAGAGCACGGTTTAAATATTAAAGAAGGGTTTGAAGTCCCAACGGCGCCTTACGGACTCTATCCTGGTCGCTTAAAATCACTTGATCAAGTGAAAGAGGGCAGTAAAGTTGCCGCGCCAAATGATCCAAGTAACTTTGCACGCGTGCTTGTCATCTTAGATTATTTAGGTTGGATTGAGCTTCGCGAGGGCACCGATCCACTTACCGCGTCAAAGCGTGATATCACCAAAAACATTCTCAATATCGATATTATCGAGCTTGAAGCGGCGAATATTCCACGGGTATTAGATGATGTTGATTTTGCTGCCATTAACGGTAACTATGTCTTATCAGCGGGCATGAAATTAACCGATAGCATCTTAAATGAACCAAACTTTAACTACATCAATTGGTCAGCAATTCGGGTAGAAGATGAAGATTCACAGTGGTATCAAGATGTGAAAGCGGCCTACAATTCAGAGCGTTTTAAAGAGTATATCACCACTAAATTCCCAGGCTTCCAATTCCCATCAGCGTGGGGCGAAGCGAGTAAATAAGAGGTCTATAATGAAAGCAATTATTACCCGCTGGGCAGCACTTCTCTCGTTTGCACTCCTTGCGACTGCCTGTTCTGATGATGCAGCAACCGGCGCGTCTAAAGAGGATGCGAGCGGGGCATCTGAGAAGAAAACCATTGTGATCGGTACAACCGTCGGTGACTTTGGCGATATGGTCAAAGAGTTCATTCAGCCTGAGATGGCGAAAGATGGTTACACTATAAAGCTCGTTGAGTTTACCGATTATGTGCAGCCCAATCGTGCATTAGCCGAAGGTTCGATCGACATTAATGTCTTCCAACATAAACCTTATTTGGATGCGTTTAAAACGTCGAATAATCTCGATTTAGTGGAGCTTTTTCAAGTGCCAACCGGGCCTTTAGGGGTTTACACCGGGAAAGGCAAAAGCCTTGATGAGCTTGGCAAACGGAAATTGACCTTTTCTGTAGCAAATGATCCAAGTAACTTTGCGCGCACCTTAATGATGCTCGATGAGATGGGGATTATTACCTTAAATGAGGGCATCGATCAGCTTAAAGCATCAAAACGCGATATTAAGCAATTTAATTATGAGGTTGAATTAATTGAGCTTGAAGCGGCGCAAATTCCGCGCTCCCGTGATGATGTGGATTTTGCCATTATTCCGGGTAACTATGCAGCAAGTTCAGGAATTTCCTTTACCGATGCGCTCTATACCGAAGGCGGATTTACCTTTATTAATTGGGCGGCTATTAAACGCTCAGATTTAGGAAGGCCTTGGGTAGAAGCGGTTGAAAATGCCTATAACTCAGAGGCGTTTAAAGCGTATGCAGCAAAACGTTTTGCAGGGTATAAATATCCGCAGATTTGGGATAAAGAATAGAAAAAATTAAAACAATCACTCCATAAGCCCCGTTATTATTCGATTGAGATCGATATAGCGGGGCTTTTTTATGGGCGTTATTCGTATTCTTCTAAAATCTCTTGATAGGCACGGCGGAGCGTTGAAGCGTCGCTGCAAACAATCATAAAGGAGGCGCCAATGTGCATATAATGTTTAATAAACACCGGATCATTATGAATCAGCCCAACGGGGAGACCGGCTTTACGAATTTTTAAAATAGCATCATGGATCACCGCTTGGACTTTCGGGTGATCAGGATGGCTGCAATAGCCCATCGAGGCACTTAAATCTGCTGGGCCAATAAAAATTCCGTCGATGCCTTTCACGGATAAAATCTCATCGAGTGCATCGAGTCCTTCCACCGTTTCCACTTGTAAAATCAGTGCAATTTCTTCTTCAGCATGGAGGAGATAATTGGGAATATCCCCCCAACGAGAGGCGCGAGAAATATTTCCCGCTACGCCACGAACGCCTTTGGGCGGGTAATGCACCGCTTTTACCATCGCTTCAGCTTCCGTTTTACTCTCAATCATCGGCACCATCACCGATTGCGCGCCAATATTTAGGATTCGTTTCATCGTAATAGGATCCGCTGCCGGTAAACGAACGACAGAGCTCACATTATGATGCCCTTCAATAATGCGAATCTGTTCTAAAATTGCTTTGAGATCATTGGGGCCATGCTCGGCATCAATTAAGAGCCAATCAAATCCGCTGTGCGCTGCGATATCTGCGGTTGTGCCGTCGGCAAGCCCTAAACGCGCACCTATTTGGATCGTTTTTTCATGTAGATTAAGCTTGAACTGATTTTTAGGGATCGTTTGCATCGTGAACTCACTCCTTATTTTTATTGGTAACCACCATTAATTCATCATAATCAGCTGAGGAATAAACTGCAAGTGTGTTCGAAGATCCCTTGATGGGTAAGGGGAAAGAGGATAGAGGAGAGTGGGCAATTAAGCGAGAGTATGAAATGGAAGGGTTTGCTGATTGAGCTCATTGTTAAGCTCATGCTTTTCTTCATCGCTATTGTGAAGAGTGAGGCCCATTAACCGAATGCGCCGATGCTCACGCACTTCTGATAACAGCTCAAGGGCAAGGGGCCAGATAAAATGCTCTTCGGTGTTGAGATCAAAATTGACGGTGCGGCTTCGGGTAATCTGCTTAAAGTTATAGTATTTAATTTTAAGAGTGAGCGTACGTCCGCGAAAATCATGCTTTCGGCAACGACGAATTAGCTCGGCGTGAATCATTTTAAGGAGATCGACTACCTCATCATGGCTGTTAAGATCGTTTAAGAAAGTCTCTTCAACGCCAACAGATTTACGAATTCGATTCGGGTTGACAGGCCGATCATCAATCGCGCGGGCGTAGAGATAATAGCTGTGTCCCGCCTTACCAAATTCACGAATCAGCGCCTCTTCATTCCAGGCTTTAAGATCTTTGCCGGTTTTAATGCCAAGGGCATGCATTTTTTTTGCAGTTACGGCACCAACACCAAAAAAATCTTCAATGGGGAGCGCCTCGACAAAGCGCGGGGCATTGAGTGGATGAAGCACAAAAAGACCATCGGGCTTACGAACATCAGACGCGATTTTGGCAAGAAATTTATTATAAGAGACACCGGCGGAAGCGGTGAGATTGAGGGTTTCTTTAATGCGCCGTTTAATCTCAAGGGCCACATCCATGCCAAGCTCAATTTGATGGAAATTGTCGGTCACATCTAAAAACGCCTCATCTAACGAGAG
The DNA here is from genome assembly GCF_029815055.1 of Ignatzschineria sp. RMDPL8A. Classification (NCBI taxonomy): domain Bacteria; kingdom Pseudomonadati; phylum Pseudomonadota; class Gammaproteobacteria; order Cardiobacteriales; family Ignatzschineriaceae; genus Ignatzschineria; species Ignatzschineria sp. RMDPL8A. The sequence continues at coordinate 1,602,981 of NZ_JAPPWA010000002.1, read as the reverse complement.
CGGTTCAACGAGATCGGTATACTCATGGAAAATGTCACGAATCGATTGAGAGATGGCGCGGTAGAGCTCAAATCGCGGCTTTACCACAATAAGATCAGGGCATTTTTGCAGCGCCGTACGCATAGGCATCGCGGAATGAACCCCAAATTGGCGCGCCTCGTAACTTGCAGCAGCCACCACGCCGCGATTCGATTTCCCGCCAACGGCAACGGGTTTGCCGCGATACTCGAGATGATCGCGCTGCTCAATTGAGGCGTAAAATGCATCCATATCGATATGAATAATTTTACGATACTCAATAGTCACAGCAGCGATCTCCTTTAATATTTACGCATTAACGGCGTTTTTTACGACGATTGCGACGGCTCTTTTTATCCGTACGATCATTTTTTTTACGAACGGAATTAGATTTCCCGCGATGACCTTTCGAATCGTTATTAGAACGGCGACGCGGTGGGCGACTGCCTGCATTTTTACCACTATTTTTATCGCCACCAATCACCGGAGATAAGAGGGTAAAGTCAATGTGTTTTGTTTCAGGATTGGCTTCAACCACACGGATTTTAACTTTATCATTGAGACGATATTGGAAACCGGTATGTTCGCCCATCAGGCGGTGTTTAATCTCATCGTAAATGAAGAAATCGCCATCCATTTGGGAGATATGAACGAGCCCTTCAATAAAGATATCCTCAAGCTCAATAAAGAGCCCGAAATTGGTAACGCCGGTGATATGGCCTTCAAATTCATCGCCAATGAAGTTTTGCATATAGCTTGCTTTAAGCCATGCAATCACATCGCGTTCCGCATCTTCAGCGCGGCGTTCAGTCATTGAGCAATGCTCGCCAAGCGCGATCATTTCAGCATCGTTATAGAACTCATTTTTATCCCGTTTGCGAATAATATGTTTAATCGCGCGGTGGACTAAAAGGTCAGGATAACGGCGAATGGGCGAGGTAAAGTGCGCATAGTGGCTTAATGAGAGCCCAAAGTGCCCACTATTTTCCGGCTGATACACCGCTTGCGAGAGCGAACGGAGCATGACCGTTTGAATCATCTCAAATTCATTTTTCTCTTTGGCCGCTTCAAGAGCGCGAGAGAAATCGAGTGGTGAGGGGTTTTCACCTCCGCCAAGACCGATATTAAACTCTTTTAAGAAGGAACGGAGCTGGCCAAGTTTCGCAGGATCGGGCGTATTATGCACTCGATAGAGTCCGTTAATCTCAAGCTTTTCTAAGAATTTTGCCGCAGCGATATTCGCAGTAATCATGCACTCTTCAATGATTTTATGCGCATCGTTACGGGAATCGGGAACGATCTTTTCAATGTGTCCCTCTTCATCATATAAGATAAGTGTTTCCACAGTTTCAAAGTCGAGCGCACCGCGTTTTTCACGCTGTTTACGCAATACTTTAAAAAGATTGTAGAGATTATCGAGATCGGGCGTGAGCTCTTTATAGCTTTCACGTAGAAGCTCATCACCACTAATAATATCGAAGACCAGATCGTAGGTAAGGCGCGCATGAGAACGCATCACACCTTCGTAAAAATGATAGTTTTGTAGCTCACCATTATGGTCGATATCGAGCTCAGCCACCATCGCTAAACGATCGACATCAGGGTTGAGCGAGCAGATACCATTGGAGAGATCGCGGTGCAACATCGGCACCACTTTACGCGGGAAATAAACTGACGTTCCGCGAAGGTGCGCTTCTTTATCAATCGCAGAGCCACGGCGCGCATAGTGCGACACATCCGCAATGGCAACATAGAGGCGATAGCCATCTTTAATCGGCTTACAATAGACCGCATCGTCAAAGTCGCGGGCGGTAATGCCATCGATGGTGACAAGCGGTAGATCGCGATAATCCTTGCGTCCCTCATGTTCACTTTCGAGCACTTTATTAGGGATTTTACTCACCTCATATTCCACTTCTGCCGAGAAAATATTGGGAATATTGTGCTCAAGGAGCGCTTGTTCAATTTCGATATCCACGGTTGCGGTATCGCCAAAAACTTCAACAATTTCCGCCATGGCAATCATATTTTTATCGGGATATTGCGTCACTTTCGCGCGGACAATATCGAGATGCTTTGCTTGCAATTTATCGGAATCTTGCGGGACTAAAAAGTGTTGCGAGATGTCGCGATTTTCAGGCACTAAAATATAGCTCCCTTCTTCACGATGTACTCGGGCGAAAAACTCGGTAAAGCCGCGCTCCACAATCTCGGTAATTTTTGCAATGCGACGACCCCGACGATCGGTGCCAAGGGGAAGCGCTTTCACGCGGTCATTATGGAGAAGATATTCCATCTCATAGGGCGGAATAAAGAGCGAATCTTCGCGCTTACCTTTCCCGTCGGGATCGATCGGATCAAGATAACCAAAGCCTTCCGCTTTTCCTTGAACAATCCCTTCAATCGGCTCTGAGGGATCAACTTTTTTGATCTGATCGTGCTGATTGAGATAGATCTGTCCTTGGCGAATCATCGCATTTAAGCGGTTTTCAAGCGCATCAAGCTCCCACACTTTGCGGAGTTTAAAGGCACGGCTCACTCCATCAAAATCGATCGTGCGATCTAAACTTTGGTAAAATTCAAGGAGTTCTAAAATAAAATCGCGACTCGGAATCGCTTTGCCATATTGTTCAACCTGAACGGCATACTCAGGGTCATTTTCTTTAAATCGAATGAAATATTCGTCTGTTTTTGGGTCGTTTTGACTCATTATATTGGTTTCCTCATGGGATGTTAGATCCCCGTTGAGCGGAGCGGGTTTAATTTATTTGTCTATTGCGCTCACGCTTTGTTATTCTTAAGTTGTTTTTATAGGATCGATTTTCTATCTAAAGCATAGTAGAGATGCGCTAAACGTGGGTTTTGCTATTTGGTTTCACGTCTAAATTAAGGGTTTTTAAGATCGCATCAATCAGCGCCTCCGGTAAAGTTGTTTCAAGGGGCACTTTCCATGCATTGTCTAAATCAAGCGCTAAATCTTGACATTTGACCGCGTCTTTTTCAGTCATGAAGAGCGGCGTATCAAGGGCGGCGAGATCCTTTTTTGTAAAATGGTGATGATCGGGAAATCCATATCCCATCACATCGATGTTATGATCGCGTAACATGGCGAAAAAATGCTCAGGATACGCAATGCCAGCAATGGCAGAAACGCCTTGGTTTTGCCAATGAGAGAGGGGTTTTGCCTTCCCGGTTTTAAGGTTAATCGCTTCATTTAACACACTTTGAAGCGTAAATTGAGGCGGGATGAAATCGTATTTTTTTAGATCCAAATTCCCACTATTATTGATAATAAAATTTACTTTGTTCAATCGTGAAATCGGTTCACGCAGCGGACCTGCAGGAAATCCTAGCTCATTGCCAAAGCCTTGTTTTCCAACAACCCCAATCTCAAGATCGCGGTGCAAAATATGGTGCTGTAGCCCATCATCGCAAATAAAAAGATCGATCTCAGGATGCTGTTTTAAGAGCGCGACTCCGGCCTCATATCGATTACGGTGAACCGCCAGAGGAACGCCTGTTTTTTGGTAAATTAAGTAGGGCTCATCGCCAAGATCGCTTGCGCTATGATGGGTATCTGCAATGAGAAGCGCATCGGTTTTACGGCCATAGCCTCGCGATAATACACCGACATTAAAACCGCGTGCTTTAAAGCGATTGACGAGCGTAATGGTCACCGGCGTTTTCCCTGTGCCCCCTAAATTAATATTGCCCACCACGATCACCGGACGTGGCAGTGTTTGCATCTTTTTTAATTTAATGGAACGGTCAAGCGACGCAATCCCACGATAGAGAAGCGCGAGCGGTAGGAATAGATAACTCCAAAGCGTGCGTTGTTGCCAAAATTTAGGGGTCTTCATAAGGCACTATTTTAGCACGGAACCTTCAAAATGGAGTAGAAATTATTCCGTTATTTGCGTCTCGTTTAATTGGGGCTTTTTCGGCGGTGCGGGAAGGCGACCTTTTGCCTCATAAAGATTGATTAACCCCTTAAAAATGAGCTCTTCATCGATCAAAACCCCCTCTTTTTCACAGCGCTCTTCGTAAAAACGGGCATTGCCTCCAGTAAAGAGAATTTTATCGATACGATACTCCTCTTTCATCTCCCCAATGAGCCCCATAATCATATGGTAATGACCTTTAATGGAGCCAATTGAGATCGATTCAAAGGTATTTTTCCCAAGTGTTTCCGGAATCATTTGATAATCCATCTGCTCAAGTAAGGAGGCATTACTTAAGAGCGCTTCTAAACTAAAAGTCACGCCGGGAGAGATGGTCGTTCCAACAAAATTCCCCTCTTGAATGAGAAAAATCGTCGTCGCTGAACCAAGAGCGACAATCGCCACATTTCGGCACGGATAATGCGCCATAAATCCAAAATAGTTGGCCACAAAATCGGCGCCAAGCAGATGGATATTTTTAAGCTTAAAGGGCGATTGATCAAAGGCGATATCATTACGGATATTAATCACTTCAATCGAGAGCGAGCGCCCTAAATCACGCACAAGATCATTGAGCTCCGGCACAACAGAGACGTAGATAATCTTGCTAAAAGTCTCGTTGAGCGCACCGACATGTTCTTGCAATAGCGCCGGTGCATTAATCAGGAGTTTTCGGCTAAAGATGCGAAACAGGGGAGTGATGCTTTGATCGCTTGGGTCGTACGCTCTGGCATCGCACGTGGTGTTCCCAATATCGATTAATAATATCCTCATGGAATTCTCTTTTTTTGTTATTGTTTGCAAATAATTGGGCTATTTTACCATTCATGGAGTGAATGTGTAGCGCGTTTTCCAAAATTAAACCCCGTTTACCGTCACTTAACGCTGTTTAGGATTGATTTACAGGGTATTTGGGTATTATTTGTGCAATCTATCCACCAAAATCGGCGACAATCGATCGCTTGATCTATTTCACGAGAATAATCGGTTTTAGATGCGTTAAAAGGTAACCGAAGCATGCCATCGTAGGCATTAAAGTAGGGTTTAAGTTCCGGCTGATTATAATAATCTTCATGAATGGTTCGAGTGGAAAATAGGAGGGTAATATCATGATGTTTAACCAATTCTTTCCATGCATAGAAGTCAGTATACCCGCGAGATTGCCCCTGTTTAGGAAATAGTAGTGTAACATTGAGCGCATCACCATTTTTATTTTGATGCTCAAAAAGCGCTTGATTGAGATCGATAGAGAGATTCCGAAACTCCCGTATTGTGGGGTCTGATAAGAGGATAATCAGCTCATTTTCCATTCTTACAAAATAACTACAACTGCTCTTGATCGTCTTAATGGGGGTAATGGTGAGACGTTCAGATTCGTGTTGGAACTCGTGGCAATGCCGACTTCCATCGGTCCATGCTAATAAAGAGGAGTGGGCAAATACAGGTATTTGAGGATATTTGGTTAACAGCGAACGCGTTCCACCTGTGTGCTGACCATTGTAGAGACTTAAAATAAGGGCATCGGGAGCTTTTATATTTAAGCGATTGAGCGTTGGCAATATCACATCCCGCCCGGGATCAAATTGGCGAAAATACCGCCCCGTATCGTATAAAAAGGTAATCTCATCGGTGACAACGAGCGCCGATAAGCCTTCACCTACCGGCATTAAATAGAGTCCTTCTTTAGTCTTTTTAGGAAGGAGATAATGGCCGACAAGAATCATTAAGCAGAGAATGGGATAGAGAATTGAGAGGCCTCTGTAAGGATTCCATCTACTGGTGTGAGCTCGCTTTCGCCTTAAAATTAAAAGGAGAAGCAGGGTTAAAATCACCGTTGGAAAAAGCGCAATATAGGGCGTTTTAACTGAACTATAGGGAAGCATAACCATATAATCAAGTCCGTAGCGAAAGAGTCTAAGCGCGAGATTGGTGATGGTAAAAAAGGGCGTGCTCAGCGAGATTCCCCATAAAAACTCGAAGGGCAGTAATAGTGTGCCGATAAGAAGCGTTGGGAGAATATAGAGCGTTGTCCAAGGAATCGCGAGCAGGTTCGTCAGTGGACTAATGAGTGAGACTTCACCAAAGAAATGGGCGGTTAACGGCATAAGGAAAAAGCTGACGGTTAATTGCGTTAAAAATAACGTTTTAATCACGCCCCAGCGATATTGACTGAGCAGAATTAAAATTGCAACAGCAGTAAATGAGAGCCAAAAACCGATGGAAAGAAGCGCTAAGGGCATCACCATCATCATAATAATAAAGGTAATGGCAAGCGTATGGAGGCGGAAAATCGGCCTGTGCAAGAGTAGCGTGATCATCGCGATGATGTACATTAAGAGCGCGCGCTCGGTTGGAAGCGAGAGACCGGCAAGGAGCGCATAAAAAAGGGCAACGCCGATCGAAAGGAGGGCAGCTAGCTGATAAGGGGCAAAACGTATGGGTTTAAAGAGTGCGATGAGATAGCGCAAAATTAGAAAGCTCCAAAAGGCCACAAAGGTTAGATGCAGGCCTGAAATCGAAACGAGATGAATGGTGCCAGTTTTACGCAGCACATTCCAATCATGCTGAGTCAGTGAATCGGTAATGCCGACAGTGAGCGCACTAAAGTAGGCGCGGTTTTCGTACTGGGTTAACCCGTCAAAATAGTGATAGAGAGTGTTTCTCATCGTTTCAACCGAGTTGGCAGATTTAAGTGTGATCAGTTCATCGGAATTCGTGAGCGACGCTCTACCGATCAGCTCATTGGCAAGGAGGTAAAGTCTCCGGTAAGGTTTATTAGGGCGGTGAACTGTTTTAATTGGATTAATGATAAGCTCTGCTTCATGGATGGAACTTGCCGGCATCTGCTCTTTTAATAGAGCATTATTGAGAGAAAGATAGAGCTTCTTTCCATTTAGCGGCGAGTCTTTAGCGCGGACTTCGATGGTTAATCGGTCGTAATGAGTGGGATTTTTCAGCACTTTAAATTGGTAGCGCGTCGCTGTGTTCACTTTTTTGTGAACCTCATGAATAGCATTTTGATAATCGATTAATCTCGGTAGATAGAGTGAAATACCAAGTGCCATCCCGATCATCATAAATAGAGCTGAGTAGTGCCGTGTTTTTGATGCAAATCCTGAGGTTGAGAAGTGTGTTAGAGTTTGCAAATAAAGCGCTAGCGGAATGATAAAAATAAGTGCGAGGAAACTTAAGGTCAGCATAAGCGAGTAGGGCGATAAGATTAGCCAGAGCGCACTCGCAAGAAGGGAAAAAGCGATAATAACCATCGCATTAGGATAATCGATTAATCGACTAAAATCAAAGAGATAGGGGTGTTTTATAAAGAAGAGGATAAACGGGGATAAATTCGTGGCGTAAAAAAGCGCGGGCAATATCGCTAAGGGGGACTTAAGAGGGTACTTAAGAGAGTGATAGAGATATTAATATTGCCTGCGCTTGTACGTTATGTTTATTAACAATTTCGATTATAGTGGGTCAATTGTAAAAATTTGACAAGATCTAAAATTATTTACTTTTTTGATCGAGTTTTGAACCACTGAGCCATTCATTTCCCGAGACCATCAAAGAACTTCTTTACGCCATCGAGCCAGCTATTTTGCTGGGGGACATGGTTTTCCCCTAAGGTTTCGCCAAATTTACGGAGCATCTCTTTTTGATCGCTACTCAGTTTCACCGGCGTTTCCACTTTAATCGCGCAGAGTAGATCGCCTTGAGCGCCACCGCGTACAGGTTTAACTCCTTTTCCGCGGAGTCTAAAGATTCGGCCCGTTTGTGTTTCAGCCGGAATTTTCAAATTAACACGGCCATCAAGGGTGGGGACTTCAATTTCACCACCGAGTGCTGCCGTAACAAAGCTCACGGGAACCTCGCAGTGAAGATGCTGATCATCACGGGTGAAGATCGCATGTTTTTTCACGCGAATTTGGACGTATAGATCGCCACTTGGGCCACCATTAACGCCCGCTTCTCCTTCGCCTGAAAGACGAATACGATCGCCCGTATCAACGCCTGCTGGCACTTTCACTTCGAGCGTTTTTGTTTTGCGCTCTTGGCCTGTGCCATGACAATTGGTACACGGATTGGTGATTTTCTTACCGCGTCCTTGACAGTCCGGACAGGTTTGCTGAACGGAGAAGAACCCTTGCGACATGCGCACTTGGCCTTGTCCGTGACAGGTTGGGCAGGTGACAGGCTCTGATCCTGCGGCTGCGCCTGATCCATTACAGTGATGACAATGAACGGTTGTCGGGACACTAATGCGCGTTGTGGTGCCGAAAGCAGCCTCTTCTAGGGTGATATCGAGTTGATAGCCAATATCATCGCCACGATAGGCTCGATTTGCTTGAGAGCGTCCACCTCCGCCGAAGATATCGCCAAACATATCACCGAAGATATCGCCAAAATCTGCGCCACCAAATCCGCCAGCGCCCCCGCCAAACCCACCGGCTTGACCGTTTACTCCTGCATGGCCGTATTGGTCATACATTTGGCGTTTTTCATCATCAAAGAGCACTTCATAGGCTTTTTGAACCTCTTTAAATTTCTCTTCTGCTTCTTCTTTTTTGTCAGCATTACGGTCAGGGTGATATTTCATTGCAAGACGTCTATATGCTTTGCGAATCTCATCTTTCGATGCGCCTTTTTCAATCCCTAACACTTCATAATAATCGCGTTCTGCCATGGATAATGATCGTTCCTTATTAACCGTTTATCTGTTTATTTAATGCTCTTACGAGCCGCCATTATGGGATGAAGAATCATCTTATTGATCAACATCGTGCGCTTAAATCTGTGAGCCTAGATGCGGAATAATAAAATGACTCAGAGAGCCCTCTTTTTCAGGAAAGATCCCCAGAGAATCGAAATTCTCTGAGGATTCTTTGTTACTCAATCAATTCATTCAGAATGATTATTTTTTATCTTTGTCGTCTTTAACTTCTTCGAACTCAGCGTCAACAACATTGTCGTCTTTTGGCGCCTCTTCAGCACCGGGAGCTGCGCCGGCTGCATCGCCGCCTTGTTCCGCATAAACGCGCTGTGCAAGCTCGCCCGCAACGGTTGTTAAAGCATCAGTTTTTGCCTTGATTGCATCAACATCATCGCCTTTTAAGACTTCTTTTGTCTCTTCAATTGCCGCTTCAATATTTTTCTTCTCATCGTCAGTCACTTTGTCACCAAGATCTTTGAGAGATTTCTCAGAGGCATGGATCATCTGTTCTGCCGTGTTACGTGCGGTCACGAGCTCTTGGAATTTTTTATCCTCTTCCGCGTTTGCTTCCGCATCTTTTACCATTTTCTCGATATCATCTTCCGATAATCCTGAGCTTGATTTAATCACAATCGATTGCTCTTTACCGGTTGACTTATCTTTCGCCGAGACGTTCATAATCCCGTTTGCATCGATATCAAAGGTCACTTCGATTTGTGGAACACCGCGCGGTGCTGGTGGAATATCTGTTAAGTCAAATTGACCAAGTGAATGGTTTTGTGATGCTTGTGGACGCTCACCTTGTAAGATATGAATCGTTACTGCAGGCTGATTATCCGCCGCTGTTGAGAAGACTTGGCTCGCGTTGGTTGGGATTGTGGTGTTTTTGTCGATCAGTTTTGTCATCACGCCACCCATGGTTTCAATACCGAGCGAAAGAGGGGTAACGTCGAGTAGTAAAACATCTTTCACATCACCGCCTAATACACCGCCTTGGATTGCGGCGCCCGATGCCACTGCTTCGTCAGGATTCACGTCACGACGGGGTTCTTTACCGAAGAATTCTTTCACTTTTTCTTGAACTTTCGGCATACGGGTTTGACCACCGACTAAAATCACATCATCAATTTGTGATACGGCTAAACCAGCATCTTTAAGCGCTGTACGGCATGGCTCTAATGTGCGCTCGATTAACTCTTCAACTAATGCTTCGAGTTTTGCGCGGGTCATTTTGATGTCTAAGTGTTTAGGACCTGTGCTATCAGCTGTGATGTAAGGAAGGTTGATCGAGGTTTGTTGTGATGATGACAATTCGATTTTCGCTTTTTCACCGGCTTCTTTTAAGCGTTGAAGCGCTAATGGATCGTTGCGAAGGTCAATGCCTGAATCTTTTTTGAACTCTTCAACTAAGTAGTCGATCACTACCGCGTCAAAGTCTTCACCGCCAAGGAATGTATCTCCGTTGGTTGAAAGTACTTCGAATTGTTTATCGCCATCAACGTCGGCAATTTCGATAATTGAGATGTCGAATGTACCGCCGCCTAAGTCAAATACCGCAATTTTGCTTTCGTCTTTGGTTTTTTTATCCATACCGTAGGCAAGGGCAGCCGCAGTAGGTTCGTTGATGATACGTTTAACATCTAGACCAGCGATTTGGCCCGCGTCTTTAGTTGCCTGACGTTGTGCGTCATTAAAGTATGCAGGTACGGTGATCACCGCTTCTGTTACTTTTTCACCTAAATAATCTTCAGCGGTTTGTTTCATTTTACGAAGCACTTCCGCTGAGATTTGAGGAGGTGCCATTTTTTCGCCTTTGACTGATACCCACGCATCGCCGTTGTCTGCTTTAACGATTTCAAAGGGGACAAGATCTTTGTCTTTTTGAACTTCAGCATCTTCAAAACGGCGTCCGATAAGACGTTTGATCGCAAAAAGAGTGTTTTTAGGATTGGTCACCGCTTGGCGTTTTGCAGGTTGACCGGTTAAGATTTCACCATCTTCTGTGTACGCAACGATTGATGGAGTAGTGCGATCGCCTTCGGCGTTTTCGATAACGCGTACTTTTTCGCCGTCCATAATGGCAACACATGAGTTAGTTGTACCTAAGTCAATCCCGATGATTTTAGACATATATAATTACCTCAAAAATATAATTTTAAAATTTAGTTTGAATTATTGATAAAACGCTATAAAAACGTGTTTGTTTAAACTGATTAAATTCTCTTTCTGAAGGTAATATGGAGATGGGATTTGGATATTCAAGGCTAAAGTGCAATTTTTTTTGAATTTGGCCGATTTTTAAGCGATAAAGTGAGTGATCCGCCTTAATTTAGGTCTCTCTTGATTTAAATGGAGTGGTGGAGTAACTACGAATAATCCCGCTGACCGAAGATGTCACTGCCGACACGAATCATCGTGGCACCCTCTAAAATCGCCAGCTCAAGATCGCCACTCATCCCCATCGAGAGCTCTGTTGCCGTGTCAGGAAGAAGGCCTTTCTCAATGGATTCATCACGGAGGTTGCGAAGAAGCGCAAACCCTTTGCGGACGTTAGTTTCATTATCGCTATGTAGGCCAATCGTCATCAGCCCCCGAATGGTTAGCTTGGTGAGCGGTTTAATATCGGCTAAAAATTCAAAAAGTGCTTCCGGTAAGAGGCCCGATTTACTTGCTTCTCGGGAAGTATTGACTTGGATAAATACCTCCATATTAATGTGATTGAGCGTGCAATAATCATTAATGCGGCGGGCAATGCGAAGGCGATCGACCGATTGAATGCAGGTGGCGACTTGGCAAACGTCCGCGACTTTATTGCCTTGCAGTTGGCCGATAAAGTGATTTTCTCGTGGAGTAATAAGCTTAATATCCGAAAGATCAGCTTTAGTGAGTAAGTGAGGCGCTTTTTCTACCAGTTCCTGTACGCGATTTTCCCCCAATAACCCATACCCAAACTCAATTGCCGCATTAATCTCCTCGGGCGTACGCGTTTTTGTTGCCATTAATAGCGAGATCTCATTGGGATCACGGGCTGCTTTTTTAGCCGCCGTTTCAATGCGAGCGTTTAGGTGATCTAAATTTGTTTTAAGGTAGGAAAAATCAGTCATAGCAGTGTGTGCAGGTTGTCATTAAAAGTTAATCATGATGGTGATGGCATTATCGTTATTTGCCAGTTTTTGGGTCAATATCGAGCGATTTTAATTTACGATAGAGGTTTGTTCGTTCCATTCCCACAAGCTTTGCGAGATTTGCCATATTGCCATCAACGCGCTCATATTGAGCAATTAAATAAGCCCGCTCAAATTGTTCTCGGGCTTCGCGAAGTGGCAGATCAAGCGGAAGCGAATAGGTATGATCGTCTGCTTTTTTCGGTGCTTCAAGAATCTGCTTTTCAAGCTCCGCATTCACCTCATCGAGCGATACTTCATCTTGTGAGCCTAAAATTAAGAGGCGTTTAATGAGATTTTTCAGTTCTTGATGATTGCCCGTCCATTCATGATTGCGAAGGCGATTTTGTGCAGCAATCGAGAAATGGCGATAATTGAGATGTTTCTCTTCCACAAAATAGTGCACATAAGCATTGATGAGCTCAGGCACATCTTCAGGATGGAGGCGAAGCGAAGGCAGCTGAATGGTTACCTCATTTAAAAGGTGCCATAACTCGCTTGAAAATTCCTCTTGTTCCACTAAATAGGGAAGATAGGCATCGGCGGAGAAAATAGCGCGCAGTTGAATTGCGCTACTTGTTTTGCGCTCAGTTGCAAGGGCATTTAATAGTTTGGCAAGGGCGGTTTGGATCGCAGTGCTCGCCTCATCAATCTCTTTAAAATAGAGAATTCCCCCATTGCCGTGCTGAATGATTTGAGGACTGATTTTTCCACTTGGATCGAAAAAGGTGGAATTAAAGAGCGCATCATTCATAGTGCCAAGGTTAAACTCTAAAAAAGCCCCCTTGCGTTCTGGGGAGAGGTCATGAATGTAGCTTGCAACGCCATCAATCTCGGTACCTGGCTCACCAAGCAGTAAAATATTGGCATGGGAGACCGAGGCCGATTTTTGCAGATTATTACGCAGATTTTGTGCCACTAAACTGCGCCCAACCGGCTCAAAAGGATAGGGTTTTTCAGTGGGTAAAATCGGCTCGATCGATTCAGCCAGCAGAGCAGGCGCTTCAGTTAACGTTTTATCCACCACCATTAAAAGTTTCGCAAGCGTGAGCGGCTTTTCTAAAAAGTCCGATGCCCCGAGCTTTGTCGCTTCAATGGCGTGTTCGAGGGTTCCATGGCCGCTCATCATAATCACCGGTGCCATATTGCCCGCTTCACGCCACGATTTAAGCAGTGAAATCCCATCAATGTCGGGCATCCAAATATCGAGCAAAATCAGATCAGGATCGGTCGATTCTTTGAGGGCATTGGCTTCCGCGCCGTTATAGGCAACCGCCACTTCGTATCCTTCGTCTTGTAAAATGTCGCTGACGAGATCGCAAATATCTTGTTCATCATCAACAATTAAGATTTTCGCTGGATTATCGGCCATAAATATAGAAACTCCTGAATGAATGGTTTTCAATTAACAATTAAATTAAAATTGTGGATAAAAAGAACGCCTATAGGGTCGATTGTATCACGTTCCTAGAGGCGTTTTTAGTTTGAGCGTTTTAAAGCGTTACCCCAATTTAGTGGTAATGTTCGCGGAATGAATCGAGATTAAGATTCATTACCCGCATCACTTTTTGTGGCTTTTTTAGTCGTCGTCTTTTTAGCTGCCGTTTTAGTGGTTGTTTTTGACGTTGCTTTGGTTGCAGCTTTGGCTGTTGTTTTCTTGGCTGCAGGCTTTTTGGCAGCCGTTTTTTTAGCCGTTGTCTTCTTCGCGGTCGTTTTCTTTTCTGCAGCCTTTTTGGTAGTGGTTTTTTTCGCACGGGTTTTTTTGGCCGGTGCTTTTTCGATCATCTCTTTACACTCATCTAAAGTAAGTGTTTTCGGGTCACGATCTTTCGGAACACGCACGTTTTTCGTACCATCTGTGATATAAGGCCCGTAGCGGCCATTAATTACCTCGATGGTGAGCTCTCCCTCTTTAAAGGTGTGGATATATTTCGCTGCTTCTGCCTCTTTGTGCGCTTTAACCACTTCCAGTGCCTCTTCATAGGTCACCGTATAAGGGTCGTACTCTTTGAGCGAGACGAATTTACGTGGACCGTATTGGATATAGGGCCCAAAGCGACCGATATTGGCGCGAATATCATAATCATCATCGCCTTTGCCTAGAACGCGCGGTAATTTAAAGAGTGCAATGGCCTCTTCGAGCGTGATGGTATCGAGGCGTTGATCAGGAAGAAGTGAAGCGAATTTTGGTTTCTCTTCATCATCTTTATCGCCAATTTGAGCAAAAGGCCCATAGCGACCAATCCGAACAGATACGGGCTTACCAGTTTTCGGATCATCCCCTAAAACGCGGGCTTGCGCCACATCCGCACGGGAGACATTCTCTTCCACATCATCGCATTGAGTGATAAAAGGTTGCCAGAAAGCATCAAGTAGTGGTACCCACTCTTTCTCACCACGAGACACCTCATCGAGGCTATCTTCAAGCGTTGCGGTGAAATCATAATCGACATATTGGGTGAAATGTTCGGTTAAGAAGCGCGAGACAATTTGCCCAACATCCGTAGGAATAAAACGGCGCGCATCCATGGTGACATACTCACGATTTTGCAGGGTCGAGATAATGCTTGCATAGGTGGAAGGACGGCCAATGCCATACTCTTCAAGGGTTTTTACGAGCGAGGCTTCCGTATAACGGGGTGGTGGCTCAGTAAAATGTTGATTGGGGATGATATCGCTTAGCGCAACAATATCGCCAACCGCCATCTCCGGTAAGATGCGATCTTCCTCTTTCTCAGCTTTTTCATCATCATTATCTTCAAGATAGAGGCTCATAAAGCCTGGGAAAGCGATGGTTGAACCGTTAACGCGGAAAAGGTGTTTGCCTTGCTCCCCTAAATCAACGGCGGTGGTATTCATAATGGCTGATTCCATCTGAGAGGCAACGGCACGTTTCCAGATTAGCTCATAGAGACGATATTGATCCGAATCGAGATATTGTTTCACCGATTCTGGCGTTCTAAACACCGAGGTAGGGCGAATCGCCTCGTGAGCCTCTTGGGCATTTTTGGATTTCGTTTTATAGATGCGTGGCGCTTCAGGACAATACTCTTTGCCATGTTCGCGGGTAATGTATGAGCGAATGTCGGTAAGCGCTTCGTCCGATAAGGTGACCGAGTCGGTACGCATATAGGTAATCAGACCGATCGTTTCAGTGCCAAGATTAATCCCCTCATAGAGATTTTGCGCAACGCGCATGGTGCGAGAGGCGCTAAAGCGAAGTTTGCGTGACCCTTCCTGTTGTAAGGTTGAAGTAGTGAAGGGCGGTGCGGGATTGCGGCGACGCTGACGCTTTTCAACATTGACAACCGGCAGTTCATTACCAAAGGCATCGGTTAAGGTTTTAACCACATGAGTAGCCGATTTTTCATCGCGGAAGCTAAATTGTTCCACTTTTTCAGCCTCAAAATCCGTAAGACGACCGGTAAACTTACTTGAATCTTTATTAAGATCAGCGGTGATTGACCAATACTCTTCAGAGACGAAGGCGTTAATCTCATCTTCACGCTCACAAATCATGCGAAGTGCCGGTGATTGAACGCGTCCTGCTGACAATCCGGGGCTAATTTTCTTCCATAAAAGCGGTGATAAATTAAATCCAACGAGATAATCGAGCGCGGTTCGAGCTTGCTGCGCATTGACTAAATCCATCGCAAGATCGCGGGGATTTTGTACCGCATCTTGGATCGCTTTTTTGGTGATTTCGTGGAAAACCACGCGTGAAATCTTCTTATCTTTTAAGGCATTTTTCTCTTTTAGATACTCTAAAATATGCCATGAAATCGCTTCCCCTTCGCGGTCCGGGTCAGTTGCGAGCATGAGGTTGTCTGCGTCTTTTAACGCCTTTTCAATCGCCGCAAGATGCTTTTTGTTTTGGCTAAGGACTTCATACTTCATGTCGAAGTTATTATCTGTGTCCACAGAGCCCTGTTTACGCACAAGCGCACGCACATGCCCAAATGAGGCAAGTACGGTAAAATCTTTCCCTAGATATTTTTCTATGGTTTTTGCTTTGGCTGGTGATTCAACTATGACCAGTGATTTTGTCATTAAATATTACCTTATATCCCGAATGTAGATAAGATTGGTGCGCGATTTGAGTAGCTCGCGTTTTGGGTGTTTGTTATAATACCTAAATTCCAATCGAATAAAAATGTTATATTTAGTTTGGAGTTTTTTTTGAGAATTTCAAGTGATCTAACATTATAGTTATAAATTGAGAGCAAGTTAAACCTATGTATTTTGAAAAGAAAGAGAAGAAACGTTCATTTTTTTGGGTCTATATTATCCTATTTGTCGCCTTTATTATCTGGGTAATGCTCGATGAAGGTGAGAATTTACAAGAAGAATATCAAGTGCACGAGCTTCAATTTGAACGATAGGCCACTTAAATTAAGATAGATCAAATAATATGATGAATAAACCGGGTGCTACGGGATTAAAACGCATTATCAATGCGTTTTTTTACTCTATGAAGGGCATAAAAGCGGCATTTAAATCGGAAGCGGCGTTTCGTCAAGAGGCGCTCCTCGCTGTTATTTTAATTCCACTCGCGTTTTGGCTCGCTGATACCAAAATTGAGCTAATATTAATGGTGGGTTCGGTGCTTTTATTGATGATGATGGAGCTTGTGAATTCTTCCATTGAAGCAATTGTGGATCGGATTGGGCCTGAGATTCATCCGCTTTCAGGACAGGCGAAAGATATCGGTTCAGCGATTGTATTTTTTGCCATGATGATTCTTGCGCTAGTGTGGGGCGGGATTCTTCTTTTTTAACTTTAAACACATTCAGTGGTGTTCTGCTTCGATCGATAACGCATACTATGGCTCGAAATAGAACACACAGTACGACTGATAAAACAGAAAATATAAGGATATACGTTGATTGTTTTAGGGATTGAGAGTTCTTGTGATGAGACGGGCGTTGCGCTCTATGATTCAGAGCGAGGATTAATTGGGCATGAGCTCTATTCGCAAATTGCACTCCATGCAAAATATGGCGGTGTTGTGCCTGAGCTTGCCTCGCGGGATCACATTCGTAAATTACCGCTTTTAGTAAAAGAGCTGATTGAAAAGGCCGATATATCGCTCTCGGATATTGATGGGATTGCCTATACCGAAGGGCCGGGGTTGATTGGCGCGCTTATGGTGGCCGCTTCCTACGCACAAGGATTAAGTTTGGCCATTGATTGTCCGATTTTAGGGGTCAATCACATGGAGGCGCATTTAATGGCGGTGATGCTCGAGGAGGAAAAACCTGAGTTCCCGTTTATTACGCTCTTGGTATCGGGCGGGCATACGCAATTGGTGCTCGCAAAGGCATTTGGAGAATATGAGCTTTTAGGGCAATCGCTTGATGATGCAGTCGGTGAGGCGTTCGATAAAACGGCAAAATTGATGGGGCTTCCTTATCCCGGTGGCCCGCATTTAGCAAAAATGGCGGAAGGCGGAGATCCAAAACGATTTAAATTCCCGCGCCCAATGCTCGATCGCCCGGGGCTTGATTTTAGCTTTAGTGGAATTAAGACAAAAGCTTTATTGACCATTGAAGGTCATAGCGAGGCGGATTATCCTGATATTGCCGCAGGTTTCCAAGAGGCGCTTGTCGATACGCTTATTAAAAAAGCGATTCGCGCACTTAAACAGGAAAATGTGACGCAATTAGTGGTGTCTGGCGGCGTTGGTGCGAATCAAGAATTGCGCCGAATGCTGAAAGCGGAGGCTGAAAAACGTGGATTTGAAGTCTTTTTCCCGCGGAGTGAATATTGTACCGATAATGGTGCAATGGTGGCGTATGTCGGCCACGAGCGTCTTAAACGTCAAGAGAGCAGTGAAAAAGTCAATTTAAAAGCACGCTGGCCCATTGACCAGCTGAGTAAAGAGCGATCGTAAGGGTCGCTTTTTCTTTTAAAGCAAGTTTTTTTGAAGCGAGATTGGAAACCCGCGCGTCACATAGAAGGTGTATGCTAGGGAAGTAAACAGATAGGAGAGGGTATGCTAGAACAACGTTGGAGAGAATTGATTACCGCGAAGCGCTTTGGTCATCGTACCGTTGAAGAGGCGCCCAGTTATCGAACAACCTTCCAAAAAGATTATGATCGGCTCGTATTTTCCGCAGCCTTTCGCCGACTACAAGATAAGACGCAAGTCTTTCCTCTCGCGCAGACCGATTATATTCGCACTCGTTTAACCCATAGTTTGGAAGTAAGCAGCGTCTGCCGCAGTCTTGGCACCATGCTCGGTGAGTATTTAGTGGATCGCTATGACATTCCGGGGATCACTGCCTCAAGCTCGGGTGCTATTTTAGCCGCCGGAGCACTTGCTCATGATATTGGTAATCCACCGTTTGGTCATGCAGGGGAAGAGGCGATTAGCCGATTTTTTGCCGATAATCAGATTGGGCAGGAAGCGCTTTCCGAAGTGTCGGATCTTGAGAAAGCTGACTTTCTTCATTTTGAGGGAAATGCCCAAGCTTTTAGATTGCTGACTAAACTGCAAAACTCCCATAATTACGGAGGAATGCAGCTCTCGCTTCCGGTGATTGCGAGCTTTATTAAATATCCATGTGGCAGCGATCAGCGTAAAAAAGCCGACCACATCGCTTTCCATAAATTTAATTATTTCCAAGCAGAAAAGACCTTTTTCACCCGATTTGCCGAAGATGCGACGTTAAAACCGCATGAGACATTGCCTAATGCATGGTATCGTCATCCATTTGCCTATCTACTCGAAGCGGCGGATGATATCTGTTACAGCTTGGTCGATATTGAAGATGCTTACCGCTTAAAATTGATTAGTGCGGAAGGGGCGTTTGAGTTTTATGAGGCGATTATTACCGAACATCATGAAATGCCGCATGCGCGTCTTTCTCGGATTCCTCGGGAAAAAGATCGGGTTGAATATCTGCGCGCTTATACGATCGGGATTTTAGTCGACGAAATTATTAAGGTATTTATTGAAAATGAGTCGACAATTTTAGAGGGGAAATGCCGTGAACCGCTCCTCTCAATCATTCCATCTAAAACCGCGATTGCAGAGATTAAACGCTTTGCGTATAAAAATATTTATGTCTCAGATCCGGTGCTAGAGGTGGGAATTGCAGGATTTAAAGTGCTCGAAACATTGCTAGAAGCATTTGTTGGTGCAGTAAGAGCGGAAGCGCGTGGGCAGGGGAGCTCAAAAACGCGGATGTTAATGGAATTTATGCCAGATCAGTTTTTATCGGATAATCGCATTATAAATCAAGATCCCTACATGCGTTATTTGCAAGTGACTGATTTTGTTTCGGGGATGACGGATCGATATGCGATAAAAGTGTTCAAGATGATTACTGGAGTTGATTTACCGGTCTAATTTTTGTTTAATATAGGCGTTAAATTGGCTAAATTGCCGTCAGCTATGGCGGTTTAGAAATACAAGTTGACAGATATCAAGAACCTATCGCAAGGTTCTAGTACTATGCATTGTGTAAGTAAATGTATATTGCTTTAAGGGGTAGTTTTTTAATTATGTTTATTAACTTTCGGGGGTACTATGGGACATACTAAAAGTCTTCATAATCAATACGAATACGGGGTGGTTAGAGGTTTTGTAATCACTGCGTTGATCTTCGGTGCTGTCGGGATGTCAGCCGGTCTTTGGGCCGCGCTTGAACTGACCTGGCCTGCACTTAACTTTGATTCACCATGGTTATCATTTGGTCGTTTACGTCCAGTGCATACCACAATGGTGATCTTCGGAATGGGGGGATCGGCGTTAATCGGTACTTCATTCTATGTTGTTCAGAGAACATGTCACGTTAGATTAGCCTATCCGCTACTAGCGAAATTTGTGTTCTGGGGTTGGGCAATTGTCTTCTCAATCGTACCGTTCACCTATGTGATGGGCTATACACAAGGTAAAGAGTACGCAGAATTTGAGTGGATTTTTGACTGGGCTGTAGCGGTAATTTGGGTAACTTACTTCTGGGTGTATATCAATACAATCTGGAGACGTAAAGTTAAACATATCTACGTTGCAAACTGGTTCTACCTCGGCTTTATCTGTGCAACTGCATTACTTCACATCTTCAACAACATCGCGATTCCAGTATTTGGCGCAGGCACGTTAAAATCATATAACGTATTTGCCGGTATGCAAGATGCGATGGTTCAATGGTGGTACGGCCATAACGCAGTAGGATTCATTCTTACCGTTGCGTTCTTAGGTATGATGTACTACTTCGTTCCAAAAGAAGCTGGACGTCCAATCTACTCCTATCGTCTGTCGATCGTTCACTTCTGGGCATTAACCTTCCTCTACATGTGGGCAGGTGCTCACCATTTACACTGGACTTCACTTCCTGACTGGGTTTCATCACTTGCGGCAACCTTCTCGGTTCTTCTTCTTCTTCCATCATGGGGGGGTATGATCAACGGGATTATGACGCTTTCAGGTGCATGGGATACGATTCGTACTAACCCAATTATCCGCTTCATGGTGGTTTCATTATCGTTCTACGGTATGAGTACTTTTGAGGGTCCTTTAATGAGTCTTCGTTCAGTAAACGCGCTTTCGCACTACACTGACTGGACTGTTGGACACGTACACTCAGGTGCGTTAGGTTGGGTTGCGATGATTACTTTCGGTTCGCTCTATCACTTAGTTCCCCGTATCTTCGGTACTAAGATCTATAGCGAGCGTTTAATCTTTGCTCACTTCTGGTTAGCAACTATCGGTATCGTTCTTTACATTGCATCTCTTTGGGTTGCAGGTATTGGTCAAGGTATGATGCTCCGAGCATTTAACCCTGAGTACGGTACACTTGTATATCGCTTTATTGAGACTGTGAACTTTATGCACACTCCTTATATCTTTAGAGCGATCGGTGGTGCACTCTATCTTTTAGGCGCGGTGATTATGATTATCAACTTCGTAATGACTATGCTTTCTGGTAACAGAGAACAAGCGGATAGAAATGCTCAAATCCCAGCAGTTGCTGCTCACGCATAATTAAGATAGGAGTAAATATCAATGATTAAACACGAACGTTTAGAAACCAATAGTGGTCTTCTTCTCCTCTTTATCATGGTGATTATCAGTATCGGTGGATTAATTGAGATTGTTCCGCTCTTCTATATTGATGATTCGATCGAGGAAGTTAAAAAAGAAGTTCCTAAGTATGAATTAGATGATAATTTCAACTATGTAACGGATAAGCGTGGTCGTCCTGTCCCCGTTTACGCTACAGATGAAAAAGGTGAATTCGTATTAGACGCTAGAAAACGTAAAGTTCAAGCGACTCAAGAAGTTGATGCGGTTCGCCCATACACGCCTTTAGAGATGTTAGGTCGTAATATCTACGTTGCTGAAGGTTGCTACAACTGTCACTCTCAACAAATCCGCCCAATGCAGGATGAGTTTGAGCGTTACGGTTATTATTCACTCGCTGCTGAATCACAATATGACCGTCCATTCCAATGGGGTTCGCGTCGTATTGGGCCAGACTTAGCAAGAGTTGGCGGTAAAATGGACAATCAATGGCATGTAAATCACTTATATCGTCCGAAAAGTGAAGAGCCAGATTCCATCATGCCAGCGTATCCTTGGTTACTTAAAGAGAAGCTTGATGTTGAGACCGTTGGTCAACACATGAAAGCGCTTCGTTTAGCTGGGGTACCTTACTCTGCAAATATGGATGAGTACAAAGCAAACCTCGAGCAGTTTGGTAAAGAGGTTGCAGACTTACTTCATATTGATAATGCTAAGAAAAATCTTGTAGAAGAAGCAAAAGAGATCCGTAAAAACTATATTCATAAAGATAAGATCGATGAAATTAGTAAAATGGATGCATTAGTAGCATATCTACAGGTGCTTGGAACTATGGTTGAGTTTAAACAAGACCAAGGTGTTGAGTTCAGTAAATTCCGTTAATTGGAAAGGAGACATAGAATGACAGATTTTTTAATGTGGTTTACCGACATGGGTAACAGTAAAACACTGGCAGCTGTGCTTTTCTTTACAGTGTTTGTCGGAATTCTGTTCTATGTCTTCACTGGAAAAGAACGTAAAGAGCGTTTTGATCAATACCGCTATATCCCTTTTATGGATGACGAAGACGATTTAAATCGGGCTATCGAAGAAGATCAAAAGGGAAAAAGCGATCGGTAATGATTTAAACTTCACATATTGCTGAGGAATTTAAAATGAGTGAAAACAAAGAAAAAGATTTTGAAAAATTAGAAGGTATTACCGGGCATGTCTGGGACGAGGATTTGTGCGAATATAACAACCCTCTTCCGCGCTGGTGGCTAATGGCTTTCTACGGTACGGTAATTTTCAGTATTGGCTATTGGATTTTATTCCCAACGTGGCCACTGCCTAACTCCTATACTAAAGGGTTCTATACTCTTAAAGTCGAAGATGAAGGCGTCACCACAGATCGTAACTGGAACAGCCGTGTGCGTTTAGCAAACGAGCTTCAAACTTCTCCAGAAGCGCAAAACCGTACAGCGAACCTTAAAAAGTTAAGCGAAATGAAACCTGCAGAGATCTTACAAGATCCTAAAATGATTCAATTTGCACGTGCGGTTGGTAAAGTAACCTTTGGTGATAACTGTGCAACCTGTCACAACGCAAATGCGCAAGGTCAAATCGGGATGTATCCGAACTTAACCGATAACGCATGGTTATGGGGCGGTAAGCTTGAGCAGATCGAAGAGACTATCACGCGTGGTCGTAAAGGTAACATGACACCGGCAAAACCGGAGAAAGGTCCTGCGAACATGACCGATGATCAGATCTTAGATGTAAGTAAATACGCATTAAGTCTTTCAGGCAACTACTCAGGAGATGAGGAAGCGCTTGAGCGCGGCGAGAAACTATTCTACGGCCGTACACCTAACGCATGTCATACTTGTCACGTAAACTATGCAAGTGGCAGTAAAGAAGCAAAAGGTAACCCACTTATGGGGGCGCCTGACTTAACTGACAATATTTGGGAAATCGTTGATATTAACAGTATGACGACTCCTGAAGAGAAACTTGCAGCGATCATTCCACACGTTGAAAATGGTGTTGTTCCTGATACCACTCACCGTGAAATGCCTTCATGGAAAGATCGTCTAACGAAAGAACAGATCCGTGCACTTGCGGTATATGTTCACCAGTTAGGCGGTGGTCAGTAAATACTGATTGCTAAGACAATTTAAAGTAATAGGAAAGGATTTTTAGACACCGTTTAAAAATCCTTTTTTTAAAGATAGAAAAATGATCTGTGGTATGATTATACGCGGTAAATAGCATATAATAGGGCCATCTATTTTAGGTGTGTAGACAAGAGGTACGTGTAGTGAGCAACCAACAAACTCCAGAAGCAGCAGAACTGTATGAAAAACGCATCCCAATTTTTACCCGCTCGGTAAAAGGGAAGTTCAGAACGTTCAAAACCAGTATGTTGCTATTAGCATATGCAACATTCTTTTTATTACCTTGGGTGCCATGGGATCGTGGAATTCCGGGCATACAGCAGGCGATCCAATTTGACATTGTCGGTCGTCAATTTTATATTTTCAATCTTTTAGTCGACATTCAGAATATTTTCTGGTTAGCAGGGGTGCTCGCACTCTTTGCATTTGGTCTATTCTTCGTAACCGCTGTGCTCGGTCGAGTTTTTTGTGGGTATTTTTGTTTCCAAACAATTTGGACTGACGCATTTATGTTTATCGAATCATGGGTGCAAGGCGATAGAAATGCACGTAAAAAGCTTTATGAAAGCCCATGGAATGGTGAGAAATTTGCAAAAGTAGGGGGGACTTGGTTGCTCTGGTTACTCTTTGCATTTTGGACAGGTTTTACCTTTACCGCGTATTGGAACTATGCGCCAAAACTCTTTATTGATTTCTTTACCGGCCACGCGCCTTTTGCGGCGTATATGACAACGCTTTTCTTAACCGCAACCACCTTCATTATGGCAGGATTTGCCCGTGAACAAGTCTGTACCTTTATGTGTCCCTATGCTCGTTTCCAAGGAGTAATGTTCGATAAAGATACTTTAATCGTTACCTATGATGAAAAACGTGGCGAGGGTGAAAAAGGTCGTCATAAACCCATTCGGGGCGCGCGCGAACATGATGAGCGTGTGGCAACCGGTCACGGTGATTGTATTGATTGTGGCCTTTGTGTGCATGTGTGTCCTGCCGGAATCGATATCCGTGATGGGGTAAACTATAAATGTATTACTTGTGGTCTTTGTATTGACGCATGTAATAACATGATGACCAGCCTTAACTATCCAACTGGTCTGATTCGTTATGAGTCTGAGCGTGGATTAGAAGGTGGAAAAACCAACTATTTTTCACCGCGTAACATCGGCTATTTCACCGTGATTTGTGTGATTATTGGCCTATTAGGATTCAGTGTTGCGAACCGTGATAATGCGCAATACAAAATTGAACCTGAACGCCGCGCACTGGTAACACTATCAGATAGTCGTTTACAAAAACGTTATGAGATTAAACTTAATAACCTCTCCTTGTCAAAACAGCAATTCTTTGTTGAGTTAGAAGATAAAGATAACTACGAGCTTGATATGCCATTTAACGGCTATATTCTTGAATCAAGTGAGCGCATCAGCTTAGCGGCAAGTGTTATCGCTGGAAAAGGGGAAACTGAGGATCGTGAGATCGGCTTTATTGTGACAGTTAAAGACCCAGCTACTGGTGAAGTAACCGATCAACGCCGTGTTAAAGCGATCTTTGGTAACTAATAAACTAGAGGAATCGTTCATGATTGGCACAATTATATTTATGGTATCGGGCATTGTTGGGGTTTTTCTACTCTGCCTGATGTTTAACAAACTGTTACGCTTTACCTATCTGCAAGCGGCGAGTATTTCAGCGCTGATTAGTATCGCAGTATTGGTACCGGTGTCGATCGTGAATTGGCAAGGGGGCGATGTTCTCGCTCTCTACCTTTCATCGAATCTTGTCACTGCGTTTGCATATTATCTCATCGGGAAGGGTGGGCTTAAATCTTTAGCCGGTAATGATGGCAAAAAGATGCACTGGGGCCCGATCGCGATCTTAGCGTTCTTCGTTGTCCTTGTAATCGTTGACCTTAACTTTGTCTTTATGGCAGAAAAAGGGCTTCGCTTTACTAAAAACGATGGTGTTGAGGTGAATACTCGATTCTCAGGGGAAGTTCCGAATGCCTATCACAAAAAAGAAGCTTATTTTAATGAGTATCAAAAACGTATGGTGCTTCAGCGTGAACGTGGTTGGAAAGTCGATTTTGGCTTTGAGAAAACCCCGCGTATTGATGAAGATAATGTTTTTAAAATTCGTGTGATTGATCGTGATAATTATCCCATTAATGATGCAGTAATAGTGGCTGAATTTGGCCGTTCGGCAGAGCAAGAGCTTGATCGTGTGTATGATGTCAAAATGGTTGGGCCAGGGCTTTACGAAGTACCGGTTAAATTTGAGCGCGTCGGTCGCTGGAATTTAGAGCTGTTAATCACAAAAGATGATGCAACCTTTGAACAAGTCGCTTCAACGGTGATTAATTGTGAAGTCGGCAATAGTGAATGTGAAGCGCGCCTTGATCAGTTACTTAATAAAAAGCGTAAAGGCCGTGCGGTTACTGCGCAAAACTAAGTCGCATTAAGCATTAAGCATTAAGCATTAATAACAACTATAACTCATAACTAAAGAGAGATGAAATGAGCAATGAAGTAGGAGCATGCTATCATTGCCATCTTCCTATCAAGGGTACCCCTCCGTTTTATGCGGAGATTGATGGCATCGATCAGCCAATGTGTTGTGCTGGCTGTAAAGCAGTAGCAGAGATGATTGCGCAGTCAGGATTGACGCGCTATTATGATCACCGTGAAGCAGGGGCTGTACGCCCTGTGATGAGCGAACAGTTAATTCCCGCCGAATTGAAGCGGGAATTGACGTTTTATGATCATCCTGATATTGCTCAACAATTTGTCTATACACGTAAAACAGGCGATAAAGAGTTCAAAGAGAGCTATCTCATTGTGGACAATATCGTCTGCGCCGCGTGCGTATGGCTTCTCGAAAATGGGTTAAAAAGCATGGATGGGGTCGAAGCGTTTGATATTAACTATACAACGCATCGAGCCCATGTCACCTTTGACCCTGAGAAAGTCAAACTCTCTGAAATTCTCATGGAGGTGATTAAGCTTGGTTATGAAGCGACGCCCTATGATGAACAGACTGAACAGAAACAACTTAAAAAAGAGTGGCGGAGCCTCCTAATTGACTTTGGGATTGCAGCACTATTTTCAATGCAAGTGATGATGACCGCGGTTGGGATCTATTTTGGTAAATATAATGATATGAGCCAAAACTCCTACCATTTCCTCAACTGGTTTAATATGTTTGCCGCCATTCCATGCGTCACCTATGCGAGTCGTAGTTTTTATAAAGCGGCCTATCATGACTTGAAAAACAGGCGTTTAAGTATGAACGTCAACGTTTCACTTGCGATTATTGTTGGGACAATTTGGAGTATTTGGAACACGATCACCGGCCAAGATGAGACCTATTATGAATCGGTTACGATGTTTGCCTTTTTACTCTTAGGGGCGCGAGTGCTCGAAACTAATGCTCGCCATAAAGCGCTATTAGTCTCAGATCATATTCTTAAAGTTAAGCCGCATTTTGCAGAGCGATTACTTCCCGATGGATCAACTGAACCCGTTCCGACTCAGCGTCTTCAGATGGGCGATCATCTTTTAATTAAACCGGGCGATAGCATTCCACTTGATGGAGTGCTCCTTGATGATGTTGCGATGGTGGATGAATCTCTGTTAACGGGTGAAAGTTTGCCACTTGAGAAGCGCAAAGGCGATCGGCTAATTGGTGGCTCGGTGAACTATGAGCAACCGCTTAAAATGGAAGTCACTGCGATTGGGGCTGAAACGGTTCTATCGCAAATGGCGCGCCTCATTGACCGTTCAATGACAGAAAAACCTAAAATCGCGCAACTTGCCGATATTATCTCAACCTATTTTGTCCTCGGAATTATTATAGCCTGCGTAGGAACCTTTATTGTTTGGTACAACTGGATTGATCCAAGCCGTGCATTTTCCGTAACCTTAACGGTACTTGTCGTATCGTGCCCATGCGCACTTGCGCTTGCAACCCCAGCGGCGCTCAGTACCGGAAATCAGGCGATTATAGAAAAGGGGCTGATTGCGACACGCTCTGGAGCCCTTGAAACGCTCGGCAAAATCACCGATATCGTCTTTGATAAAACCGGAACATTAACGGAAGGAAAACTCACCATTAATGCGATTCATTATTTTGATGAGTCGATGGATGAAGCCTATATTAAACAGATTGGTGCTGCGCTTGAAGCAAGCTCAAGTCACCCGATTGCCTATGGCTTTAGAAAATTGAGTGAAGATGAATCCCTTGAGCCGCTTGCAGTTGATAATCTTCTTAACCATGTTGGAAAAGGGATTAGTGGCGAGGTCGATGGCGCCCAATATAAGATTGGGCGTCTTGATTGGTTTGATCTAACGGGCCATCACGAGCGCTTTGATGATGGGCTTTGGGTCGGGCTTGGGAAGGGTGATCAATTGATTGCGGCTTTCTCGCTGCTCGATCGCTTAAAAGACGATACGTTAAAAACGGTGGAGTCCCTGCGCGAAGCGGGCTATAAACTCCATATTTTAAGCGGTGACCGTACTGAAACGGTTAAACGCTTTAATGAAACCTTAAACATTGAAGAGGCACATGGCGATCTATTGCCAGAAGAGAAGCTTCACTATGTAGAAAAACTACAGAAAAATGGCGCGAGAGTTGCTATGCTAGGAGACGGCATTAATGACGGACCTGTATTAGCGAAAGCTGATGTTTCTATCGCAATTGGTCAGGGAGCACTCCTTGCACAAACCACCGCGGATATGATTTTAATGAAAGATCAAAAACTTGAGCCGCTGGTGGATGGTATTGTGTTGGCAAAACGTACCGATCGCATAATTAATCAAAATCTCGCCTGGGCATTGGGGTATAATTTAGTAGCTATTCCAATTGCAATGTTTGGCGTGATATTGCCCTGGATGGCGGCACTAGGCATGAGCCTTAGTTCGCTTTTAGTCATTGGTAATACACTTCGCATACGAGGAGGAGATGATGAGTAACGTACTCTTAATATTGTTGCCCCTAACTTTAGCCGGCATGTTCCTAATAGGGTTCGCATTTGTTTGGGCGGTGAGATCAAATCAATTTGACGACGTCGATGGCCCGGCCTATATGATTCTTTATGACGAAGAGATTGCTCCAAATGATGACGAGCAAACATCAAAAAAAGCCGACATGCAAAGCGTCAGCGCGGATGATTTAGAATCCGGAACCGATACGATTAAAACGAGTAGTAAAGAAAATGATGAAAATAGATAAAAATACCATAGAGCGACTCGCCTTTTTATCACAGATGGCGATTCCTGAAGAAAATATCGATGCGGAGATCAAGCGTCTTGAGCAGATGGCGGACGTGATCGCTGTGATCCGTGAGCAAAATACGGACGGAACCGAGATTATGTGCAATCCTCATGATGCGCATATGATTCTTCGTGATGACGTGGTAACTGAAACAAATCATCGTGAAGAGTATCAAAAGACAACGGAATTTACCGACAATGGTCTTTACCTCGTTCCACAAGTTATCGAATAAAAAGCACAAAAACTATGAATAGATACACAATTAAAGAACTACGACAAAAACTCGATAGCGGAGAACTAACGAGTGTTGAATTAGTCGAACATTATCAAAAACGCATTGAACAATTTGATCCAAAACTCAATGCATTTATTACAAAAACATTTGAAAGCGCGCTTGAAGAGGCTAAAGCGGCTGATGAGCGCATTAAACGCGGTGAACAAACACTCTTAACCGGGATTCCCATTGCCCATAAAGACCTCGTTTGTACCGAGGGCGTTTTAACAACGGCCGCGTCAAAAATGCTGGCTAACTTCACTTCACCTTATAGTGCGACGTTGGCTGAAAAATTAAAAGAGGCGGGGGCGATTTCCCTTGGTAAGCTTAATATGGATGAGTTTGCAATGGGCTCAACGGGGCAAACAAGCTTCTTTGGTGGTACTGAAAATCCATGGTCGGAAGAGTGCGTTGCAGGCGGATCATCAAGTGGATCTGCAGCCGCAGTTGGCGCTGGATTAGTCGTTGCGGCAACGGGCTCTGATACCGGTGGATCGATTCGTCAACCGGCAAGCTTTTGTGGTGTAACCGGAATTAAACCCACCTATGGTCGAATCTCACGTTTTGGGATGATCGCGTTTGCATCTTCCCTTGATCAAGGTGGCGTGCTTGGCGGATCGGCTGAAGATTGCGCGGCGCTTTTAGAGGTGATGTCAGGCTATGATCCGAAAGACCCAACCTCAGTTGAGCGCGATGTTC
Source organism: Ignatzschineria sp. RMDPL8A (assembly GCF_029815055.1). NCBI lineage: Bacteria > Pseudomonadati > Pseudomonadota > Gammaproteobacteria > Cardiobacteriales > Ignatzschineriaceae > Ignatzschineria > Ignatzschineria sp. RMDPL8A. Next base: position 1,573,722 of record NZ_JAPPWA010000002.1, on the reverse strand, counting down.
CGGCATATACCGATGAATTAGATCGTTCCCTAAAAGGCTTAAAAATTGGCGTTCCTAAAGCCTTTTTTGCTGAAAACTTAGATGAAGAGACGGAAAAAGCCGTTAACGATGCCCTCGCTGAGTATGAAAAGCTTGGTGCGGAGCTAGTAGATGTGGAACTTAAACTCCATCATTTAGTGACGCCCGTTTACTATGTTGTTGCTCCTGCGGAAGCATCGAGTAACTTATCGCGTTTTGATGGCATTCGTTATGGCTATCGCGCGGAAGATCCGAAGGATTTAGAAGATCTCTATAAACGCACGCGTTTTGAAGGCTTTGGTAAAGAAGTTCGTAGCCGGATTTTCATGGGAACTTACGCACTTACCGAAGAGCTCTATCAAGACTACTACTTAAAAGCGCAAAAAATTCGTCGCCAAATTACTGATGAATATAATGCCATTTTACGCGAAGTGGATGTGATTGCAGGTCCAACCGTGGCTTCAGGGGCATTCCAAAAAGATGCGGATAACAGTGGCGTACAAAATTCTCTTTTTGACGCGAATTTAATTGGCGCAAACTTAGCGGGACTCCCCGCACTCAGCCATCCGGTTGGGTTTTCAAACAATCTTCCGGTAGGACTTCATTTAGTAGGGCGTGCATTTGATGAAACCACGATTTTAGCGATGGCGCATCAATATCAAACGGTGACCGATTGGCACAAAAAACTTCCTGAAAAATATTCGTAATATTCGAACGAAATCAGACACCGTTAAATTAATAGATGTAAGGAATTAAAATTATGAGTTGGGAAGTTGTCATTGGTCTTGAGGTTCATGCTCAATTGACCACAAACACAAAAATCTTTTCAGGTTCAAGCACTGCCTATGGCGCTGATCCGAACACACAAGCAAGCTTAGTTGATCTTGCAATGCCAGGCACATTACCGACGCTTAACCGCGCGGTTTTAGATAAAGCAATTTTATTTGCGCTTGCGACAAATTCAAACGTGGAACGCCGGACGATTTTCGAGCGTAAACACTATTTTTATCCAGATTTACCTAAAGGCTATCAAACAAGCCAGCTCGATAAGCCGGTGGTGTATGAAGGGCACCTTGATATTGAGGTCAATGGTGAGACAAAACGTATTCGCATTAACCGTGCACATTTAGAGGAAGATGCGGGAAGCTCACGCCACGGCGTTGTTTATGGCATGACCGGCGTTGACTTAAACCGTGCAGGAACGCCGCTATTAGAGATCGTTTCTGAGCCAGATCTTAATTCTGCTGAAGAGGCGGTTGCTTATCTGCGTCAGCTCCATCAGATCGTCACGTGGTTGGGAATTTGTGATGGAAACATGCAGGAAGGGTCATTCCGCTGCGATGCGAACGTATCGATCCATAAGTCGGGCACGCCATTAGGTACGCGTACTGAGCTTAAAAACATTAACTCATTTAGATTTGTCGAGCAGGCGATCAATTATGAAGTTGAGCGTCAAATCGAAGTACTGGAAGCGGGTGGCGAGATCGTCCAAGAGACGCGCCTCTACGATTCGGATAAAAATGAAACGCGCTCAATGCGTTCAAAAGCGGAAGCGAATGACTATCGTTATTTCCACTGTCCGGACCTTCTTCCGATCATTATTACTGATGAAGCGATTGAAAAAGTTCGCGCAACGTTCCCGATGATGCCTGAAGAGCTTAAAGCGCACTTTATGGAAACCTACGAACTGCCCGAATATGATGCAGGCGTATTAACCCATTCGCGAGTAATGAGTGATTATTTTGTGGCGATGGTGGAAGCCGGCGCTGATGCGAAGATGTCAGCTAACTGGCTTCTTGGCGATGTATCGGCTCACTTAAATGAAAAAGAGATCGAGATCGATGCCTTCACCGTATCGGCGGAGCGTTTAGCAGGGCTACTTGCACGCATTAGCGATAAAACTATTTCAAATAATATCGCGCGAAAAGTCTTTACCAGTATGGTAGATTCTGAGCTTAGCGCTGATGAGATTATCGAGCGTGATGGTCTTAAACAGGTGACGGATACCGGTGCAATCGATGGTTGGATTAGCGAAGTTCTCGAGAAAAATCCAAAACAGGTTGAGCAATATCGAGGCGGTCAAACTAAATTACTCGGCTTCTTTGTTGGCCAGGTGATGAAGTTAAGTCGCGGTAAAGCTGATCCTGCAATGATTAACCAAATGCTCGCGAAAAAATTAAACGATTAATGTGAGTTGCTATTAAGTTAACTTAACAGCGTAACAAAATAGAACCTCGTGATGATCTAACTCTCACGAGGTTTTTGTTTATCCGAAGAATCAGCAGTAGCTAAATAATCAGATAATAGAAATCCTAGAAAAGCCCAGAAATTTTTCCATCCGAGCTTAAGTCAATGCGCTCAGAAGCGGGATGTCTTGGAAGCCCAGGCATCGTCATCATAGTGCCGCTTAAGGCAACGATAAACCCCGCGCCAGCGGAGACTCTAAAATTTCGAATGGTGATGGCAAAATCGGTGGGTCTACCAAGTTTTTTCTTATCATCACTGAAGGAATATTGCGTTTTAGCAACACAGATCGGGAGATGGTCAAGTCCAATCTCGGCAATCAGTTTAAGATCGGTTTTGGCACTCGCAGTTAAAATCACCTCACGGCCACCATAGACTTTCGTCACGATTTGGTGAAGCTTTTCTTCAACGGTCGATCCGCCGTTATAGAGTTTTTTATAGCTTCCATTGTGATTTTCTGCTAAACGAACCACCTCATGCGCAAGCGCTGTCGCGCCATTTCCCCCTTCCGCCCACACGTTCGATACAATCACATTCACGCCATATTCAGCACAGCGTTTTTGGATCGTTTCGATCTCATCATCACTATCGGTAGGGAAGCGATTAATCGCGATGGTGCAAGGCAGTTCATACACATTTTTAATGGTATCGAGATGTTTTTCAAGATTCGGTAGTCCCGCAATCACCGCTTTTATATTGGGTTTACTGAGCTGATCGATCTTGACGCCCCCATGCATTTTAAGCGCCCGAACGGTAGCGACAATCACGACCGCGGACGGTGAAATTCCTGCTGCAGGGCATTTAATATCAAGGAACTTTTCAGCGCCTAAATCTGCTCCAAATCCAGCTTCTGTCACGACATAATCGGCATATTTAAGTGCAAATTTTGTCGCTAAAATGGTGTTGCATCCATGGGCAATATTGGCAAAAGGACCACCGTGAAGCAGAACTGGCGTATGGGCAAGCGTCTGCACTAAATTGGGTTTAAGCGCTTCTTTAAGGAGCACCGCCATCGCGCCTTCCGCCTTTAAATCTCCAGCGGTGACGGGCGTATTATCAAAGGTATAGCCAATAATAATTTTCGCAAGACGGGCTTTAAGATCATCAATGTCTTTAGAGAGGCAGAGAATCGCCATCACTTCGGACGCGACGGTAATATCAAAGCCATCTTCACGTGGTGTCCCATTTTTACGACCATCGAGCCCACTAATAATCGAGCGCAGTTGACGATCATTCATATCTACAGCGCGCTTCCAACTAATTCGGCGTGGGTCGATATTAAGAGCATTCCCTTGGAAAATATGATTATCAATGAGCGCTGCGAGTAGATTGTTCGCTGCCCCAATTGCGTGGAAATCGCCGGTAAAATGAAGGTTAATCTCCTCCATCGGAACGACCTGAGAATAGCCGCCCCCCGTTGCACCGCCTTTCATGCCAAACACAGGACCAAGCGAGGGTTCACGCAGTGCAATCATCGTCTTTTTACCAATAAGACTCAGCGCATCGCCAAGACCCACTGATGTAGTGGTTTTGCCTTCACCTGCAGGCGTTGGAGTAATGGCGGTGACTAAAATCAGCTTGCCATCAGGCGTCTCATCAAATGTGCTGAACGGGAGATTGAGCTTTGCTTTGTAATTGCCGTAAAGATCAAGATGAGCGGGATCCATTCCAATCGATTTTGCTACCTCCACAATCGGCTTCATTGTGTGGCGCTGTGCAATCTCGATATCTGTCATTCCAGACATGTCTATCCTTTTTTTGAGTATTGAATTTTAAATATGAAAATATGAAACAGGTGAGGTGAATAAAATACGCAGATATTATAAGCGAAAATAGAATGAGTGCGAGCAAGAAAGTCTTAATGATAAGAGATATTATTGTGGAATTGAGCATTAATTATCTGGTTTGATCGTTAAGGCTGTTATTTTTAATTTAATTGATATGATGTTTAAATGTTAAATCTATTTTTTAAGGTTGATAAATGAAAAAACGTGCCTTTTTTGATGGATCGGATCTAAAAACAATTTTGCATTCGAAGCGTGCAAATTTCTATTATCTTGAACATTGCCGAGTGCTTGTAAACGGTGGACGGGTTGAATATGTTACCGAGCGCGAGCGGGAATCGCTCTATTTTAACATTCCGCACAGGCGGCTTAGAAACTTGGCATCCGATGGATCAAAGCAACGTTTTTGTTAACCGCCGCACAGGCGGCTTAGAAACTCGCGGTAAAGACGGAAACCCTTACTTTCATAGTTAACCGCCGCACAGGCGGCTTAGAAAATTTTCTCGTTTGTAATTTACCTTCCACGTAAAGTTAACCGCCGCACAGGCGGCTTAGAAATACAGATTCATTGCCAAGTAAAATTTACTTGAGTTAACCGCCGCACAGGCGGCAATAAATCTCGATCGGACAAAAAAGTAGCAAGAGAGGATTGAACGGTGCCAAGTGTCTCGATTAAACGTATAATGCTTTCTCGCGATTCTTTGCAAAACTTATAGGATATTTTCGTTAATTAACGATTTGTAAAGACAATAGAATAGAGTCCCGGATGGATTCAGTGGTTTACTAAACGGATATTTGAAAATGGCACGGAAAAAGAAGCAAAAAACGATTTTAGATAATCTTGCGAAAGAATTATTTAAGAAGAACAATCCCGTTTTTTGGGTGATCGGCGTTATATTACTCGTTCTTTCGTTCTATTTTAATGATTTTTTATTGCAATTACCCGATCTCTCCCCAAAGACAGAGCAACAGCAATCAGAGACTGATTTCCCGATCGATCTTGAGGGATTATCGTTTAATCAAGCAAAATCTCGTTTGGTTCAGCTCTATAAGGATCACCCTGAGCAGAAAGAATTTTATTGTGGCTGTGATTTTAGCTGGGAAGGGAAAAAGGGGATTGTTGATCTCAAAAGTTGTGGCTATAAAATCCGCAAAAATGAAGAGCGCGCGCGCCGGATTGAGTGGGAGCATGTGATGCCTGCGTACGCCTTTGGCAATCAGCTGCGATGCTGGCAAGAGGGCGGGCGGAAAGCGTGTCAAAACAACGCCTATTTTAATGTAATGGAGGGCGATATGCACAATCTTCAGCCGGCGGTTGGTGAGATTAATGGCGATCGTTCCAACTTCCGTTTTAGCGATTTTGAGAAGACATTTACTCAATACGGAAAATGTGAGTTTTACACCGACTTTAAAAATCGCCAAGTCCAGCCTCGCAATGAGGTGAAAGGGATGATCGCGCGGACCTATCTCTATATGGAAAAACGTTATCAGCTTGATGTTGCCGACCAAGAGAAAAAATTGATGACGGTGTGGAACGCGGAACATCCTCCTAAAGCGTGGGAATGTAAGCGCAATAAAATCATTCAATCGATTCAGGGAAATGATAACGAATTTATCACCGAAAAATGCCGTTAATTTTCGTTTAATCGAGCACCCAACGTGATCGTATTGAGCGGTTTACCAGATCGGGAAGATGCGCTCAGCGATCACGTTTTTCATCACAATGGTTGAGGTTAAGCGCAAAATACTCGGGATATTGGAGAGCTTTTCATCATAGAGTTTTTGGAAATCCTCGAGATTTTCAGCCACCACATGGAGCATATAATCCGGATCGCCAAAGAGCCGTTGTGCTTGCACAATCTCCGGAATATCGATCAGCGCATTTTCTAAGCGTTTGATCGAATCATTATTGCCCTCTTTTAAATTAATAAAGACAATTGCCGAAAATTGAAGCCCGATTTTGCTCGGATCAAGCTGCGCCGAATAGCCTTTAATCGCGCCGGATTCCTCCAATTGTTTTACGCGACGATGGCAAGGGGAGAGGCTTAATCCTACGTGATTGGCAAGATCGGTGATCGACATACGGCCATCTTTTTGCAGTGCCGAAAGAATTTTTTTATCTATCGTATCCATGTAGAAGATTCCACTAATAAAGAGGGTGAATTGGAGAAACTTTGAAAGAAAATTCTAGCAAATAAGGGGTATTATTTCTAATTATTATCTTAACAGTAGAAGTTTTTTCCAATTTTATCGATTTTTTAGAAAAAGTGAGTCAATGTAGATGGATTTCGGGATTTTAGCGACTTTTTGGACAGTCTCTTTTCTTTTTGTGATTACCCCAGGCGCGGATTGGGCCTATGCAATTTCAGCGGGCATTCGAGGGAAGGTAGTCCTGCCAGCGGTGTCGGGTATGCTGTTTGGTCACTTTTTAGCCACTGTCGTGGTCGCGCTTGGCGTTGGGGCAATTGTTGCGAAAAGCCCGATTTTAATGACGACGATTACGTTACTTGGTGCAGGGTATCTACTCTGGCTTGGGACCAATTTAGTGCGCTCACCCTCTCGCCCAAGTGAGGCCAGCGTTGCCGATATGAATAGCTCAAAAAGTTGGGCAGTGAAGGGCTTTTTTGTCAGCGGCTTAAATCCAAAAGTTTTACTGCTCTTTTTGGCGCTATTACCCCAATTTACCGATCCGGGCTCATCGTGGGCACTCCCCATTCAGCTCGTATTACTCGGCCTTATTCATATTTTCAGTAGCGCCATTATCTACTCGCTCGTCGGTTATTGCTCGCAAGCGGTATTGCAAACGCGTCCTTCAGCGGCGCTCATTGTCAGCCGAATCTCAGGCTTTTTAATGATCATTATCGCACTGCTTCTCATTATCGGGCAATTACGCGGGTAGTGGGGCTTAATAATGAAGGCTAGCCCTTAACGTTTCTAATCTGAAACTTTAAGCGCTAGCTTTTTTATAGGATGCTTAATAAAGCATTACTCTTGATTAAATCGCTCTTTAATTTCACTAGAATGCTCAATGGTCATAATGCTTAAACTGCCTTCCACTGCCGGGCCCATTCCAGGTGAACTAGCGGGCATTCCAGGAAGTGCAATACCTTTAATATTCGGTGTTTCCTTAAAAAGTTTTTGAATCGATGCGATTGGTACATGTCCTTCAATCACATAATCTCCCATAATCATCGTATGGCAACTAGCGCCTTGATAGGTTCCATATTGATATTTTATTGTCCGCATATCAGGGTGATCGATCGCTTTTACACTCACCCCTTCTTTTTTTAGATAATTTACATATTCTGTACAGCAACCACAATATTTATCTTTGTAAAGAACGGCTTCGGGAAGAGCGGTATCTGCTAGCGTAAAAGAGCTTATTAAAGATAATCCTACTAAATAAAGAGATCGTTTTTTCATCTTATAAATCCTTATAAATGCATATTTAATTAAACCATTCCAAATACTTACTATGGCGAATATTGCGCCTGGAAATGAGTATTATCAGCGTTTTGAAAGGTGTGGAATGGTTGATTTTCGTTATATTTAACTAATTAAATAAGAAGAGCATTTATAGGGGGCGGTAATTCAAGCGTATAGATACCATCGTTCAAATTAACTCGATCCGAAATGATTGTATGATTCGTTGGGTATTCTAGATAAATTGAGGCTCTATATTCGATGAGCGATAAACAGAGCAAACAGTGATGACTACCGCCTAACTCACACATTTCTATGCACCCATGATGGGCAGAGATTGGTTGCTGAAATGCCGAGGCTACCTCACTAGCATGCTCATGCCACGTTAATGTTTGAGTGGGGAGTGTTTCATGATGATCAATAGCACCCGCAACGAAATCACTCATGAGGTATCCCATAAGGAGTCCTATCAGTAAGATTAATCGTAAAAAAGGTCGTAGTGCTAGTATCATGAGTATAAGTATAAATGAAAACGTATGATTCGTATATTTTAAAGAGGTCTTTTGAGTTAAATGTATAAGAGAGCTACCTTTAACTCTTTGTTCTATGGAAGATTAATAATCGACTCGATAGTCTTTTTTGCGGAAAGTAAAACTATCGAGTTTTGTTATTTTGCTGAATACTTCGCTTAACAATTCCCCTTTTTCGCTTGTCCGGGCGGGCAGAAATTGCCGTTTCCATTTTGTTTTGCATCGATGGTAACACCTTCTGAATCAATCACCACACGATTGGGCATATCAGCACGTACTGAGCAGGCGGATAAGAGCATCACGCTCGCCATTAAAAGATAGAGTTTCATCAATTGGTTTCCTTTTTATAAGAATTCTTTGGTTAGTTTTACTAAAATGAACACTCCATTGCAAACAATATAAATTCGGTATGAAATTATTCATTTTTTTATTGATAACTCTGATGGGGCTTGGGGATTACGGAGATTCCCCTATTTTGTTTAATCAGGGAATCGTGATTGAAGAGATGGGACTTGAATTAGCTGATTCTATGGCTCAATCTCACCAAGGATCACAATTAGAGAAATTACTGAGTAATAAGAGTAATCAAAAGAAACATTATCCTCGGCTAATTATTATAGGAGGATTAATTGCATTTTATCTCTATATCTTTGTTCAGAGATTTTTTTATCAGCAGATTGAAGAAAAATTGGGTATTGAGCTTCCCTTTAATCACCTATCAGAGATACTTTTCTGGTTGATGATTGTTATCGTAGGATTAATCGGGGTAATGCTCTTAATGATTGTCTGAAAATAATGAAAGAATTGGCGCCCTAGACAGGAATCGAACCTGTGGCCTTTCTCTTAGGAGGAGAACGCTCTATCCGACTGAGCTACCAGGGCGTGGGGTACTATTCTACGCCTCTCATTTTTAGATGTAAATTTTGCGCTCATTTTTTATGATCTTGATCGGACAAATTGGGATTTTTAGAGCAGGAATTATATTGGATTTTTGCATATGAGAATCATTGTTATCTCAGCGGTTTAATAAATTATCGCAATCTTAAAAAGTCTACAAAAACACGCTATAATGGCCGATTGATTGTTATATTTAAGGGTTACGATTGTGAGAGAGTTTGAGGGCGTGACGCCACTTTTTTCGTATCGAAAGTTTTGGGCGCATCGTTTTGGCACGGCACCATTTTTGCCAACGACGCGCGATGAGATGGATCTTTTAGGATGGGATAGTTGTGACATTATTTTCATCACCGGCGATGCCTATATCGACCATCCAAGTTTTGGTACTGCGATTTTAGGGCGTCTGCTGGAAGCGCAGGGGTTTCGCGTTGGGGTGATTGCCCAGCCGGATTGGAATTCGCTTGATGATTTTATGCGCCTTGGTCCGCCAACCCTCTATTTTGCCATCAATTCGGGCAATATGGATTCGATGGTGAATCACTATACCTCGGATCGTAAAATCCGCCGAAATGATGCCTATACCGCCGGTGATGTGGCGGGAAAACGCCCGGATCGCGCGGTGATTGTCTATACTCAAAAAGTGCGTGAAGCGTATCCTGATACGCCCATTATGATTGGCGGCATTGAGGCATCGCTTCGCCGGGTTGCTCATTATGATTATTGGTCTGAATCGATTCGCCGTTCGATTTTGCTCGATTCTAAAGCTGATCTTTTACTCTTTGGGAATGGTGAGCGCTCGATTGTGGAGCTTAGTCATCGCCTTGCACGGGGAGAATCGATCTCTGAGATCACCGATATTCGCGGCTCTGCCATCTCACTGCCTCACGGAAAAAATCATTTTGAGCGCGCTGAACTCGATTCAACGCATTTCGACCATGTGGGGAAAATCGACCCTTATATTAATCCCTATGGCGAAGCGATCGACGGGAAAACCTGTAAAACTAATGTCGCGCTCGAAGCCCCGACGGAGCAGCAAGCCAAAGAGAGCGAGAAAATTAAGCGCGATGAGCTCGCGATTCGTCTCCCAAGTTTTGAGGATGTGTCCGAAACGCCGGCGCTCTATGCTCACGCGAGCCGAATTTTGCACCTTGAAACCAATCCGTTTAATGCACGTCCCCTTGTACAGCAACATGGTGACCGCGATATTTGGATCAATCCGCCACCGATTCCACTCTCAACCGAGGAGATGGATGCCGTTTATGCGCTCCCCTTTGAGCGTAATCCGCATCCGAGTTATGGCGATGCGAAAATTCCGGCATGGGAGATGATTAAACACTCGGTCAGCATTATGCGCGGCTGTTTTGGTGGCTGTTCATTCTGCTCGATTACCGAACATGAAGGGCGGATTATTCAGAGCCGTTCTGAACAATCGATTCTAAATGAGATTGAAGAGATTCGCGATCGTACCAAAGGATTTACCGGTTATATCTCCGATCTTGGCGGGCCGACGGCGAATATGTATCGTCTTTCCTGTAAAGACCCCAATATTGAGAAGCATTGCCGTAAGCTCTCGTGCGTCTATCCAAATGTGTGCCAAAATTTAAATACCGATCACGGACCACTCATTGATCTTTATCGAAAAGCCCGTGAGATTGAGGGGATTAAGCGAGTCCATATTGCCTCTGGCGTGCGCTATGATTTGGCGGCGCAAGATCCGCGCTATATCAAAGAGCTTGTGACCCATCATGTGGGCGGGTATCTTAAAATTGCGCCAGAACATACTGAAGAAGGGCCACTTTCGAAGATGATGAAGCCGTCGATGAAGAGCTACGATGATTTTAAACGTCTCTTTGAAAAGTACTCAAAAGAGGCGGAGAAAGAGCAATATTTGATTCCTTATTTTATCGCAGCTCACCCCGGAACGACCGATGAAGATATGATGAATCTTGCACTGTGGCTCAAAGAGAATGGGTTTAGGGCCGATCAGGTGCAGGCATTTTTGCCGACGCCGATGTCGCTTGCGACCGCTATGTATTATTCAGAGCGCAATCCCTTAAAACCGGTGAAACGAGATTCAGAGCAGGTTGGCACTGCAAAAGGGATGCGTCGTCGCCGCTTGCATAAGGCGTTTTTACGCTATCACGACCCCGAAAATTGGCCGTTACTGCGTCAAGAATTGCGTTATATGGGGCGTGCTGATCTGATTGGTAATCGCAAAGAGCATCTCATTCCGGCGGAGAGTCGTAGTGAACGGGCTGACAATCGTCGCGGACGCAATCGCCGTGGAGCAGGAGGGGCGCGTGGAAAACAGTTTACCACTAATTATCAAGGCATCCCGCGTAAACGCTCGCCTAAATCGTAGTAGCTGATTTATCAATAAACGCTAAAAGTGGGGCGCAAAGAAAAAGCCTAGGAATCGTGTTGATTATCTCCTAGGCTTTTTCAATACGTGATTTGCAACTTAATGAAGTTCGGTAACTTCTGAGGCTTGCTCATCAGCATGGTAGCTTGAACGCACCATTGCACCAACGTAGGCATTTTTAAAGCCTAAACGATACGCTTCCGCTTCATACTCTTTAAAGGTTTCCGGCGTCACATAACGCTCAACATTTAGATGGCCATCTGAGGGCTGAAGATATTGCCCGATGGTGATCATCTCAATATCGTGCGCGCGCATATCACGCATCAATTCATACACCTCTTCATCGGTTTCACCAAGGCCCACCATGATGCCCGATTTTGTCGTGATATCGGGATTCATTGCTTTATAGCGCTTTAATAGGTCGAGCGAGTTTTGATAATCCGCGCCTGGGCGTGCTTTCTTATAAAGACGAGGTACGGTCTCTAAGTTGTGGTTTAACACGGTTGGTTGCGTTTCAGTTAAGATCTCAAGCGCCACATCTAAGCGGCCGCGAAAGTCAGGAACTAAAATTTCAATTTCCGTTTTTGGTGATGCGTTACGAATTTCAGTAATACATTCTGCAAAATGGCCAGCGCCTCCATCACGGAGATCATCACGGTCAACGGAGGTAATTACCACATAATTAAGGCGGAGATTGGCTACCGTTTCGGCAAGGCGTTTCGGCTCTTCGGCGTCAAGAGGAAGCGGGCGACCGTGGCCGACATCACAGAAAGGGCAGCGGCGCGTACAGATATCGCCCATAATCATAAAGGTGGCGGTGCCTTTATTGAAACATTCGCCAATATTGGGGCACATCGCCTCTTCACACACTGAGTGGAGTTTTTGCTCGCGCAGAAGGGAGGTGATCTCCTCAAAACGCTGGCCGCTTGGGATTTTTGCCTTAATCCAACTCGGCTTTTTAAGGCGCTCTTCTTTTGGAACGCTCACCACTTTAATGGGGATACGAGCCGTTTTATCGGCACCGCGTAATTTCGTTCCTTCTTTCATTCTGCTCACAACGCTCATCCTCTCATTGGTTTAGTTTTACGAAATAATTAGTATACGGGATCACCGCGAAATCCGCTAGTAACCCGCCTCTTATCCATGCACAAATTACCTAAATTTACACACCGATCGAATCACAACAATGCGGACGAAAACGCGTAATTCAAGCCCAAAAAAACCACTTAAGTGTAAGTGGTTTTAGATCGTTCAGTTGTCAGAAATTTATTCTATTTTATAACGCCGATATTACGACCGGTTTGGCCGCGGTGACGAAGTGCATGATCGAGTAGCACGATGGCCAGCATCGCTTCAGCAATGGGTGTGGCGCGAATTCCGACGCAAGGATCGTGGCGACCTTTGGTAATCACCGTCGCAGGATTGCCCTCTTTATCGATGGTCTGGCCTTCTAAACGGAGGCTTGAGGTGGGTTTTAGGGCAATGTGCGCAATGATCGGTTGCCCCGATGAAATGCCCCCTAAAATTCCGCCAGCGTGATTTGATAGAAAGCCTGAATCGGCATCAATTTCATCACGGAAATCGGTGCCTAACGCGTCAATGCAATCAAATCCATCGCCAATTTCAACACCTTTTACTGCATTAATGCCCATCATGGCGTGTGCAATATCCGCATCGAGGCGATCAAATACCGGCTCACCAAGCCCAACGGGGACATTTTCCGCCACCACGGAGACTTTCGCGCCGATGGAATTGCCCGATTTACGCAGCTGATCCATATAGGTTTCAAGCTCAGCAATATCGGCTAGATTCGGCCAAAAGAAGGGATTGCCCTCCGATTCAATGGCGGATTTATCAAACGCCGAGGGTTTAATGGGGCCAAGTTGGGAGAGATAGCCATAAATTACCGTGCCGTAAAGGGTTTTAAGTGCTTTTTTTGCAATTGCACCCGCCGCAACGCGAATCGCCGTTTCCCGAGCGCTTGAACGCCCGCCGCCGCGATAATCACGATGGCCATATTTATGATAATAGGTATAGTCGGCATGCCCCGGTCTAAAGAGGTCTTTAATATCGTTATAATCTTTTGAGCGCTGGTCTTCATTATGAATGATAAGCGCGATGGAGGTGCCGGTGGTTTTGCCCTCAAATACGCCCGATAAAATGGTAACGCGATCTGCTTCTCGGCGCTGAGTGGTATGGCGTGAGGTGCCCGGTTTACGGCGATCGAGATCGATCTGAATCTCCTCTTCTGAGATTTCAATCCCGGGAGGACAGCCGTCAACGATGGCTACGAGCGCTTTTCCGTGACTCTCGCCGGCGGTAGAAACAGTGAATAATTGACCAATATGATTTCCTGCCACAATAGATCCTTCTTGTATTATGTATTAACGATATTAAAGATAAATTAAAATTTAGACCGATTTTTCATTCTACCCAATTTAGCGCCTTTCGGGAAAGAAAAACGCCCGAGGATAGGAAAATCATTCATGATATATAGCATTAATGAGGCAATTAAGGAAAGGAAATGCATGAAAATGAGTGTTTTAGCAGACAGATCAATCCTGAAAAAGTGACTTCTTAGCATATATTTACAAAGACATCACTATATTTACGCTTCGTTATAGGAATTTTGAATAATCGGGTTATTATAGTAAGCAATCCCGATCAATATTCTCAAAGAGGAGTCTTTATGTCATTTCGTGCACTGGTGTTAGATCAAACGGAAAATGGCGATCAAACGGCAACGATCAAGGTCATCAACTTAAAAGAATTACAACAGGAAGAGGGCGAGGTGCTGGTTAAAGTGGCCTATTCCACGCTCAATTATAAAGATGCCTTAGCGATTACGGGGACGGGAAAAATTGCGCGTCGCCTCCCGATGATTGCCGGCATTGATGCGGTTGGCGAGGTGATTCAGGATCAAAGTGGGTATTTTAAAAAGGGCGATCGCGTCTTAATCAATGGCAATGGCCTTGGTGAAACTCATTGGGGCGGATTGTCGGACTATATTTTCGTTAAATCCAAATGGCTTATTGATCTTCCGGATAATCTCTCAGAATGGGATACGATGGCGCTTGGAACAGCGGGATATACTGCGGCGCTTTGCGTTCAGAGATTACTGCAACATGGCATTAAGCCCGATCGTGGGGATATTTTAGTCTCAGGGGCGACGGGCGGCGTTGGACTTGTGGCGGTTTATCTCTTAAGTCAGCTTGGATTTTCCGTCACGGCGCTCACCTCGAAAGTCGATGAGACGGAGTTTTTCAATAAACTTGGGGCTCAAGCGATTGAAGCGGCGCAACCTTATTATGAAGCCGGTCGTCCGCTTAAAAAAGCGCGCTGGCAAGCGGCAGTGGATGTGGTCGGTTCCCATACGCTTGCGAATATTGCCTCTGAAATTGAGTATGGCGGGGCGATTGCAGCGTGCGGTTTAGCGCAGGGAATGGATTTTCCAGGGAATGTAGCACCCTTTATTTTGCGCGGGGTAACGCTTTATGGAATCGATAGTGTTTATGCACCGATGGAGCGCCGCGAAAAAGCGTGGGAACTCCTTAATGAATATATGACGACCCCATTTTTATCGGATTATGCGACCACCATTTCACTCGATGAATCGATTGAGATCGCCGAGAAGATGATGCAAGGCGCGATTAAAGGACGTTTTGTGGTGGATTTAAGTAAGAAATAAAGTCAGCAATAATTCGTATAGAATGAGAAAAGCTTCCCCGATGTGATCCTTAAAAAATCATAATCGCGGGAAGCGTTTTTATTATCCCTTCACGCAGACAATCTGTTTGAGCTGATACACCACTTCGACCAAATCTTGCTGGGCAGCCATCACCGCATCGATATCTTTGTAAGCCATTGGCGTTTCATCGATCACATCGCGATCTTTACGGCACTCAACCCCTTCCGTTGCGCGTTTATGATCTTCAAGAGAAAAGCGCTTTTTCGCTTGCGTCCGGCTCATCACTCGTCCCGCACCATGGGAGCACGAGCAAAAGCTGGTTTCATTGCCAAGCCCGCGGACGATATAACTTTTCGCCCCCATCGAGCCTGGAATAATTCCAAGTTCCCCTTTGCGTGCCGATACCGCACCTTTCCGCGTGACATAGATCTCCTCGCCAAAATGGGTCTCTTTTTCCACATAATTATGATGACAATTGACCGCTTCCTCCTCGATGGTGAAGGGTTTATCAATCACCGAGCGCATCGCTAAAATGGCGTTATGCATCATCACTTCACGATTAAAACGCGCATACTCTTGCGCCCATTCAACGGCATTCACATAATCGTTAAAATATTGGCTTCCCTCTTCTAAATAGACCAAATTGGCATCGGGGAGATTAGCGAGATGCTGCTCCATCTCTTTTTTCGCGATCTCAATAAAGTAGCTTCCAATGGCATTACCCACACCGCGCGAGCCACTGTGCAGCATAATCCAAACGCCATCATCAAGATCAAGGCAGACCTCCACAAAGTGATTGCCCGTCCCGAGCGTCCCAAGATGCTTATAATTATTAGTCTTAATAAAGCGCGGATATTTATCGGTGAGCGCTTTAAAACGGGGCTCAAGTTTTGCCCAATAGCGATCGACGATTTTTGGCGGTTCATCCCATGCGCCTACATCTTTTTTCCGTTTACCATTACCGCTTCGGCCATGGGGAATTGCTGCCTCAAGCGCGATTCGTAGCGGTTTTAAATTATCGGGAAGATCGCTTGCCACAAGAGAGGTTTTCACCGCCATCATGCCACAGCCTAAATCAACGCCGACCGCTGCCGGAATAATCGCCTTTTGCGTTGGAATGACGCTTCCAACCGTCGATCCAAGCCCATAATGCACATCGGGCATCACCGCAAGATGCTTAAAAATGATTGGTAAGCTCGCCGTCTTAATGAGCTGTTCTTTCGCGGCTTCTTCAACGGGAACACCTTTGGTCCACATCTTAATCGGTGCCGATTTTTCAGGGGTGAGGGTAATATAATTCATAGACTTTTGAAATCCTTCAATAGTAAAGCGGTGATTCCTATAAATGATTCTATCGCAACTTAAATCGCGGAAAGACTAGGCAATCAGCACCATATGGCGCATTGGTGAAATTGGTATAAATTTAAATGATTGATTTTAGTTAATTTCCAGCAACTTAAAGCGGAAAATATTTCCAGCGTTGATATAGTGAACGAACTGGTTGGGGCGACTCAATTGGTAAGTCATTAGTATAGTTATTAGTGTATCATTTTTAGTTCTCCTAGGCAGGTAAGGCGTTTATTGATAAATGGCCTCCTGCCTCTTTTTTTGCCCGCGATTTTATTGCGTTAAGGGAATCGCTCTAAGCGACGCTTTTATATGCGAATATCCTAAATACACGCTACAATAGTGCTGTTATTTTCACCGTTTTTAATGATTAAAAAGAGAGATAATATGACACGAGGCTTTCGTAAAGGGATTCTTGGGGCTGCGCTCCTGACAACGATCTCCACCGCTGTGGCAACGCCATATTCAGGCTATTTGCATCAAAAAGTCGATGCCGATAGCGATCTCTATTTACGGCTTCCGGCGTGGAGTTTAGAGGCGAAAAAGTCCGCTTCCACCACGATCGATAAATTCAATCTATTTTCCCAAGCAGTGAGCGATCTTTTCTTTGAAGAGGAGAGCGAGCTTGATGGGGATCTTTTTATTGATTTGATTAAAGAGCTTGAAATCCCTGAGTGGATTGGCGAAGAGGTGATTCCTGCGCTGTTGCAAGAGTCGGGGCTTGGCGATTATCAAATTGGTGAATTGATCGATCTTCAAAAGCAAGAGATTTTAGGCTTAAGTGCGCCGATGGCTGAGTTTTTAAATTCGATGAATGTGCGCATGATTCTCGGGCTCTATGCCAAAACCCGCGCACCCCTTGAGGTCTTATCTCGCGATGGTATCTATTTTTTCTCAACAAAGCTCGATCTAAGCACTGTGGAAGCCTTTAATCAGATGCTTGATGATTATCAGATCGATCCGCGTTATTATCTCGATTCCACCGGTTTTGGCAGTGCCTCAGTAGAGAAAAATCGTTATCAATTTCATTATTATCTCAATGAAAAAACCGGCCAATTTGTCGCGGCTTACGGGAATGAATCAAGCCGGGCAAAGCAGTCACTCGTTGGGCTTGAGAGTAAACGCTTTGCGAAAAAGGAGCATAATGCCTCGTTTGTGAATGCAGAATCGACGCTTAAAAACAGTGGTGATGATCTCTTTTTATGGGTTAAACACAGTGATAATGGGCTCTATCATGGATTAATTGAGCAGTTTGGTTTGCAAAATGTTGCGCTCTTTTCTAAGGCGAAAAGCCTCTCCTTTCAGCGAGAAAAAGGATTTGACCGTTCGGCGATTCGATATTTAATAGAGCATGATGACGCTACTGCCGATAAAAATGTCACCTTTACCGAGAGCCGTTACGCCGCGCTTAACGATTCAAACCGCTATTTTATTGCGCCTTTTCCTAAAGAGGTAATCACCGAAATTCGCGATGGATTACTCGGGGATCTTGCTACCTCGCTTAATCGTGAAGAACAAGCTGAAACGTCTGAATCGCTTATCTTAACGCTATTAACGCTCCCGTGGGATCAATTTGCCGGTGATCATATCGCCTTTTCAGAAACCGAACGGGGCAGTGAATGGAGTCTTGAGTTAAAACGCGATGCAAAACGCTATCTTGAAGAATCGCTCAAACCGTTTATTACTACGACGGAAACGGCTGAACAAAAAGAGACCGTTGGAATCTCGTTAAAAGGGGAGGCGGTACGCTTAGAGAGATTATTGCAACAGGTCTGGACGCAAAAAGCGACGGATGAAAAACTCCCGCGCCCACTTAAAAACTTAGTGAAAAAGGGCATTGCAGAGAGCTTTAAACAGGTGGATTTTGATCAAACACTCTTTATTAAATCCGGTAGTGACAGGCTCTCCTTTGCCTTAAATGAGGCCCGTTTAAAAGAGGAGCCTGCGCAAGAATCCTTAAAGACTCTAAAAAAATTAACTGGCGTTGATCAGATTGAATCAAAAAAAGCGCTCACGCCAATCTTCCTTCTAAAATGGCCTGTCGATCCTGAATTTATGATCGATCAATCGGTGAAAAAAGAGAGCGATCAACTCGGCATTAATCTCAATTCACTCGCCACGCTTTTCGGCAATACGCTTAAAAAGAGTGATTCACACATCGATATTCAAGGCTATAAATCCGATGGACATTATTTGGGCGAGATTCAATATCAGATGAGCTGGTATGATCTGGTGCAACTCTATCTTGCGCTCAATCAGCTACAATAGACGCCGATAAAATCAGAGATCAAACAGTATATTTACACGAGGAAACGAAACTGAGTATGAATCAAATGGTCGATATCAATGCCCTTAATGATGATCAATTATGCGCCTATTTAATTGCGTTATTATCTGAAACTCTGCCCGATTTAATCATAAAAGGCGGGGCAGATGAGCCCTTTTATGAGGCGCCGACCGACGATTCTAAAGGGATTCTCTATTTTAGAAGTAATTACCCGCGTAGTCTCCTCCACGAGCTCTCTCACTATTGCCTAGCGGGCACGCGTCGCCGTAAACTCGATGATTTTGGCTATTGGTATATTCCTACCGGACGAACCGCCGATGAACAAGCCCGTTTTGAATCGGTGGAAGCTAGACCCCAAGGCCTTGAAAAAGCGATGTGTTATGCACTTGGCATTCAATTTTCCCCAAGTTTAGATGATTTTTCCGGCAGACCTGCCTCAAATGAGTTTTTAGAGGCGTTAGAAGCGGTCTATCAAGAGATGTTAACCTCACCACCGCCCACAGCAGGGAAGGTTTTAGATGCACTTGCCAACCGCAAATAACGGCGTTCATCAAGGCTTACTTTAGATTATCTCGATACCACGTGCCCCAGTCATAGAGGGCTTGATGAATGGGCTCTAGCGATTTTCCAAGCGTTGTTAATGAGTATTCAACTTTCGGGGGAACTTCAGGATAGACGGTTCGATCGACGAGGCCTGTTTTCTCTAAATCTCGCAGATGTTCGGTTAATACTTTTTGAGAAATGCCGGATAGAGCGCGTTTTAATTCACTAAATCGGCGTGTATCGATCAATAATTCTCGCACAATTAAGACTTTCCAGCGGCTTCCCATGAGTGATAATGTCACTTCGACGGGGCAGTCAGGTAAATTTTTTTTGCTCATTGCGCCCAACTCTCCTAAAACGTTACCAAAAAGTAACTATAGCACGTAAAAGTGCCTTATTTACATTGTAAAATTCGCGATCTATCATTGAGTTTATTCCCAAATGAAGCCATAAAGGAGAACAATATGACAGATCAAGCACAAACCATTGCCATTATTGGCGCATCCGGTAAAGCCGGCTCACTGATTATGAACGAGGCGCTAGCGCGAGGCCATCGTGTGATTGCCATTGTGCGAAATCGCGCTAATCTTACCTCTGAATTTTTACAACATGATCATGTTACCGTTTTAGAGAAGGATCTTTTTTATCTCACCGATGATGATCTCCGGGAAGCTGATGCAGTTATCGATGCCTTTGCGGTTTGGTCTCCGTCACAGCTTCATCTGCACCGATCCTCGTTAACCTATCTTGCCGATCTTTTGAGCCGTAAGCCACAGCGCCTCTTTGTAGTTGGTGGGGCAGGAAGCCTCTATGTCGATGAGGCGAAACAGACGCGATTGATGGATACACCCGATTTCCCGGAAGCGTTTAAACCCCTTGCGAGCCATATGGCGATGGCACTTGATGAGCTTAAAAAGCGCCGAGATGTCAATTGGACCTACCTAAGCCCGGCTACTGAGTTTAATGCCGATGGCGCGCGAACTGGCGATTATGAGATTGGGGGTGAAACTTTGATGATCAATCGAGCTGGCAAGAGCGAGATTAGCTACGCCGACTATGCCATTGCGATGATCGATGAGGTAGAAAATGGGCGACATCGGAATCAGCATTTTAGCGTTTACTCAAAATAATGTCTGTATATGAGCCTAATAATAAACCGGTAATAACGACCCTACTATTAGCGATTTGATAAATTATTAAGATTCGTTAATTATTCCCGATAAATTGCCTATAATAGAGCTTTTAGAATCAATGAGCAGGATAGAGTATGCGTTGGGAAAAAGAGAGACGAAGCGATAATATTGAAGATCGACGTCGTTCAGGCGGTGGGCGCGGAGCAAACTTAGGCGGGCTCCCGATTCCATTAAATGGGAAGGCCGGGATTGCGGTCTTTTTAGTGGTGATGATCGCGGGCTATTATGGCATCGATCTATCGCCGCTTTTAGGCGGCGAAGGCACCACCTATCAGACGGAAACCAATGTTCGCATCTCCCCAGAAGAGGAGAAGATGGCGGAATTTACCGGTGCGGCCCTTGGGATGACCGAGGATTTATGGACGCGAGAATTTAAAAAACTGGGCACCCCCTATCAAGAGCCTAAACTT
This sequence comes from Ignatzschineria sp. RMDPL8A, assembly GCF_029815055.1. Classification (NCBI taxonomy): domain Bacteria; kingdom Pseudomonadati; phylum Pseudomonadota; class Gammaproteobacteria; order Cardiobacteriales; family Ignatzschineriaceae; genus Ignatzschineria; species Ignatzschineria sp. RMDPL8A. The sequence continues at coordinate 1,552,996 of NZ_JAPPWA010000002.1, read as the reverse complement.
GTGCTCTATAAAGGGCAAACCTCCACGGCGTGCGGATTTGGGCAAGCAGCGATGGGCCCCTTTTATTGTCCGGCTGATTATAAAGTCTATATCGATCTCTCATTTTATGACGATATGCGCCGAAACTTAGGCGGTGGCGGTGATTTTGCGCAAGGCTATGTGATCGCTCATGAGGTTGGGCACCATGTCCAAAATCTGCTTGGCACGAATCAAAAAGTGCGTAGAGCACAAGCGGGTGCGAGCAAAAAAGAGGCCAATCAGCTCTCGGTTAAAATGGAGCTTCAAGCCGATTGTTATGCCGGCATTTGGGGTAAATATGTGAGCGAGCGTGGTTTATTAGAGATCGGTGATCTTGAAAAAGCGATGAAAACCGCGGCCGCAATTGGTGATGACCGTCTGCAAAAACAATCTCGCGGAGTCGTTGTGCCCGATAGTTTTACGCACGGCACATCCAAACAGCGTCAAGAGTGGTTCCAACGCGGATTTGATCAGGGCGATATTAGAGCCTGTAATACCTTTGAAGCACTCTAACCCGCGATCAATTTTGTAAAACCATCAATCAAAAAGCGTAAAATTTCACAGGGTTTTACGCTTTTTTGTGCTCATTTAGAGTCTATTTGGTACGATACCTTTTCAAAATAACTGTTTTCAAGAACCATAAAAGCCAAATTATTTCGGGGGATATATGCTAAACGCACTGATTGTATCGGATTCTCATGGCAGTGCCGATCATTTAATTGAGATCATTGCCCATCACGAGCGCGAGATTGCTTACGTGCTCTTTTTAGGCGATGGTGCAAAAGAGGCGGTGGAAGCGGCCTATCTTTTCCCTGATATTCAGTTTTTCGGCGTGATTGGCAATAATGATTTTGGCATTCAAGATTCACGCGCTTTAACGCTTCCCCTTGAACGCTCCGAAACCATCGGGAAACACCGCATCTACATGACGCATGGCCACATTGCCCACTATCAACATGTGGAAAAAGAGGTACGAAATCGCGCGCTAATTCATAAAGCAAGCATCGCCTTTCACGGGCATACCCACCGGACAGCTGTAAGCCATAAGAACGAGGTCACTGTGATTAATCCCGGTAGCATTACCTATCCCCGAGGCGGATCGATCGCTTCCTATGGTATGATCAATTTCGCTGAAGAGACGCCAACGCCAATCTTTTTTGATGCGACTACCCATGAAACAATTACGCTTATTTAGCTTGTTTAATCTATTTAACCGTGCGTAGATAGATACGCTGGCTGTAATTGGGGCGGTGGATGAAGCTGATGATGTTAATAATCTTACGGAGCAGGATATTTTGCGTTATGAGCGTCAAAAGTGAGATCGGGATTTTCTACAATGCGCGTTAATGTTTTTGGAGGCACCCAGAAAAAGGAATCGGCTTTAAAGAGTTTCGAATATGCCCATTTGGCAACATTATGGCTACGCTCTTTATCGCAAATAAATCCAATCGGAGTAATCGCTTCAATAATCTCATGATTGCGCAGTTCGTTGCGTTCAAGCCAGCGTGCTAATACAGGAAGCGACGCAAGAGCATCACTTTTTTGTAAATTACAACGGCTATCAGAGAGCACAAAATTATGCCCTGTATCGCTACTGTAGAGCGACCACGGGATAAAGTGATCGACGTGATGATCGTTCTCTTTAATCGGCTTGCCACAATAAAAACAGCAATTATTTTGGAGGGGAATTAATTGATCTTTGACTTTACCAAGTGCTTGGCGCGAGGGTTCAAACAGGAAGGTATAGAGATCGTGATCGTCTTGGAAAAGCTCCGCGTTTTGGCTATTTTGACGAATCAATTGTAGCCATTTATGCTCCGCGAGCTGTGTAATAATGCCGTTAAATTGTCTAAAACCGTACATCACCCCGCGTTTAAGGGTAATCTCCATACCTTTTGATGACCATTCATATAAAAAAGGATACGTTTGACCGCCGATATTTTGGAGATATTGCGCCGGCATTTTTTTAACGGTTTGGGCAACACTTGTAATCGTGCTATTCCAATCGGATTGACGGCGTGCATTGGCGAGCGTTGTATAACGAGCTTGCAGTTCATCGATTCGTTGCATGATGGCGATCGTATTACCTGTATTTTGCGCAAGGATAATTTCTGTTTGATTAACAATTTTATAGGGGCGCGCTTGGTGCCAGTAAAGCTGAATAAATTGCTCAGCTAAATCTCGATAATGAATTGTTAACGGCGCGTCAGTATCGCTCCCTTTTTCGATCGCGACATTACTAAGCGCGATTAATAGGGCGCATTTATAGGTTGAGGTGAATGAGCCTGCCTGTAGAATGTTTTGAATATATTTTAAAAACTCAATCTGCCATTCGGCACTGGGAAGCGTCATCTAAAAAATCCTTTTTCTGAATAATGACATTAAGCCAACGTTCTACTCGATCGGGGCGCTGATCTTCGGTAATCCATTCCTTTTGGATTGAAACGGGAAGCGGGGTTAAATAGGCGCGAATTGATTGCTCGTTAAGATCGGTAAAGATTCGTCCATTATGTTCGCGCATTGAATCGCCATATTTAAAGGAGAGATAAGCAACGCCCTCTATTTTTAAAGCTCTCACTAAGCGCATTAAAACATCGGAGAGTTGATCGAAAGGCACGTGCAAAAGCGATGCGCAACACCAAATTCCATCATATTGATAGCGTTCATCAATCTCGTAAAAAGAGCGGTGCAAAATGGGAAGTCCGGTTAAGGCTTGTGCATTTTTAACCAGTTCTAATGAATAATCAAAGGCGGTAACGTCGTAGCCTTTTTCGTAGAAATAGAGTGCGTCCCGTCCTGCGCCACAGCCAACATCTAAAATCGACGCTTTTGGCGGTACATAGGCTTCAAAGGGGCGATATAACTCAGACATATCGACTGCCCAAGTCTGCTCGCAAAACGCATCGGCATTTTGGTTGTAATACTCTATATTTGTTTCGTCACTCATCGTAAAATTATATTTATTGATCGAACCATTTGATCATATTTTATTTAACTTGATTCATCAATAGCATGGGCTTAAATAAGGCAAATGATCCGCTCTCAATTTATCCAATTATGAAGGCGACTTTTCAAATTCGTTTTCCCCTTCCATTTAGACATTTTATTAAGTAGGATTGAGCTGTTTAAATTGTTAATGAGTGTTGGGGAATGTTAAAAAAAATCGTCAAAAAAGTGGCGGGGTGTCTGCTGATAGGCATGCTCTATCTGCCGATCGCGATGGCACAGAGTGATGCGGTGATTATCGAGAAGATGATTCGCGAATCGAAAGCGCGCTATGCGGGGCGGTGTGCTTGCCCGGATGATCTTGCGAAAAATGGGGCCCGTTGCGGGAAGCGAAGTGCCTACTCAAAACCTGGTGGGGCGCGTCCACTTTGCTACGCAAAGGATGTGAGCCAAGAGATGATCACCGCTTATCGAAAGGCACGGCGCTAACGGTTTTAAGCGCTGTTTTGCGCCTGAAATCGGCCTCAATTAAGTCAATTATATTTTCATTTAGAGTTTTGATCTACAAATGCTTTTTTGACTGATATTTATCATAAAAATTCATGAAAATTGAATATTCTTTCACCAATGAATTGGGGCGAATCGAACGTTTCTATTGAGAACTATTATCATTTATCACCGCGATAAGAATCGCTCTTTTGATGCAATATTCCCGTTAAATGAAATCAGACAGATAACAAAAATGGGCGAATGTCCATTCAATTATTTGGTCAAACTTTTTTTGCTAAGTTTGCTATAGTAACGACAAGTTGATTCAAGGGAAGTTTGTGGAAAGCAAACACTGCCCCCGCAACTGTAATTAGCTAGAAGTTTCTCGGGAGAAGCCACTGGGTAAAAGGTTAGATCTGGGAAGGCTTGAGGAATTTTTAAGACCTATAAGTCAGGAGACCTATCAACTAATTAACACAACTTAACAAATGCTTGAGAGCGGGGAAGCCTCTTGTATTAGAATTTTTCTATACAGCCTACTTCTTCGTTTTTATGCGCCTTAGGTTAAAAAAAGGGGTATAAAGACGCGCCTCCATGGAAATCCGTGGACGCTTCGGTTTTGCCTCTTTTTTTAGACTAATGAATATTCTTTTTTTTGTATTCTTTTAAATGTATAAATAGGGCTAAATCATGATCAATTACGTCGTAAAAAGTAGCGGAGAACGCGAAGAATTTATTCCCGAGAAACTCAATAAATGGGCGGAGTTTGCCTCTCATTATGAAGTCGATTGGAGTGCGATTGCGCTAGAAGCGTACCGTAAATGTTACGACGGGTGCACGACGTTAGAACTGCACAAAGCGATGATTGATGCCTGTGTTGAACGTGAAGATCATCGTCATCTTAAGATGGCGGGCCGTCTTTTAATCGGGACGATCTATAAAGAAGCGTTTGGCGGATTTCGTCAAATTCCATCGCTTCCTGAATTTTATGCGCACATGATTTCGCTCAAACATTGGGAAAATATGGATTATAACGCCGAAGAGCTCAACGAGCTTGATGCGGTGATCGATCACAATATCGATATTAATTACAACTACACCACGCTTCACCAGATGAAAGATCGCTATCTCATTAGCAATCGTGTGACGGGACGTTGTTTAGAATCGCCTCAATTTATGTTTATGGGGATGGCGATGCAAAACATGCAGAACCAGCCGCGTGAGCGCCGTTTAGAAGACGTTAAAAAACTTTATCGTTATTTAAATGAGCTTAAAATTAATACCCCAACGCCGATGTTAATCAACATGCGTACGCCTCATAAAGGCTATGCGTCGTGCTGTGTATATACCACCGATGATAATGTTGAATCGCTCTCGGTTGGGGATCATATCTCGTATATGATGACCTGTGCGAGTGCAGGGATTGGGGCGCATCTGTTAACGCGCTCAAAAGGGGATCCGGTGAAAGAGGGGCGCGTTGTCCATCAAGGAAAACTCCCTTATTACCGTATGATTCAATCGGCGGTACATGCCAATATGCAAGCAAGCCGTGGCGGAAGTGCGACGGTCTATTTCAATACGCTCGATCCTGAAATTTTCGATCTATTAGTGCTTAAAAACCCCACAACGGTAACGCAAAAACGAATTCGTGATATCGACTATGCGATGCTCGTTAATCGTTACTTTGTTGAAAAAGTGGCAAAAAATGAAGATTGGATGCTGATCAGTCTGCTTGAAGCGCCGGATCTTTACGAGGCGTTCTACTCAAGCGATTATGAACACTTTAAAGCGGTCTATGACAAATACGAGAAATCGGACTGTAAAAAACAATTTGTAAAAGCCCGTGAAATTGCGATCAAAGCGCTCACCGAATCGGCAGAAACGGGGCGTATCTACCTCACCTATATCGATGAGATGAACCGCCACACGCCGTTTAAAGATACGATCTATTCAAGTAACCTCTGTTTAGAGATTGCGCTTCCGACAAAACCGTATACCGGCATGATGGATCTTTATAGCGACAATCCGGAAGGGGAAATTGGGCTCTGTAGCTTGGCATCACTTGTGGTGGGCCGTATTGCGGAAGAGGAGTATGAAGAGATTGCGTACTACACCGCGCTGATGATCGATAACGTCATGGAGATTATGGAGTATCCATTTAAATCCCTTGAAGTGACCGCAAAAGCGCGCCGTTCGATCGGGGTGGGAATTACTAACCTTGCCCACGATATGGCGATGCATAAATTGAGCTACGCTTCACGTGAAGGAAAAAACTATATCCATTTTATCGCCGAGCGCCACAGTTACTATCTCCATAAAGCGAGTCTTCGTCTTGCCAAAGAGAAAGGCAATGCGCCGTGGATCGATAAAACCAAATACCCAGAGGGTTGGTTACCGATCGATACCTACAATAAAAATGTGGATTCGGTGCATGATGCGGAGCTTCGCTACGATTGGGAAGCGTTACGTCAAGCAATTATTGAGCAGGGCGGGATTCGTCACAGTGTGCTAGAAGCGATGATGCCGGTTGAATCGTCAAGCCAGCTCACCAATACCACGAACGGTCTCTATCCAATTCGTAATCTTAAAGTGATGAAAACCTCAGGCACGGGCAAAAACTTACTGCTTGCGCCCGATATGGATGAGCTCGGCCAATATTATGATATTGCGTGGAACTTAGATTCAAAAGACTTAATTGAGATGTATGCGATTATTCAGAAATTTACAGGGCAAGCGATCTCCGCGGACCTCTATCTCAATCTGCAAGAAGAGCAAACCATCTCAACCCGTCAGCTTTTAACGGATTTCATCTACATGATGCGCCTCGGTTGTAAAACACGTTACTACTTAAATAGTGCGTCGGGCATTGTGCATGAAGGGTATGAAACCGTTGCCGATGCAAGTTGTGCGGGCGGTGCGTGTACGCTGTAAGGTACACAAGGCCTTGAGCTATGGCTCGGGTAAAATGGTGGGGCTAGGGTGCGTCGTAACAGCCCCATTTTTATAAGGTACGACGATCGTAATTGCCAAGATGTTTGATTGTTGGAAATGGCAATTATATCAACTGTAACCAACAGCTTTAATATAAAGGATTGGTAAAATGAAGGACGCTGTTCTCGAAACGTCAATTTTTAATCAGGATAATGATGCGTGGCAAACAGGGCGTTATCCGCTCTTTTTGGGCGAACCACTTGCGTTATACGATTCAATCAACACGCCATATCCTCGTCTATTTGATCTGTATAAGCTTCAAAAATCCATGGACTGGACGGAAGATGAGGTGAATCTTGAGCAATCACGTATGGACCTACTCAACTGCTCGAAAAATAACTATGACATTATGGTGAAAACCCTCGCGTTCCAATGGGAGCTCGACTCGGTGGCATCGCGTACCATCGCGCCATTATTTGCGCCATTTGTCACCAATAGTGAGCTGTGGGTGATGCTTTCGAAGCAATCGGAAGTGGAAAACCTGCACGCGCTCACCTATTCAGAGATCATTCGCCAATGTATCTCCGATCCGCAAGAAGTCTTTAAAGAGGTGATGCGTAACGATGAAGTCTTAAATCGTTCTACCACCATTATCGACTGCTTCAATGAGCTTGACCGTTACGGCGCGCTCTATAAATTAGGGCAAGTTGAGCGGGATTCAAAAGAGCTTAAAGCGGTGGTTTTAAAAGGCTTTGTTGCGCTTTATTGCTTAGAAAAAATCGAATTTATGAGCTCATTTGCGTGTACATTCGCGCTCGCTGAGCAAAATATCTTCCAAGGCATTGCCAAACTCGTGCAAAAAATCGCACAAGATGAGCAAGTGCACGTGATGATGGACGAAGCGGTGCTTGAGATTCTCTTTAGAGAAGAAGAGTGGCGCAATCTCTTTGAAGAAAACAAAGAGTACGTTCACGAAATTATCCGCTCGGTGATCTCGCAAGAGCTCGATTGGAATGAGTATCTCTTTAGTGAAAATCGTTCAATCGTTGGGCTCAACAAAACGCTCCTCGATGAGTGGGTACTTTGGAACGCGCAAGAACTCTACGGTTTCTTAGGCTTAGAAAACCCCTACAAACCGATCGCGAAAAAACCGCTCATGTGGATGGATAACTGGTTAGACCTCAACAAAACGCAAAACGCGAACCAAGAGATGGACAACACCAACTACCGCCTCAACAGCGTCACCGACGATGCGGAAGATGAGATTTTTGAGATTTAACGATCTCTAAAATTGATTAAAACGAAGTAAAAATATTGGAAGCCCTCGATTGAGGGCTTTTTTATGGGCGGAATTAATTAAAGCGCGGTTTGAGAATCTAAAAATAATTGAGAGCTATGGTAAAATAGCTCTTTTTGATTTGTTTACGATAATAACTAAGACATTTTATGGATATTGCCACCGAGCTTAAAAAATTAGAGCAACTGCTTCCTCACACTGAAACGAAAGATCGTTACTTTTTAGAACGCGATCTTAAGCGGGCGATGCGTGATAATCATCGGGAGATGGATGAGGCGCTGATCTCGCTGAAAGAGCGAATTGTTAGCTCGGCGGAGCGGGTGTTATTGCGCCAGAAAAATGTGCCGAAGATCACTTATGATGATGCGCTTCCCATTGCGGAAAAGCGTGAGATTATCAAAGAGGCATTAAACGAGTATCAGGTGGTGATTGTCTGCGGGGAGACGGGCTCGGGGAAAACCACTCAGCTTGCGAAGATGTGCCTTGAGCTTGGGTTTGGCTCGCGCGGATTAATTGGGCATACTCAGCCTCGGCGAATTGCTGCGCACTCGGTGGCCTCGCGCATAGCAGAAGAGCTTGATCGTCCCCTTGGGGAATTTGTCGGCTATAAGATGCGCTTTAATGATAAAACCGCGGACGATACCGTCATTAAACTGATGACTGACGGGATTTTACTCACGGAGCTTTCCCGCGATCGCTATCTCAATCAATATGAAGTCTTAATTATCGACGAGGCGCACGAACGTAGCCTCAATATCGACTTTCTGCTCGGTATTTTAAAGAATATTTTGCCACGCCGCCCCGATCTTAAATTGATCATTACCTCGGCAACCATCGACCCTGAGAAGTTTTCTAACTATTTTGGCGGTGCGAAAAAAGCGCCGATTATTGAAGTTTCAGGCCGAACTTATCCCGTTGAGATGCGCTATCGTCCTCTTTTGGAGATGGATGGTGGGAAAGATTCTGATGAAAAAGATCTCAATGAGGGGATCATTGATGCGGTGCGCGAGCTTTCGCAAGAAGGGCGCGGGGATATTCTCGTCTTTTTATCCGGTGAGCGGGAGATTCGGGAGGCGGCTGATGAGCTTCGCCGAGAATTTGCGAGTTATTATGAGATTTTGCCGCTCTTTTCACGCTTAAGCCAAGCAGAGCAATCGCGGATTTTCCGCCCGGGCAATCGTCCTCGCATTGTTTTGTCCACCAACGTTGCCGAAACCTCGCTCACTGTACCGGGCATTAAATATGTGATCGATTCGGGCGTTGCACGGATTAGCCGATATAATCCCACCTCGCGCTTACAGAGTCTGCTCGTTGAGCCGATCGCAAGAGCCTCCGCCGATCAGCGTGCCGGGCGGTGCGGGCGAGTGAGTGAAGGGATCTGTATTCGTCTCTTTAGTGAGGAGGATTTTGAGAGTCGCCCTGAGTTTTTAGACCCTGAAATTTTACGCACCCATTTAGCCTCGGTAATTTTACAGATGGGGTATCTTCGCCTTGGCGATCCGGAAGCGTTTCCCTTTATTGAAGCGCCTGAAACGCGCCAAATTCGGGAGGGATTTCGCACGCTGCGTGAGCTTCGAGCCGTGCGCCATAATGGTACATTAACAAGACTCGGGAATGATCTTGCGCGCCTACCGATCGATCCGCGCTTTGGGGCGATGCTGCTTGATGGAGTAAAACGGGGCGTTGGGCATGAATTATTGGTGCTCGTTGCGATGATGTCGATCCAAGATCCGCGGGAACGGCCCCTTGAATTTCAGCAACAGGCCGATGAAAAACATCGTCTCTTTAAAGAGCCTCATTCTGATTTTATTAGCTTTTTAAATCTCTGGACCTGGTATCAATCCTACGCGGTCAATAGCTCGCAATCGCAGCTGCGTAAATTGTGTAGGCAGTATTTTTTAAACTTCATGCGCATGCGCGAATGGTACGATCTCTATCGCCAAATTGAAGGGTTACTGAAATCGATGAAATTCTCGATTAATCCTTTCCCAACGGTGACAAAAGAGGTGAGTAAAAAAGGACGCGGCAGCGGTAATGGCAATCGTAAAAATAATAAAGACTCAGACAATGACGAATTTAGATTCCCGAGTTTTTCAGAAGATCTGATTCATCAGTCGCTCCTTGTGGGCCTTCTCGATCAGATCGGGATGATTGGCGATGATAAAACGTATACGGGCCCCAATAATCGTAAATTTAAGATTTTTCCTGGCTCGTTTCTCTTTAAAAAGCCGCCGAAATGGGTGATGGCGATGGAGATTGTGGAAACCTCCCAAGTCTACGCGCGCACCTGTGGGGTGATTGATCCGGCGTGGCTTGAATCGATCGCAGATCACCTCATTAAAAAACAATATAGCGAGCCTCACTGGAGTAAAACCCAAGGGCAAGCGGCTGCGTATGAAACGCTCCTACTATTTGGGCTTCCCGTTGTGGCCAATCGCCAAATTAGCTACGGGAAAGTCGCGCCTGAGCTCTCCCGAGAGCTGATGATTCGTGAAGGACTCGTGGAAGGGGAGATCAATATTCGTGCGCCGTTTTATCGTAAAAATAGCAAGGTGATTGAAGATGTTGAGCTGATGGAAGAAAAGACCCGTCGCCGCGATATCTTAGTGGAAGAATGGCAGCTCTTTGAGTGGTACACAAAACGCATTCCCGCCGATTGTTACTCCGTTGCCGCCCTTGAAAAATGGTGTAAAACGCCGAACAATAATGATTCGCTCATCTTAACGAAAGCCGATATTTTAGCCCGTGATGATGCGCTCAATCTCGAAGATTTCCCTGAAACGGTGCAGTTTAATCAATTAACCTTAAATGCGCTCTATCTGTTTGATCCATCGAATGAATCCGATGGAATGACGCTCTTGGTTCCGCTGGCTGCGCTCAATCTGCTCGATAAAACGCGCCTTGATTGGCTGGTACGCGGGCTGATTGAAGAAAAGGTGGTGGAGATTATGCGTACCATGCCCCGCGCGTTACGCCGGAATTTTGTCCCGCTTCCCAATGTGGCGGCCGAAATGGTGGAGCGCCTCGAATTTGGTGAGGGGAATCTCTATTATCAAATCGCCGACTTTTTAACCAAGCGCTCCGGCATTACTATCGAACCGCACAATTTTAATGAAGAGGCATTGCCGCGCCATCTGCGTATGAATATCCGTGTGATCGATACTGGCGGGAAAACCTTGGGCGAGAGCCGTGATCTCAATGAACTGCGGGAAACCTTTAAAGCAAAAGCGGCCTCAGCGTTCCAAACGCTTGTAGAAAAGGGCAAGCCGAAAGTTAAAGTGCGTAAAACTCGCGGGAAATCCGGCGAGGAAAATGGTACGCATCACCATCAAGCGGGCACTCAAAACGCATCTGACACTCATCTTCCGGATCATGATACGGTGCTCGATCCGAACAGTTGGGCGCTGGAAAAATCGGTCAGTTTTAATCGTAATGGTATCCAATTGATGGGCTATCCTGCGCTTGTTCTTAAAAAAGATCAGCTTAAAATGGAGCTCTGCGACCGGGAAGCGGTGGCGGAGCAGAAACATCTCACCACGCTGATTGAACTGAGCCTCAATGCACTTAGTGAGCAGATTAAATATCTCCGTCGTCAATGGCCACAGTTTGGGAAATTGGCGTTAATGTTTCGCCCGGTTGGCAGTGAAGAGGCACTCCGTGAAGATCTCATGCGCGCGGTAATTAAAGATGGCTTTGAGGCAAATGAATTGCCCCGAGATGCGAAAACGTTTAATCACATTGTGGAGCGTCTTCGCCGTGAAATTGTGAAAAATGCCACCGATTTAAGTGGGCTGATTATCGATATTTTTGAGCGTTATAAAACCGTGCGCGAAACGCTAAATACGCTTCACCCGATGAATAAAGCGATGATTGAACGGGAGATTAAAACCCATCTCGATCGCTTAATCTATGTGGACTTTATTAGCCAAACGCCGCGGGAATGGCGCTTACAAATTCCTCGATATTTAGAGGCGATGGCCATTCGAGTTGAACGCTTCCCGCAAAATGTGAATCGCGATAAAGCGCAACACGCAGTGCTTGAATCCCATTGGCAAAATTATCTAAAAGCGCGGGAATTCTTTAAAAATCGTGAAGAACTTTACGGCGCGGTGGAAGAGTATCGCTGGATGATTGAAGAGATGGCGGTCTCCTTTTTTGCTCAGCCGATGAAAACGGTGATTACCGTCTCTGAAAAGCGGCTTAAAAAGGCGTGGGAAGCGATTGAACTGGTGATTAAAAATAGTGATTATCGTTAAGGAACCCTGATGATGTAACGCAGGATCGACAATATTTAAGGAGAGGATAGGAGGCACCAAGACGCAAAAGCATGGCAAAGATCAAAGGATCGATGCTGTGCCGGTGTATATTAAAGTATGGATCTATTTTCGTGGTTGGAACTCATCTTTATTGACTATGGATACGTCGCCGTATTCATCGTTTTACTGCTGTGCGGATTTGGGGTTCCGATCCCGGAAGATGTGACGCTGGTAGCAGGCGGGGTGATCGCAGGACT